>NZ_JH976127.1:71210-161033 GCF_000305755.2 Vibrio sp. HENC-03 | reverse complement strand
CCCTATGTTAGAAGTCTCTAACCTAACTGCGATCCGTGATGACAGGGTCCTGTTTGAAAACCTGCAATTCGAAATCAAGCCTGGTGAATTGGTCCAGATTGAAGGACGCAACGGCACAGGCAAAACCACATTGCTGCGTATCGTGACAGGGTTAGGGGACAGAGAAGAAGGCACAATCAAATGGAAAGGCGAAGAGGTTGAAAAATCTCGTGACGTTTTCCATCAAGACCTTCTGTTCTTAGGGCATCAAACTGGCGTTAAACGCGAACTTACCGCGTTTGAAAACCTGCGCTTTTACCAATCTATCCATAATAATCGCTCCTCAGATGAAGAAATCTTTGCTGCTTTAGCCCAAGTAGGGCTTGCGGGTCGAGAAGATGTGCCTGTAGCACAGCTTTCTGCTGGCCAACAGCGTCGTGTGGCGTTGGCAAGGCTTTGGTTAAGCAACCAAATCCTATGGATTCTGGACGAACCTTTAACTGCAATCGACAAACAAGGCGTGAAAGTGCTAGAGGCACTGTTTGTTAGCCATGCTGACAATGGCGGCATCGTCGTGCTAACCACGCATCAAGATATGTTTGCAGACAGCCCGAAACTTAGAAAAATAAAACTGGGTGATTGATATGATTTCGGCCATGACAACCATTATTCGCCGCGAGCTTCTGATCGCATTTCGTCGTCAAGCGGACATTTTGAACCCATTGTGGTTCTTCATCATTGTGATCACACTTTTCCCTCTTAGCATCGGTCCTGAGCCTAATTTGTTAGCACGTATTGCAGCTGGCATTGTTTGGGTTGCTGCTCTGCTGTCCGCCTTATTATCATTAGAGCGTCTATTCCGTGATGATTTTCAAGACGGCGCACTAGAGCAAATGATGCTAATGCCAATTCCATTGCAACTTGTTGTGATTTCTAAGGTCATAGCTCACTGGTTGCTAACGGGATTGCCTCTGATTTTAATCAGCCCATTGTTGGCAATTCTGCTTTCTCTTGATTTCAACACTTGGCTGTCTGTCGTACTGACTTTAGTGATTGGTACGCCGACGTTGAGTTTTATCGGTGCCATTGGTGTGGCACTGACGGTTGGGTTGCAAAAAGGCGGCGTTCTTTTGAGTTTGCTCATTCTTCCGCTCTACATCCCAATTCTGATTTTCGCTACGTCCGCGATTGATGCTGCAGCACTAGGTATGGCGTATAACGGACAACTGGCGATTTTAGGCGCAATGTTGATGGGGGCTGTCACCCTCACACCGTTTGCTATCAGCGCAGCACTGCGAGTTAGTGTTAACTAACTCAATAAATGCGATTTAAGCGACGTTTGATCAAAGAATTATTATTAAAGCACTGCTACGGTCTCGGCCCTCTGGACAGTGTCCCTGAAGTAAGAGTGAGAACTTAACATGTGGAAATGGCTACATCCTTATGCCAAGCCTGAAGCAGCTTATCACCTGAGTGGTAAGTTCCTACCTTGGTTTTCTGTATTGGCCCTCGTATGCCTAACAGTTGGTACTGTCTGGGGCCTTGCATTTGCGCCTTCTGATTACCAACAAGGTGACAGTTTCCGAATTATCTACATCCATGTACCTTCGGCTATTTGGTCGATGGGTGTTTACATGTCGATGGCCATTGCCGCGTTTATCGGCTTGGTTTGGCAAGTGCGCCTGTCTGACATGGCAGCACTGGCTATGGCGCCGATCGGTGCAGTATTCACCTTTATTGCTCTACTAACGGGTGCCGTTTGGGGCAAACCTATGTGGGGTACTTGGTGGGTATGGGATGCACGTCTTACTTCCGAATTAATTCTTCTATTCTTGTACCTTGGTGTTATTGCACTTTACCACGCATTTGATGACCAAAAGACCGCCGCAAAAGCCGCAGGTATTTTGGCTATCGTTGGTGTGGTGAACCTACCAATTATCCACTTCTCAGTTGAGTGGTGGAACACGCTTCACCAAGGCGCGACTATCACCAAATTTGAAAAACCATCGATCTCATCCAACATGCTTTGGCCTTTGTTGCTGAACATTTTTGGTTTTGCGTTCTTCTTTGGCGCGGTAACGATGGTGCGCTTCCGTAACGAAATTATCAGCAAAGAGAGTCATCGCCCTTGGGTGCAAAAACTCGCAGCTGAAAAAACTCAGTGAGGTAATTGATTATGCATTTTGATTCTCTGAGCGAACTATTTGCCATGGGTGGCTACGCAGGTTACGTATGGAGCGCGTTTGGTATTACTTTCTTATCTATGCTCATTCTTTTGATTTCGAGTATCCGCCGTGGGGATGCGTTGTTAAAAGAAGTGAAAGCGAAAATTGATCGTCAAGCGCGTATCGACGCGGCGAAGAATATGGAGAACACGTTATGAACCCGAGACGTAAAAAGAGGCTAGGCATTGTTTTAGCGATCTTTATCGGTATTAGTGCAACCATCGGTTTGATGCTTTACGCACTGAACCAAAACATGGATCTATTCTACACGCCGACGGAATTAGTAAACGGTAAGCCAGACGGCACAAAGCCTGAGGTAGGCCAGCGTCTACGTATTGGTGGTATGGTTGTTGAAGGTTCAGTTCGTCGTGATCCTGAATCTCTAAAAGTAAGCTTTGAGCTGCACGATGTCGGTCCTGAAGTGACCATCGTTTATGAAGGTATCCTTCCTGACTTATTCCGTGAAGGTCAAGGTATCGTTGCTCAAGGTGTTCTTGAAGACGCAACAACCGTAAAAGCTTTTGAAGTGTTGGCAAAACACGATGAAGAATACATGCCACCTGAGATTGCAGAAGCGATGAAGAAGACTCATGAGCCTTTGCAGTACACAACTGAACAAAAACAAGGAAGCGGCCAATGATTGCTGAAATCGGTCACTTTGCCCTCATACTCTCGCTAGCAATGGCATTGTTGCTCAGCGTATTGCCGCTATGGGGTGCATCAAACAACAACACGATGCTGATGAACACAGCACGACCGCTTTCGTGGTCGATGTTCATCATGCTATTTTTCTCTTTCGTTATTCTGTGTTGGGGTTTCTACACCAACGACTTTACGTTGCAATACGTAGCAAGTAACTCAAACAGCCAATTGCCTTGGTACTACCGTCTGACTGCGGTTTGGGGTGCGCACGAAGGTTCATTATTGCTTTGGGTACTTATCCAAGCAGCATGGACAGTGGCGGTTGCTACTTTCAGTCGTGGCATGCCACAAGAATCGGTTGCCCGTGTACTTGCGGTAATGGGCATGATCTCAGTGGGCTTCCTGCTGTTTATCATCCTGACGTCAAACCCATTCCTACGCACGTTGCCGTTCTTCCCGGTCGATGGACGTGACTTGAACCCACTTCTTCAAGACCCAGGTTTGATCGTTCACCCACCTATGCTTTACATGGGTTACGTAGGCTTCTCGGTTGCGTTCTCGTTTGCAATCGCATCTTTGATGACTGGTCGTCTTGATACAGCTTGGGCTCGTTGGTCTCGTCCTTGGACAACAGCAGCTTGGGTATTCCTAACACTAGGTATCGCGCTAGGCTCTTGGTGGGCTTACTACGAACTTGGCTGGGGTGGCTGGTGGTTCTGGGATCCAGTTGAAAACGCATCATTCATGCCTTGGCTAGCGGGTACAGCGCTGATGCACTCTCTAGCGGTAACCGAAAAACGCGGTACATTTAAAGCTTGGACAGTTCTACTGGCGATCTCGGCATTCTCACTAAGTTTGTTGGGTACCTTCTTGGTTCGTTCCGGTATCTTGGTATCGGTGCACGCGTTCGCGTCTGATCCGTCACGCGGTATGTTTATTCTAGGTTTCCTAGTCTTCGTAATCGGTGGCTCACTCCTGCTATTCGCAGTGAAAGGGGCAGCGGTTCGCGTACGTGGTAATTTCGATTTGGTATCGCGTGAGAACGCGCTACTTGCTAACAATGTACTTCTGATTGCTGCGCTAGTCGTCGTATTGGTTGGTACCTTGTTGCCATTGGTTCACAAACAAATTGGTCTTGGTTCAGTATCTATCGGTGCACCATTCTTCGACATGCTGTTCGCATGGCTGATGATGCCGTTCGCCTTCCTACTAGGTATTGGTCCTATGATTCGTTGGAAGCGCGACAATCTATCTAAGCTTATTAAGCCAATGGTTGTTTCTGGTGTGCTTGCTTTCACACTAGGTGCGGTGTGCGTATTCCTGTTCGCAGACTTCTTCTCAGTGATGGCTTACATCGGTTGGGTAATGGCAATTTGGATCATTGCAATGCATGGCTTTGAGTTGTACGAGCGTGCTACTCACCGTCATAGCTTCGGTGAAGGTGTTCGTAAACTTCAACGTAGCCACTGGGCAATGATGCTTGGGCACATTGGTCTAGCCGTTACTGTAATTGGTATTGCGATGGTGCAAAACTACAGCATCGAGCGTGACGTGCGTTTGGCGCCAGGTGAGCACTTCAAGATTTACGGTTACGATTTCTACTTCTCAGGTCTACGTGACAAAGACGGTCCAAACTACGATGGTTACATCGCGGACTTTGAAATCACCAATGACGGTAAGTACGTGAACACGCTACACGCTGAAAAACGTTTCTACCGCACGGCGAAGTCAATGATGACAGAAGCAGCTATCGACCGTGGTATCACTCGCGACTTATACATCGCAATGGGTGAGCGCCTAGACGATAACCGTTCTTGGGCAGTACGTATTTACTACAAACCATTCGTTCGTTGGATCTGGGCTGGTTCATTGATCATGTCTTTAGGTGGTGCGCTTGCTATTTCTGATAGACGTTACCGCTTCCGCAAAACGGCTAAGAAAGACGAAAAGTCAAAGCTAGCGGAGAAGGAGGCATAAGAAATGAATAAGAAAGTCCTATTTATCCCGTTGGTGGCGTTCATGGTACTGGCGGGTATCTTCGCAACTCAGTTGGTTCGTAACCAAGAGGGGGACGATCCAACAAAACTGGAATCAGTACTAGTAGGTAAGCCTGTGCCTGAGTTCCATCTGGAAGATTTGGCGGAGCCGGGCAAGCAATACGATCAATCGATCTTTAAAGGCGAACCTTTGCTACTTAACGTGTGGGCGACTTGGTGTCCAACGTGTTACGCAGAGCATAAATACCTAAACGAGCTTGCTGGTAAAGGTGTGAAGATCATTGGTATGAACTACAAAGATGATCGCAACAAAGCAGTGGGTTGGCTAAACGACCTAGGTAACCCATACCTAATCAGCTTGTTTGATGGCAGCGGCATGCTAGGTCTAGACCTTGGCGTATATGGCGCTCCAGAAACTTTTATCATCGATGCAAATGGCGTGATTCGTTACCGCCATGTAGGTGACGTAAACCCTCGCAACTGGGCGGAAAAACTAGAGCCGCTTTACACCAAGTTGGTTGAGGAGGCGAAGCAATGAGAAAGTTTATCTTAGCGGCATTGGCTGCAATGACATTCTCTCTTGCTGCCCACGCAGCGATTGAAGTTTATGAGTTTGATAACCTAGAGCAAGAGCAGCAGTTCAAAGAGCTAGGCCATACTCTGCGTTGTCCAAAATGTCAGAACAACACTATCTCAGATTCGAATGCGGAATTGGCTCAAGACCTACGCCACAAGGTGTACGAAATGACCAAAGAAGGTAAGTCCAAGGATGAGATCGTGGACTACATGATTGCTCGTTACGGTAACTTCGTAACGTACAATCCTCCGTTTACCTTTGCGACTGCAATTTTGTGGCTAGGCCCACTAGCAGTGGTATTAGGCGGTTTTGGTTTGATTGTGCTACGTAGCCGTAAATCCAAAGCAAAAGCAGTTCAAGCAAGCAATGAGCAATGGGACGAAGAGAAAGAAGCGCGCCTCAAATCATTACTTGATGAAGAGAACAACGGAGATAAGAAATAATGACACTATTTTGGGTTTCAACCGTTGTTCTTACGCTTGTGGCATGCGCATTGATTGCATTGCCACTGCTAAAGCAAAAAGCCAACAACGATGAAGTGTTACGTGATGAGCTAAACAAGGCGTTCTATAAAGACCGTCTATCTGAGCTTGCTGAAGAAACAGACGAAGGTCTGGTGGAAAGCGAAGACGATCTGATCTCGGATCTAAAGCAGTCGCTACTTGACGATATTCCGGGTGATAAAGCGCAAACAGAAACAAAGGTTTCTCCTATTGCAGTCTTAATCCCATCAGTCATTCTGACAGTAGTTTTAAGCTACGGTTTATACTACAAATTTGGTGCATCTCAAGATGTGATCAAGTGGCAAGAAGTCAACGAGAACCTACCAGAGCTTTCTAAAAAGCTAATGTCTGCGTCATCTGAACCTTTGAGTGAAGATGAAATGGCTGACCTATCTTTAGCACTGCGTACTCGTTTGCATTACCAGCCTGAAGATTCAACGGGGTGGTTGCTACTAGGTCGTATCGCTTTAGCTAACCGTGACGTAACGACTTCTATTGATGCAATGGAGAAAGCGTACAAGCTAGAGCCAAAAGACCCAGATGTTCAACTTGGTTATGCACAGGCACTGATGCTTTCTCAAGACGAGATGGATCAAGCAACGGCTCGTTCTCTGCTTGGTAAACTGATGCAGCAGGATTACGTTGATCTACGTGTATTCTCGCTACTAGCGTTTGATGCATTTGAGCGTCAAGACTTCCCGGCGGCAATCAAATACTGGGGTATCATGCAGCAAATGATTGGTCCAGAAGACAGCCGCTACGAAATGCTAGGCCGCAGTATCGAAAGCGCGCGCAAGCAAATGGGCGAAGCGGTTTCTCCAGACAAGAGTGTGGCGGTGACGATTAACGTTGCGCCAGAAGCTCAGTTGGATCCAAACGCGGTATTGATCGTTTCAATCCACCGTGCAGACGGTTCTCCGATGCCAGTTGCAGCAGCTCGCTACCCATTAGGTACATTCCCTCGTACAGTGGTACTGGATGATGGTAATGCGATGATGGACGGACAGAAGCTTTCTTCTCTAGAGAAGCTGATGGTTCGCGTTCGTGTCGACTCTGATGGTAACGTGGCGACTCGTGACCAAGATTGGCACGGTGAGAGCGCTGTGGTTGATTTCGGTCAGCCAGTTGAAGTGATGATCGATAAGCAGTATCAATAAGCATAATCGTCTCTGATATTTGACACTTAGTGATTGCCATCTCTGTTTTGTGGTATGACTAGCAACTATCGAGTAGAATGAAAAAGGCCAGCGATTGCTGGCCTTTATTTATATACCCAAGTGACTTTTCTTTCGGTGCTTTCCGTACATATATCAAAAGGTTGCTTAGGTATATTAATAGTCGTTATGGAACGAAGAATGTATAACAAGGGTAAATCCATCTTCTTGTTACTGTTCGCAGTTGGACTGGTTGGCTGTTCAAGTGCGCCCGAGGAGGCAGTAACTGAAGAAAACGAAACTAATCAAACGACTTCTGATGCTTATGATCCATTAGAAGGCTTCAACCGCGCAATGTGGGACATCAACTACGATTACTTAGACCCGTATTTGGTTCGTCCGATCTCTCTTGCGTACGTGGATTACACACCAGTGCCGGTTCGCTCTGGTATTGCTAATTTCTTAGCAAACTTAGATGAGCCAGCAAGTGTGGTAAACAACCTTGTTATGGGCAATGGCACCAAAGCCGTTGATCACTTTAACCGTTTTTGGATTAACTCCACGTTCGGCATTTTCGGTTTGTTCGATATTGCAACGGCCGCAGGTATTACTAAATACGACAACAAAGAATTTAGTAGCGTAGTCGGGCACTATGGCGTTGGTAACGGCCCATACTTTATGATTCCTGGTTATGGTCCATATACGCTACGTGAAGTGACAGATACTGTAGATGGTATGTATGTCCCCTTGTCTTACCTTAACTTCTGGGCGGGTCTTGGTAAGTGGGCACTAGAGGGCATGGAGAAACGTGCGCTATTGGTTCCACAAGAAGCACAGCTTGAAGCATCTCCAGATCCATATGTGCTAACGCGTGATGTTTACTTGCAGCGTCAAGATTTCAAAGCGGAAATCAACAATGTTGATGAAGTGGATGAAGACGAAGAAGCATACTTGGACGAGTATTTAGAAGAAGACTTCTAATCGCTTCAGCAAATAGCAAAATAAAAAGGCTTGGTTTTCACCAAGCCTTTCTTTTTTGTCGGTCACTTTCTTTTATCGAGAAATAGCGTTCAGATTAGAACGTGTAGTTCGCTTGAACACCGATTAGCCATACGTTACCAGTTACTTCACCTGTAAACGCGCCACCTAGAAGAGCTGCTTCGTTATCAGACGCATCGCGAGGTTCGCTGATAGATGCATCTTTAGCAAAGATGTAAGTGAAGCCTGCGTCTAGCGTTAGGTTTTTAGACCATTCGTAACCAGCACCAACACTTAGCCATAGACGATCAGTTTCTGGAATAGTCGTTGTACGGTACTTGTCATCAACCGCTGACATGTCGTAAGCAACGCCTGAGCGCAGTGTCCATTTTTGGTCAAGCTTGTAAGTAGTACCTACAGCAAAGCGGTAGTTGTCTTCCCAGTTTTCAGATTTGATTAGATCTGATTTGTCTGGGAAATCTGCCACTAGCTCTTTAAAGCTGCTCCAATCAGTCCAGTTAATGCTCGCGTGAACTGCTAGTTGGTCACTTAATTGGTGGAAGCTTGCTAGTTCCGCTGTTGCTGGCAATGTTAAGTCCATTGAGCCTGCTTTTTTAGCGTTAGGGTTGATTGGGTTGAATGCCCAGCCCGTTGCATGACCTTCTAGTGTTAGATCTACTGCTGATTTGTAAGCAAAGCCAAGGCGGTTGTTGTCATTGATTTGCCAAGCTGCACCAACTTGCCAACCCCAAGCGGTATCGTCACCTTCCATGTATTTTAGCGTTGTTTGAGGCTTTAAGTTCTTAGAAGGAATTGCAGGGAAATGGTTTGGTACTGATGCACCAATGCTGCCGTCTGCGATGATGTAACGAATACCACCACCAATGCTTAGCGCTTCATTCAGTTTGTAAGCCGCGTTCAGGTTAGCTTCCATCGACGTTACGCTCGCTTCGTTACCAAAGTTAGCCGCCGCGAAATCTTTACCTAGATCCGTTTCCATACCGTAGTTAGTACCAAACGCTAGACCAATAGCAAACTTGTCGTTGTACTGATGAGATAGGTAGAAGTTAGGGATAACAGCGTCGTGTGCAAAGTCATGAGAGCTTGCTGGAAGAGTCGCACCACCACCAACATGCATTTGACCGTCAACATCTACATTTGGGTTTACGTAAATAGCGCCAACAGACACTTGTGTGCCTTCTAGGTAAGTTAGCATTGCTGGGTTACGCCATTGTGCACTTGCGTTATCAGCCATTGCTGCTTCACCAGCGTATGCACGACCTAGACCTGTCGCAGAGTATTCTGCAAGTTGGAAACCTGCTGCGTTTGCAACGCCTGAAGTACTAAGTAGGCCGAATGCCACTGCTGTTGATAGGAGAGTCTTGTTGGTTTTCATTGTAATGTTCGCTGAGTTATTTATAACGTGGAGCGAAAGTTTACGACTAGAGTTATTACTTTAAAAATGAAAAGCCAATAAAACAGTGTTTTCAGTCCTATAATCTATTTATATAGAGATATGTAGATGATCTATCTAACTGTAACGGCCGTGTGAAAAAATTTCAGCGAACACCTGTGAGTCATAATTATGGCTTTTGATTACACGTGTGCGCCCAATCTCGGTGAATGGAAAACAATAGATAAGAAAAAAGGCTGGAATTCCAGCCTTTTATATAGAGAGTACTTATATTAGCTTGTCGCGTAATGCTTAGAAGCTGCGGCTGTACTGTAAGCCGAATAGAATCGCGTCCGCACGAGTCGTTGCTTCGATTGTGCTGCCTAGGCTAGAAGTTTCGTTAACTTTAACGTCTTCACCCAATAGGTATGTAAAGCCGATATCAACATTTGATGCGTTATCAATGTGGTAAGTTGCACCTGCTGAGAACCATTGACGATCTGAGTCAGGCACTGATACTGATGTCTTCTGGTCTTGTGCACTTGTGTCGTACATGTAACCAGTACGAAGTGTCCAGTCAGAGTTCATGTAGTAAGTACCACCGATCGCGTAATGCCAACCGTCTTGCCATTTGTATTCGTTAAAGGTGTAGTCACCGCCGTTTACAGTACCGTCTAGAGTATCGAATGCGCTCCAACCGATCCATTGAACGCTGTAGTGTACTGCGAATTTAGTATCTTGAATTTTGTGGTAACCAGAGAATTCTGCCATATCTGGAAGAGGTAGCTTCAACTTACCATCAGAGTCTTTAGCGCCTGCTGGTGCGTAAGTGATATCGCCTTCAGCTTCGATTTCTGGACTGTAACGGTAAGAGAAACCGAAACGGTTATTTTCATCTAGCTCGAATACTGTACCTAGGTTAAAGCCAACGCCAAAACCCGCTGCATCAGCGTCTAGAAGTGTAGTGCCTTTAGGGATAGGGTTTAGACCTGGAACAGTAAAGCCAAGTTTACGTTCTAGTTTACCCGTACCGTAGATAAGGTCGATACCTGCACCAAAGCTCCATTGGTCATTCAAGCGGTAAGAACCTGCAACGCCAAGGTTTACGCTTTTCACGTCAGTCAAGCCACCAAACTCAGACCATGTTAGGTCATTGCTGAATTCTGTTTTTGTACCGAAGTTAGAGTATGCGTTTACGCCCCATGCAAACTTGTCGTTTACTGGCACGATAAGGTGGATGTTCGGTGCTACAGACGTACTGCCGATATCGTCATAATCTGTACTATCCGATACTAGGCCACCAAGAGCTTTGTAGTTTACGTTTTTTGCTGAGATATCAGTAGTGATAGTTTCAAAACCTAGCGACAGTTCCATTTTGTCAAATAGAGCCATTGCTGCTGGGTTACGAGCCATTACAGATGCGTTATCTGCAATTACTGCATCACCTGCGAATGCACGACCGATACCAGTCGCTGATTGTGCGTTTAGCTGGAAACCAGCTGCCATTGCTTGACCAGATGCCATTGCAACCGTCACTGCTAGGAGAGTCTTTTTAAACAGACGCGTATTCTGAGTCATTATTTATTCCTTATTAGTTTCGTCTCTTTGGACGATAAGTTGAGCTTTTGCTCAGTGGCGCAGATAGTAGTATTAAGAGTGGACCATACAAATCCGACCATTGGATAAATTTGAATAAAAATTGCAGAAATGATGTCTAAATGTCGGGAAATTGCACCTAAAGTGCATAATTTAGAGTTTTGACTCTAAACTCAATAGGTGGGGTGAATGTTTCGTTTTGAATTTATAAACAAAAAGCCGCTAAATTTCGAAATTTAGCGGCTTTTGACTGTTTAGTAATGTGGTTTCGATGAAGTTCTTACATCGGTTCCATCATAGGAGCGAGTTTCGCTGCGATGGCTTCGACGTCTTCACCACTGTTACCAACAAGAATCATACTTGCTTTACCTACTGGTTTCACAACGCCGCTCATACCATCTTTATCAAAGTCGACTTTCTGTTCGCTCTTCACGTCAGTAACAAACATGGTTACTTTGCCTTCTTTACCTTGAAAAACCATATGAAGGGCGTTTGACTCACCAAAGCCGCAATGGTTTAAGTAGTAAACATGGTACGGAAAGCTACCGTTAAGTTGATAATGGAACGGCATCATTTTCGCGTTTACTTGCTTGCTTGAAACATCCTCATCGAGGTTGCGTACAAATGACTCTTCCGCCACCACGTGTTTCATTGCGGTATCTGCTAGGCTCGCTTGAGCTGGAGAGACAATAACGTTCCCCCAGTTGATTTGACCTACCAATAAACCAGCAGTAAACGCAACCGATGCAGCCAGTGCCATCGCTTTACGAGCAAAATTCGGTCTTACCACTTTGTCGTCATCTAGCGCGTTTGACGTTTGGCTAAACAGAATTTTGTCGGCAAGGTCTTCAGGCACATCCACATTCATGGCTTGCTTGATTTTAAGGTCGAGATCCAAAACGTCATCAACAAACTTGCTGTTAGCGTCGTTCTCAGCTAAAGCTTGCAGAATCTCTTCATCCTTCTGTTTTGGATCCGACAAAATACGACGACGAAATTCTAAATCATCCATTTTTTTGTCCTCTCTGAGTATCTTGAGAATCCAACATCTCTTTTAATTGATTACGGGCACGGAATAGGCGCGTCATTACTGTGTTCTTGTTTAAATCAAGAATGTCACCGATTTCTTCTCCACTGAAACCGCCTACAACTTGAAGAAATAAAGGTTCACGGTATTCGACGTCGAGCTTCATGATCTGAGCTTGCAGCCATTCCTGTTGATGATGTGGGTCATCGCTGACTTTAGCATCATTGCCGTAGTCATCGATATCAACCAAATCAAATTGTTTACGCTCGAAGCGGCGTGCGTTTTCTCGTCTTAATATGGTAATAAGCCAAGATTTTGCAGCCTTTTCATCTTGAAGACTATCCAGCGACTTCCATGCACGCAGACAGGTCTCTTGAACCAAATCTTCTGCAACCGCCTTATCCTTGCACAACCAGTAAGCGTAGCGATACAAGTCTCTGTGATAGCCCCGAACAAGAGCTTCGTATTTTCTTTGTCTGTCCATATCAGAGTTGACCGGACTGTTGGAATTTTTCTTTCCAAACATTTTAAATATTGCCACAGGAGCCTCCGTCTTGCTCTGTGAGGTCATAGTTCGATTTGACTACATCTGTATGTAGTTTAGCAGCAGCACAATATACTTCTTCTACGATCAAGCACTTATTTGAAGTGATGATAATTTATTCTATATCGTTTTAATGGGGGTACTTTCCTACACCTTTTTTTGGGCGATTTGAAGTTATTCGAACTTTGATACGGTGGGAACTCGTAAAATCGCCATAAAATTGATCTATTTCAAAATCTCGCGCAGTGAAGGGGCTATAGTACATCTTGTCATCTAGTTAGTCATTGACGACTAACATGTTGAGCAAGATGACACTTCCTTTTGAAGGCTGACTTTACTTTCTCCTAATCAGGAAACTGATTAATTTTACAATTGGCGTATGTTAATTGTTTTATAGATATTCCGACCACACAGTTTTGTGTGGTTTTTTTTTGCTTCAATTTTACCTTCCGCACACTTCTCCTCTGTTTTACTCACTATAGTTAATCATTCTTAATCGCCTAAGAATCAATGAACTAGAGCAATAGATCTACTCGCTTCACGTTTATTTAAACGCACGTTTGATAAATTTAACAAACTGATTACAATGCATCAGGTCAGACCTCTTGTATTTAAGGAGAAACAATGGGCAAGCAGGAAGTGAAAACACGCCACGGTGAACGTGTTGCTATTGTCGCAGGGCTACGAACCCCCTTTGCTCGTCAAAGCACTGAGTTCAGCCAGGTGCCAGCGGTCGATTTAGGCAAAATGGTAGTGAGCGAAATGCTTGCTCGCACAGACATCGATCCGAAACTCATCGAACAAGTGGTATTTGGGCAAGTAGTTCAAATGCCAGAAGCGCCAAACATTGCACGTGAAATTGTGCTCGGTACAGGAATGCACATCCACACTGACGCTTACAGTGTTACTCGCGCGTGTGCGACCAGCTTCCAAGCTGCAGTCAACGTTGCTGAGAGCATTATGGCGGGCAGCATTGATGTTGGTATCGCGGGTGGTGCGGACTCTTCATCTGTTCTACCTATTGGTGTTTCTAAGAAACTTGCCGCGAACTTGCTTGCGCTAAGCAAAACCAAAACGCTGGGTCAAAAGCTCAACATTCTTAAAAAACTCAGCTTTAAAGATTTAATGCCAGTACCGCCAGCGGTAGCTGAGTACTCGACGGGTCTTTCAATGGGTCAAACTGCCGAGCAAATGGCGAAGTCACATGGCATTACTCGTGCAGAGCAAGATGCTTTGGCACACCGTTCTCACTCTCTAGCTTCGCAAGCTTGGAAAGACGGCAAGATCCAAGACGAAGTGATGACTGCTTTCCCAGAGCCTTACAAAAAGTGGATCTCTGAAGATAACAACATTCGTCATGACTCGACATTAGAGGGCTACGCGAAACTGCGTCCGGCTTTCGACCGTCAATACGGCAGCGTAACAGCCGCGAACAGTACGCCATTAACCGATGGTGGTGCGGCAGTGATGCTAATGCGTGAAGGCAAAGCGAAAGAGCTTGGTATGGAAATACTTGGCTACATCCGCGGTTATGCATTCTCTGCCATTGGTGTGGAAATGGACATGCTAATGGGACCAACATACGCGACAGCAAAAGTGTTGGAGAACACCGGTCTAGAACTTTCAGATCTGACGCTTATCGATATGCACGAAGCTTTTGCTGCTCAAGCATTGGCGAACGTGAAGATGTTTGCTTCTGATAAATTTGCCCAAGAAAACCTAGGTCGCTCGAAAGCGATAGGTGAAATCGACATGGATAAGTTCAATGTTCTTGGCGGTTCCATTGCCTACGGTCACCCATTTGCCGCAACTGGCGCACGTATGATGACGCAAACGCTGCGTGAGCTTAAACGTCGTGGCGGTGGTCTTGCGTTGAATACCGCATGTGCCGCAGGTGGTCTTGGTGCAGCAATGATTTTGGAGGTTGAGTAATGAGCGAGCAAAAAGCATTTAGTCTAAAGATTGATGAGCAAAACATTGCTTGGCTAGCCATCGATGTGCCAAACGAGAAAATGAACACGTTGCAAGCGGCGTTTGCAGATGAGATGAAAGAGATCTTCGCTCAACTCAAAGACACCAGCGGCGTGAAAGGGATGATCATTCATTCCCTAAAACCAGATAACTTTGTTGCTGGTGCCGACGTTCGTATGCTTGAAGCGTGCACAACGGCGAGCGAAGCAGAAGCATTGGCTAAGCAAGGTCAGGAGTTATTCCAGCAACTGTCTAATCTGCCTTATCCGGTTGTTGCTGCGATTCACGGCCCATGTTTAGGAGGCGGTTTAGAGCTTGCGCTAGCGTGTGACTACCGTGTGTGTACCGATTCCGATAAAACGCGTCTTGGTTTGCCTGAAGTTCAACTTGGTTTGTTGCCTGGTTCTGGTGGTACTCAGCGTCTTCCTCGTCTGATTGGTCTGTTGCCTTCGTTAGACCTCATCCTTACAGGTAAACAACTGCGTGCGAAGAAAGCGAAAAAACTTGGCGTTGTTGATGCGTGTGTACCAGAAACGATTCTTCTTGATGTAGCTAAGCAGCTTATCGAAAAAGGGAAGAACAAAGGTAACAAGAAGCAATCGACAAAAGAGAAGTTGATGTCGGGCAGTGGCTTAGGTCGTAAGTTTGTATTCGAGCAAGCCGCGAAGAAAACCAATGAGAAGACCCGCGGTAACTACCCAGCAACGGTTGCGATTCTCGAAGTCATTCAGCACGGTCTTGAAAAAAGCTTTGCTCAAGGTCAAGAGCTTGAAGCGAAGCGCTTTGGCGAATTGGTGATGAGCTCTGAATCAAAAGCATTGCGCTCTATTTTCTTTGCTACCACTGAAATGAAGAAAGAAAACGGCGCGAAAGCAGAGCCAGCTGCTGTCAACAGAGTTGGCGTGTTGGGTGGCGGTTTAATGGGGGCAGGCATCAGCCATGTTTCTGTTGCGAAAGCGAAAGTGCCAGTACGTATTAAAGACGTCAGCAATGATGGCGTGCTTAACGCGTTGAACTACAACTACAAGTTGTTCGAAAAGCAGCGTAAGCGCCGCATTATCTCGAAAGCGGGTCTGCAATCTAAAATGCTGCAACTTTCGGGTGGTATCGATTTTACAAGCTTTAATCATATTGATGTGGTTATTGAAGCGGTGTTTGAAGATCTTGACCTTAAGCAGACGATGGTTGCAGATATTGAAGCGAACACAAAACTAGAGACCATCTTTGCGACCAACACGTCTTCGCTGCCAATTCACAAAATTGCAGAAAAAGCAGAGCGTCCTGAAAACATCGTCGGTCTGCATTACTTCAGTCCGGTAGAAAAAATGCCACTGGTGGAAGTGATTCCTCACGAAACTACGTCAGAAGAGACCATTTCTACCGTTGTTGCACTTGCGAAGAAGCAGGGCAAGACACCAATCGTAGTGAAAGATAAAGCGGGCTTCTATGTAAACCGCATTCTTGCGCCTTACATGAACGAAGCTGCGCACATCTTGCTGGCAAATGAGCCAATCGAACAACTTGATGGAGCGCTGCTTGACTTCGGTTTCCCAGTCGGTCCTATCACCTTGTTGGACGAAGTCGGTGTGGATATCGGTGCTAAGATCATGCCGATCTTGGTTAACGAATTGGGCGAACGATTTAAAGGTCCAGACGTATTCGACACACTACTGAATGACGGTCGTAAAGGTCGTAAGAGTGGTAAAGGCTTCTACACCTACAAAGGTAAGAAGAAAGAAGTCGATAAGTCCGTGTACAAGCTATTGAACCTGACGCCAGAATCGAAGCTGAGCGACAACGACATTGCACTGCGTTGTGTACTGCCAATGCTAAACGAAGCGGTTCGCTGTTTAGACGACGGTATTATCCGTTCTCCACGCGATGGTGATATCGGTGCGATCTTTGGTATTGGTTTCCCACCATTCCTAGGTGGTCCATTCCGTTACATGGATCAATTCGGTTTGAAAGAACTGGTTGAGAAAATGAACGAGTTTGCATCGAAATACGGCGATCGTTACGCGCCATGTGATGGCTTACTCACTCGCGCGGGTGAAGGTCGTAACTTCTATGATTAATGGCTAGTGCTAAAAAGAGAAAGGCTTGCGTGATGCAAGCCTTTTTTGTATTTGAGGTTATGAGACATTATTTCTTTTTGTCTTTTTTACCCTTGTCGTGGCCTTTGCCTGGGTTGTCGTCACCATGAACGCTTGCGTTACCTTTGTGGTCTTTGTCATGCTTGCCTGATGAACAGTCATCAGACTTAATTGATACGTTATCACCATCAAGGCGCAAACAGTCGTCACTTAGCTCAAAATCATCACCTTTAATTGTGATATCAGCGTAAGCAGCAGGTGCAAGTGGCATTAGTACAGCAGCAATTAAAAGTAGCTTTTTCATGTATTCCTCGTGTTTGCGAATTTATTGAACAAGGTAATTACAGCATAAACTAAATTACTACTTTTACCATTTTATGCCATTTCTACCATTCTTTCTCTCATCCGAGACCGAAGTCTTTCGGGCGTAGCTGAAACTCTTCTATCGAGCCAATTTCTAAACCAAGATTGATACGCGGTGCGTCCTCATGGGCGATGCCTTGTGAATGCATTACCAAACGATTAGCAGTACGAGGTTTAAGCTCATTGACTACGAAGCGAATCATGTCAGTGCGAGTTAACTCTTTAAGTTCTTCCAACACTTTTTCACGCTGATTAAAGTCGGTGTCTTTGTTACCAATTGCTACCCATAGGCGCTGCGCTCGCCCGCGTAATGTGGTGTCAGGCGTTGCAATTTGGTTCCACAATCCGCGTTTACTGCTGTGCCACTGGTATTCATTGAGCTCTAACAGCACCATGTAGAACGCATTTAAAAACTCATCGATTGAGGTAACCAGTTCGGCTGGTGCAGCATTCGGTGACTGCACATAAAGCACAATCCCCGGGTGGCGGTTAAGCGGCATGTTCCCCGTGCCAACCATGTAGCCTAGCTGTTGTTTAGTTCTGATTTCATGGAAGAAGGTTGCTGACATTAAGTGATTCGCCAGGGAATAAAGCGCGATATTACGCGGCGAGATATCTTCACATTGATGATAAATCACCACTGCTGAGTCTTGCTGGTTACAGTTCACTTCGCGTTGGAAACTGCCGTTTTCACCCAGCATGACGAGTGGGCGAAGCGCTTCTTCGTAACGTTGTTCTTTTACGCGCAATGCGTCTTTCAATGTGTTTGCCATGTCATGAGCTTGCTGACGCTGCCAATCGCCATAAACAAACATTTCAACATGTAGCTCAGCCAGAATCGATTCAACGAACACTGACAGCTCATCTACTTCAATCTCTTCCAATGCTTCAACCAATGTTGCGAATGGTGGATTGTTCGGTTGGAGTAGACCTGTTAGTGCATTAAAAAGTTGGGAAATAGGTCGATCTTGCGATGAATTCCGCCAATTGCGTAATAGTTGCTGCTTAATGGTCTCAAAGCGAGCAGGGCTGAACTCACGTGCAGCAAAGCGATGCAGAATCATTTCCAGCAGCTGTGGCAGCTTCTGGCTAAAACCCGATAATGTCAGCGTGACGCCACCTTGGTGGGCATACATGTTGTAACCCATACCTGCGATTTCCGCTTGATAAGTCTCTTTGGCTAGAGAATCGAGGAACATCTCAACACATAGGCGCGTTTTTACAATGTTTTTCGGTGATGCTACCGCGTGTGAACTATCGATAGCGACGTAAACGACGCCTTTTGGTACTCGGAATTCATCGTCTTGCAAGTGCCATAAACGGAAGCCTTCTACATCCTCCACCAACTCCGGCAATGAGCCACCGTTTTCAAACGGTTTTGGATCGAGTTCGTAGCAAATGTATGGGTTCTTTTCTGGGAGAACGAATTGCCAACTTGGGTCGATTTGTTGATAGAAACGGCGCTGCTCTTCGCTGAACGGCGTTACTGAGTAAGGCGTGAAGTACCACTCTGCGGTTTGGTTGTATTCCAAGCCTTTCGCTATCAATGTAACGCGAACGTTTTCAACCGAAAGATATTGAAGTAATGAGCGTTGAAGCGTTTCATCATAGCCTGCCATTTTGTAGTCACCATAAACCGTATCTTCCGGTTGATAGTGCTGCATGTTGATCACCAAATGGCTGACCAAATCCATTGGACGTGATGGCTCTTGGAAGCGAAAAGCAGATTCCAACACCGCTTGTTTTTCCAAGTAGCGCCACTCATCCATACCATCTTGTTTGATCATAGAGAGATATTGGAATACCGCTTGAACGATGTCATCGATATGGTCCAAGCCGTTTGGCGTCAGTGTGCAACTTACGGTGAAATCGCGGTAGTTACTGCCACTCGCACCGCCGCCTGCAGAAAGGGAGGTAATCCAGCCTTTCTCTTTGAGTTGAAGCATTAGACTGCCTTCACCCTCGTAACCCAACAGGTGAGCAAAGTAGGAGAGGGGCTTCACGCTATAGTGCGCGTCCATTCCCGGCATTGGGAACGTGAGAATCAGTTTACGGAACTCTTTGATTGGCTCGACTTGAACCAAGATGCCTGTGCTGTCTTCAGTACCAATAGGCACATCGATCGACTTGCCGCGTAGTTGGTGATTTGGAATGTCGGCAAACATGGTTTCTACCCATGCTTGCTGCTCATCAAGAGATTGCGGACCAAACAAAGTCAGCGTCATCAAATCAGCGGAATACTGTGAGTGGTGAAATTCAACTATCTCGTCGCGGATGGATTTGCCATCGCGATCGCCGAGTGTATCTAAGTTGCCGACAGAAAATTTTGAAAACGGGTGCTCTGGGTTGATGACTTCTTTGTTGACTTGATACAGACGGCGAGAATCGTCATTCAATTTGAGCTTGTATTCGGAATCGACCGCTTGGCGTTCTTTGTCTAACGCTTCTTCGTTAAACAGTGGTGCGGTAAAGAATTGGCTGAAGCGATCAAGCGCAGTTTCAAAAGCAGTTGGTGTGACATCGAAGAAGAAACAGGTGTGCTCGGTGCCCGTCCAAGCGTTGTTGGTGCCACCATGTTGACTAATATAACTTTGAAACTCGCCCACTTTAGGGTATTTTTCCGTACCCAAAAAAAGCATGTGTTCTAGATAGTGTGCCAGACCTTGGCGATCCATCGGATCATCGAAGTGTCCAACGTTTACTGCTAGGGCTGCTGCCGACTGTTGAGCCGTGTCGGAATGAATCAGCAACACGCGCAGAGCATTACTCAATGTAATGTAGCGGTATTGATTTGAATCGTTTGGACTTAGGTGCACGATGCGTCTCCAGATTTCGCATTACAGTAATTATGATCCCCGAGTGGGGAGGCGCAAAGTTTGCGCTTCGACAAATACTGCTTGCCGCATTTTTGTTATTCGTAAGAGTACTGCATAAGCCCATCAGCAAATTGCTATGGGGTTCGAGCTATTTGAAGGAATGCACTGAGTTCATAACTTCATCGTAGAATGTGATGAACTGAGTATATTCTTTTTAATAGATTGTTAAGAAAGTCGCTATCTTTAGCAAGCGAATTGGTATAATGAACCGATAATTATATCAGTATTTTTGTTTCGACATTATTAAAGTTAGCCCGCTATCCGTATAAAGATAGCAGTCAACCTTTTGGTAGCGTTAGCTATCCCTAGGAAATAACATGAAAATATTTATCTTGCGTCACGGTGAAGCAGAGCATTTTGCGAACACCGACGCAGAAAGACAACTGACCCCAAGAGGCAGAACTGAATCGGAAGCAGTTGCCCGAGCATGTAAAGAGCAAGGTTTTGCTCAATTCGACAAAGTGCTGGTGAGTCCGTACATTCGAGCGCAGCAAACTTGGCAAGAAATCAGCGCACATTTTTCGGCTAAGAGCATCGAAACGTGTGAAGACATCACGCCTTACGGTCAATCCGACCAAGTGTTTGATTTCGCTAATGCGTTGATTGAAGTTGAGAAGCTTGAATCTCTTTTGTTTGTATCGCACTTACCGCTGGTGGGCTACCTTACCTCGGAATTTGTGAAAGACATGACGCCACCAATGTTCCCGACATCAGGTTTGGTGTGCATTGAATTTGATCCGCAAACACAACGCGGTGAAGTGCTTTGGCATATCACGCCATAGAGCACCACCTCTCGGGATGATGACTCGAGAAAAAACAAAAAGGCAGGGTTAACCTGCCTTTGTCGTTCTTGCTCGTCAGCGAAATACTGTCGAAGTCGGTGAGTTATTTTTCTGGAATGGACAGCAGCACCAGTAGGGCACCATCGCCGCCAAACTCTAGAGGCGCTTGGTGGAATGCCATTACGTCTGGGTGTTGAGCTAACCAAAGCGGCGCTTTCTGCTTCAGAATGTGCTTACCGATGCCGTGTTGCACACACGCACAGTGGATTTCGTTTTTCACGCAGTACGCGATCATCGCACCGAGTTCTCGCTTGGCTTCTTGTTGTGTCATGCCGTGCATGTCTAGGAAAACGTCAGGCACGTACACGCCACGACGAAGACGTTTCACTTCATAAGTGGACACATCGTCACGGGCATAACGAGTTGGTCCCTCTTCATTAAGAAGCGGAACAAACTCATCAGAAAAGTAAAACTCAGAATCACTCGCTTCACGGTTTGAGCGTGTGATTTCTTTTTGCTTAGTATTTTTTTTTGGTTGCTGGATTATGGTATCCTGTCGCAACTTTTTTACGCCCTGTACTGCATCCTTAAACAAGGCGAAATCGTCATCGTGTTCGGTGTCTTTTTTGCTCATTAGGTAAACAATTTCATTTTTACAATTTATGGCAGTATTGTAGCGCTTTTCGGAGGCAATTTTGGATAAGATTTTTGTAGAAGAGGCGGTATCGGAGCTCCATACCCTTCAAGATATGATTCGTTGGACGGTAAGCCGCTTTAACGCAGCTAACCTGTTTTACGGTCATGGCACTGATAATGCGTGGGATGAAGCAGTTCAGCTTATCCTGCCAACATTATACTTGCCGATTGATGTGCCTCCGCACGTATTGAACTCTCGCCTTACGACAAGCGAGCGTCTGCGTATTGTTGAGCGCGTAGTAAAACGCATCAACGAGCGTACACCAACTGCATACCTAACCAACAAAGCATGGTTCTGCGGTCTTGAGTTCTTCGTTGATGAGCGTGTACTTGTGCCACGTTCTCCTATCGGCGAATTGATTCAAGCGGAATTCCAGCCTTGGTTGGTGGAAGAGCCTACGCGCATCATGGACCTATGTACGGGTTCTGGCTGTATCGCGATTGCTTGTGCGCACGCTTTCCCTGAAGCAGAAGTTGACGCGATCGACATCTCTACAGACGCTCTACAAGTGGCTGAGCAAAACGTACAAGATCACGGCATGGAGCAACAAGTGTTCCCAATCCGCTCTGACTTGTTCCGCGATCTTCCAAAAGAGAAGTACAACCTGATCGTGTCTAACCCACCTTACGTGGACGAAGAAGACATGAACAGCCTACCAGACGAGTTCACGCACGAGCCTGAACTAGGTCTAGCTGCTGGCACTGACGGTCTAAAACTGGTTCGCCGTATTCTTGCTAATGCGCCAGACTACCTAACAGACGACGGTATTCTTGTATGTGAAGTCGGTAACTCAATGGTCCACATGATGGAACAGTACCCACAAATTCCATTCACTTGGATTGAGTTCGAGAACGGTGGTCACGGCGTATTCATGCTAACGCGTGACCAGCTGGTTGAGTGTGCAGAAGAGTTCAAACTGTACAAAGACTAAGCTCGTCGAAACAGAACCGTTAAAAATAATGAAAACACCGAGCCCAGTGCTCGGTGTTTTTTTATCCGCTTCGCACTGAGCTCGGAAAATTTCGGCTGTTTTGTTTTTTCCGCCAAATCGGGCTTTACATCAAAACGTAATACCGCCACTATGATTCCACGAAGAATTGAAAAGCAGTTGCGCTCATGGAGAGCGTGGCGACAAGAACTTGAGGAAGTAATGGCAGGAAACAGTATCGGACAACATTTCCGAGTAACGACATTCGGAGAAAGTCACGGTATCGCACTAGGATGTATCGTAGACGGATGCCCTCCAGGTTTGGAAATCACTGAGGCAGATCTGCAAACGGATCTCGACCGTCGCCGTCCTGGCACATCACGTTACACTACCCAACGTCGTGAACCGGACGAAGTAAAAATTCTTTCTGGCGTATTTGAAGGTCAAACTACAGGCACTTCAATTGGCCTGATGATCGAGAACACAGACCAACGTTCTAAAGACTACTCAGACATCAAAGACAAGTTCCGTCCAGGACACGCTGATTACACTTACCACCAAAAATACGGTGTGCGCGATTATCGAGGTGGCGGCCGTTCGTCTGCTCGTGAAACGGCAATGCGTGTGGCAGCTGGTGCAATCGCTAAGAAATACCTGAAAGACGAGTTTGGTGTGGAAATCCGCGCTTACTTGTCGCAAATGGGTGACGTTTCAATCGATAAAGTGGATTGGAATGAAATTGAAAACAACGCGTTCTTCTGCCCTGATGCAGACAAAGTAGAAGCGTTTGATCAACTTATCCGTGACCTGAAAAAAGAAGGCGACTCTATTGGCGCAAAAATTCAGGTTGTGGCAACGAACGTACCTGTTGGCCTTGGTGAACCTGTATTTGATCGTCTAGACGCAGACATCGCACACGCGCTAATGAGCATTAATGCGGTGAAAGGCGTGGAAATCGGCGACGGTTTTGACGTGGTAAGCCAAAAAGGCAGCGAGCACCGTGATACGCTTTCACCAGGAGGCTTTGGTAGCAACCACGCAGGCGGTATTCTTGGCGGTATCTCTACTGGCCAAGATATTGTTGCAAACATCGCGCTTAAACCAACCTCAAGCATTACGGTTCCGGGTGAAACCATCACTAAAGAAGGTGAACCAACTCAGTTGATCACTAAAGGTCGTCATGATCCATGTGTGGGTATCCGCGCCGTGCCTATCGCAGAAGCGATGCTGGCTATTGTCGTTATGGATCACTTGCTACGTCATCGTGGTCAAAACCATGGCGTACAAACCGAGACTCCAAAGATTTAAGTTTGCAGCTTAACTCGATAGAAACGCAAAGGCTGCTCAGTGAGCAGCCTTTTTCATTTCTTTTCAATAGCTTTCGATTCGAATCAGTGAATCGACCCTTCGGTTTCCAAGTGGAATGAAGGCAAGCGCCATTTGAATCGTACTGCTGCCATTCGCAGCATGTAACCAGTAATCAGAGTCACAATCGTCGCCGTTACGTCTGGTACGTTGAACTCAAGTAGCGCTAGGTACAAACCTGATGCGATAAGTGCGACAGAGGCGTAAAGCTCTTCATGCAACACAAGCGGTGTTTGACGACAAATCAAATCACGTAGCAAACCACCAAATACGCCGGTTACTAGTGCAGACACCATACAAATACCAGGGTGTAAGCCCATACCAATCGCGACTTTGGTGCCGATGATGCTAAATACGATCAAGCCCAGTGCATCCAAACGGATAAATAGCCCTTTGAATTTAATCACCCATTTCGCTAAGCCTGTCGTCAGAACGCCAGCTACACAAGTGATTGCCAAAAATTCTGGATTCTTTACCCAACCTAATGGGTAGTGACCTAGCAAAATGTCGCGTACCGTACCGCCGCCAATTGCCGTTGCACTGGCTACCAACATAACACCAAACCAATCCATTTTTCTTCGACCGGCACTCAATGCACCAGTCATGGCTTCAGCCGTGATACCAATGATGTACAACACACTTAGCAGCATAAGGGGACACTCAAATAAAAGGGCTCTGTCATGATCCTTGAGATTAAGGAAAACAGCAGCAAAACTTACCAACAAGATTTAAACCTTGGGGAGAGGCTTAAACCCAAAAAGAATCTCGCTTCAAGTGGCGTTGAAGTCGCCATCGTTAAGCGTAAAAATAAGGCGTGAGTGTAGTGGTAAATGTGATCTGTGACGAATGAGAAATTGTATGGAGAAAGCGACTTTCAGATTAACTCAGCTAATAACCAAACATGTTGTGTGGCTTTACCTGTGTAAGAAAAACAGCGACAATGCGCACCGCATATCAATTTGACGTACAGAATCGATGATGAACCACGAATATCAAGACCTTATCGCTATTTTCAATGACACATTTCTTGGGCCTTTTAACACTGAGTTAGAGCTAGGCGGCGATGAGCCAATTTACTTGCCAGCAGATGAAGAACACCCGCATCATCGGATTATTTTTGCTCGTGGCTTTTACGCGTCAGCGCTGCACGAGATTGCCCATTGGTGCGTAGCAGGACCAGAGCGTCGTTTGTTGGAAGATTTTGGTTACTGGTACGAACCAGATGGTCGTACAGCAGAGGTTCAAGCTGAGTTCGAAAAAGTTGAAATTCGCCCTCAAGCTTACGAGTGGATTCTAGCGAAAAGTGCTGACTTCCCTTTTAACGTCAGTTGTGACAATCTACACGGCGATTTTGAACCAGATCGACTTGGTTTTATGCACAAAGTGCACAATGAAGTAATGGGCATTCTAGAAAACGGTCTTCCGCCTCGCGTGAAAATGCTATCGGATGCATTACGTGCCTTTTACCAAACCAAGCCGTTGGAACCATCTGACTTTATCGTTAAATAACCTCAGAGAAACGCCATGATTATTGAATTTGAAGAAAAACTACTAGAACTGATTGATGCTCGCATTGAAACAGCATCGGATGATGAACTGTTTGCTGGTGGTTATTTACGTGGTCACATTTCTCTGTCTGCTGCAGCGTGTGAAGAAGAAGGCATTAACGATGTGACTGAGCTTAAATCTCGCATCGAAAACAGTCTTGAAGAAGCACGTTCAGAACTAACGCCAGCCGATCGCGTGATCGTGAGTGATCTATGGCAAGAGCTTCAAGCGCAAGCTTAAGTCTCATTCAGTTATATATGCTTCGATTGGCAGCGCTAAGCTTCTGGTTGAAGCAAAAAGAGTTGAAATAAACTCCTTCGAAATTTTCGAATCTCTCCTTAAAATTTTTGTGGTTGTAGCACACTCGTTCACCTTTTACTCTTGTTAGTACAAAACGTGAACAAAGGACTACAACCATGAAAATTATCGCATTTGGCGCTTCTACTAGCTCTACCTCTATCAATAAAACTCTTGCGACTTACGCTGCTAACCTTGTCGAAGGTGCAGAAGTTCAAGTATTAGATCTCAATAGCTACGATGTTCCTTTGTTCAGTGAAGACAAAGAGAAAGAAATCGGTCAGGCGGAAGGCGCAAAAGCGTTTCTTGCTGACATCGCAACCGCGGACGCTTTGGTGATTTCTTTTGCTGAGCACAACGGCTCTTACCCAGCGGCGTATAAGAATCTATTCGATTGGGCGACACGTATTGATCGCAATGTATTCCAAAATAAACCCGCGGTGTACTTAGCGACTTCACCTGGCCCTGGTGGCGCACAAACGGTACTCGCTGCGGCAACAGGCTCTGCGCCTTACTTTGGTGCTGAAGTGAAAGCATCGCAATCTATTCCAAGCTTCTACGATAACTTTGATTTGGAAGCGGGTGAGTTCCGTAATGCGGAAATTGTAGAGCAGGTGAAAGCGGCCGTGGCGGCGTTGAACTAAACACTTGTAACCCCCTCTAATTCCCCTTAGAAAGGGGGAGAATTAATGCGGAGCTAAGAACTGGTTCCTCACTTTTTAAGACGAGGCTAGGGGTGGTTGTTTGTTCTCAGAGCTACCCCCTCTAACTCCCCCTTGGAAAGGGGGAGGACTAATGCGGGGTTAAGAACTTGTTCCTCCCCTTTTTAAGGGGAGGCTAGGAGGGGTTCTTTACACACTCGAAAACGTTACAACTCAGTAATCGCCTTACCTTTACGTAGCTTTCTTACCCACATACGGCTTGGGTGCAGTTCAGTCAGCACATCAACAGGCAGTGGTAACGGGTCGCCACAGATTTGTGATGCCAACACCTCGGCCATTAGAGGCGCAGAGCTTAAACCACGAGAGCCTAAACCAAGGAAACAGAATAGGTTAGGGAACTGGTGAATCGCTTCAACGTCTTGTTCTTGTTGATTTTGCAGATCTGCATATTGCGTTTTGATGGTTTCAAAGTCGCCTACGTTACCGACAAATGGCAGGTGGTCACGGCTAACACAGCGAATACCTTGGCGTGATAAGTTACCAGAGGTATCCACTTCTTTTGTCCAAGTTTGGTTCGGCAAACACTTCACCAACTTCTCGGCGTTGTCTTTTTGTGCTTCTTCGTCAAACTCGTAGTCTAGGTGACTGCGGTCGTAACTTGCACCGATGCATAAATGCTGATTATTCGGGTTAACAGGTGTCATGTAACCGTCGTAACACAATACTGTTTTCAGCTTGGACAGCGTTTCAGTTGCAGGGGCATGGCTAACTTGACCTTTTACCTGACCCATTGGTAGGTCGGCAGTTTGGCTGAGTGTTTGGAACTCACTGCCATTAGCAACCACGACAGTTGAATGCTCAAAGCTTTGGCCGTTAGCCTTCAATATCCAAACCTTGCGCGCTTCATCCCAATCTAGCGACTCGACTTGATGCTCGAACTTCGCTTCGAAAAGCTCGGTGTTTTCTAGTTGAGCAATCAAACCACGAGTCAGTTCAGCAGGGCATAACCAACCGCCAAGAGGGTAATGAACTGATGCCATATCAATCGGCAAGCCAATTTTTTCAGCCGTCTCTTCAGCAGATAGCTTGTGAATCAACTCTGGGGTGAAATTGCCTGTGAGCATTTTCTCTAACTTGTCTGCGGATTTGTCATCCCACATCAGCTGAGTAATACCACACCAGTCGTGATCAAATTGAATATCTTGCGCTGCTTGGTCAACAAACTGACGGGCAAACAAAAAGCCCGGAGCGAATACACGAGAAACGCCTTTGTGTGGACCATTTAGTAATGGGTACACTGCGCCTTGGCGGTTGCCTGATGCGCCTTCTGCAGGTTGAGCGTCTTTGCAATAAAGCGTGACATTTTGACCGCGGCGAACCAGCGTTTTAGCCAAAGCCGCGCTAGCGATGCCGCCACCAATAATCGCAATGGAATCATGATTGGTCGATGCAGTGCGGTTGAACCAAGGTAGGTGATTTGAGTGCGCTTCACGTTGCTCCATCGAACCTGCGATCATTTCACGCTTGGTGCCGAAGCCTTTGACTTTCTTCATTACAAAGCCCGCTTCGTTTAAGCCGCGACGCACAAAACCCGCTGCCGTAAAGGTTGCTACTGTACAATCCTGTTTCGCCAATTTTGCCATGCCGTTGAATAGGTTTTGGTTCCACATCTCTGGGTTTTTACTTGGAGCAAACCCATCTAAGAACCAAGCATCAATCAAGCCTTGCTCAGCATAAGGAACAAGCGGCATACAGTCTTTGATATCGCCAAACCAAAGGTCAAGCGTGATAGCGCCGTCTTCTAAAACAATGCGATGACACTCAGGCACTGCGGCTGGATAGTGCTGTTGCAGTTTTTCGGCAAACTCTGCCAATTCTGGCCATGATTGATGCGCTTTTTCTAAATCAGCTTTGCTTAGTGGGTACTTCTCAAAGCTAACGAAATGCAATTCTTTTAGCGTTGCCTCTGGATATTCGCGACGAAATTCGGTAAACCATTGCCACACGGCTAAGAAATTCAACCCTGTGCCAAATCCGGTTTCACCAATAACAAAACGTCTTTGGTCAAATTCCTGCCATCTTTCTGGTAGATGATTTTGTTTGAGGAACACGTAACGCGTCTCTTCGAGACCGTTTACGTTGGAGAAATAAACATCATCAAATTGGTCAGAAACCGGTGTACCAGCTTCGTTCCAACCAAGTTCTGCGTTTTTAATCGAAGTCATAATGGTGCAAATATGTGATTTGGCGCGGTTAGAATTCGGCGATTGTACGAATTTCTGGGAAAGCTGACCACTTTTGTTGACTATCTTAGTTATTATCTAGCGGATTTTTGAATTATAGGAATGTCATAATGAAACGAGTCGTAATCACCGGTATGGGTATTGTTTCAAGTATCGGTAACAACGTCGAAGAAGTTCTAGCGTCTCTTAAAGCGGGCAAATCTGGCATCACTGCGTCTGAGCAGTTTAAAGAAAACGGTCTGCGTTCGCAGGTGTGGGGTGATCTGAAAATCAACCCTGCAGAGTTTATTGACCGTAAGCAGATGCGCTTTATGGGTGATGCGGCTGCTTATGCATACCTATCAATGCAGCAGGCAATTGAAGACGCTGGTCTATCTGAAGAACAAGTTTCAAACGATCGTACAGGTATCGTTGCTGGTTCTGGTGGTGCTTCTGCATTAAACCAAACAGTAGCAACTGACACGATGCGTGCGAAAGGCGTAAAACGCGTAGGCCCTTACATGGTGCCACGTACTATGTCTTCAACAGTATCTGCGTGTCTTGCAACACCATTTAAGATTCGTGGTGTGAACTACTCAATGAGCTCAGCTTGTGCAACGTCTGCACACTGTATCGGTCACGCGATGGAGCTTATTCAACTTGGTAAACAAGACATCGTATTTGCAGGTGGTGGTGAAGAGCTAGATTGGTCTCAAACTATGATGTTTGATGCAATGGGCGCACTATCTACTAAGTACAACGAAACGCCAGAAAAAGCATCTCGTACTTACGATGCAGATCGTGACGGTTTCGTTATCTCTGGTGGTGGCGGCATGCTAGTTATCGAAGAACTAGAGCACGCTCTAGCTCGTGGCGCGAAGATCTACGGCGAAATCGTAGGTTACGGCGCGACTTCTGATGGCTACGACATGGTAGCACCATCAGGTGAAGGCGCAGTTCGTTGTATGAAGATGGCAATGCAAGATGTTGACGCTATCGACTACATCAACACACACGGTACTTCTACTCCTGTAGGTGACGTGAAAGAGCTAGGCGCTATCCAAGAGCTATTCGGCGACAACAGCCCTGCGATTTCTGCAACAAAAGCAATGACAGGTCACGCACTAGGTGCAGCTGGCGTTCACGAAGCGATTTACTCAACGCTAATGCTAGATAACAACTTCATTGCGCCAAGTGTGAACATCTCTAACTTGGATGAAGCAGCACAAGGTCTAGACATCGTAACGGAAGCTCGCGACGCTGAGCTAACGACTGTTATGTCAAACAGCTTTGGTTTTGGTGGTACAAACGCAACATTGGTAATCAAAAAGTACCAAGCGTAAGCGACCCAAAGCTAACTGAATTTGTTGGTCGGAATATCACTGTGATCTCCCATATGGCGTAAACGGACCAACAAACCAGTTTCCAGAGCTTGATCAGTCAAACTGATCGAACAGACGCAGACTTTATCCCAAGGAGAGCGGGATAGGATCCTTTTGTTCTGGAACTTTGCCCGGCTAATTTAGCCGGGCTTTTTCTTTTCTGAAACCTGTTTTTGCTCACTCTAATTGTTGAGATTTTTCAAGAAAAGGGCACAATCGCTTTAGCTTCGCATCTTGCGAATATACGAACTCATACAAATGGATGTTAAACGCTGGCGCTATGAAAATTATTGTTGATGAAAATATGCCGTACGCTGAAGAGCTATTCAGCCAACTCGGTGAAGTGATTCTAAAACCCGGTCGTACACTGACAGCCGATGATTTAGTGGATGTAGATGCGCTAATGATTCGCTCAGTTACCAAAGTAAACTCAGAACTGATCAGCAAAGCAAACAAGCTGAAGTTCGTTGGTACGGCGACGGCGGGCATGGATCATGTTGACCAAGCGCTTTTAAAAGAGAAGGGCATTTTCTTCACCGCAGCACCAGGATGTAACAAAGTTGGTGTTGCTGAGTATGCGTTCAGCGTCATGATGGTGCTAGCACAACAGCAAGGTTTCTCTGTTTTCGATAAAACCGTTGGTATCATCGGTGCGGGTCAAGTGGGGAGTTACCTTGAGAAATGTTTGAAAGGCATGGGTATCAACGTGCTCATCAATGACCCATTCAAACAAGAAGAGGGCGATTCTCGCAGTTTCACTCCGTTAGCAGAATTGATCGAACGTTCTGACATCATCACGTTGCACACACCTATCACTAAAGATGGCCCACACCCAACCCATCATTTGATTGATGAGAAGGTGTTAAATGGTCTTCGTAGCGATCAAATTCTTATTAATGCGGCGCGCGGTCCAGTTGTGGACAACCAAGCGCTGAAGCAGCGTTTGCTGAAAAACGACGGCTTTACAGCGGCACTCGACGTATTTGAATTTGAACCAGAGGTTGATATGGAGCTTCTGCCTCTGCTAGCATTCGCAACCCCTCACGTTGCAGGCTATGGTCTGGAAGGGAAAGCTCGCGGTACGACGATGATTTTCAACAGCTACTGTGAGTTCTTAAATAACGAATTACGTGCGCATGCCAGCGATTTACTGCCAACCGCGCCTGTTCCTACTATGGTATTGGACAGAGCATGGGATGAAGCAACGCTGCACAACATCACGCAGTTAATCTATGATGTGCGTAAAGATGACGCTCTTTTCCGCCGCGAAATCAGTAAGCCAGGCTCTTTTGACCTGATGCGTAAAAACTACTGGGATCGCCGCGAGTACAGCGCTGTCACGCTAGTGGGTAACCAAACATGCAATCTTGCACCATTAGCAGAACTAGGTTTTCAGGTTGAGGTAAGTCAATGAGCCAGCAATACAATGTTGCCGTATTAGGTGCGACCGGTGCGGTCGGTGAAACAATTTTGGAAGTGCTTCAAGAGCGCAAATTCCCGGTAGGTGAAATCTTCCTACTTGCGAGTGAGCGTAGTGAAGGCAAGACTTACCGTTTCAATGGTAAAACAATTCGCGTACAAAACGTGGAAGAGTTTGATTGGTCACAAGCGCACATCGCTCTGTTCTCTGCTGGTGGTGAACTGTCAGCAAAATGGGCTCCAATCGCAGCAGATGAAGGCGTGATTGTTATCGACAACACATCACACTTCCGTTACGAGTACGATATTCCTCTTGTTGTGCCTGAAGTAAACCCAGAAGCGATTGCAGAGTTCCGTAACCGCAACATCATTGCGAACCCGAACTGTTCAACCATTCAAATGCTGGTGGCACTAAAGCCTATTCACGATGCAGTGGGTATTGAGCGTATTAACGTATCAACGTACCAATCGGTTTCTGGTGCAGGTAAGGCGGGTATTGATGAGCTCGCAGGTCAAACAGCGAAGTTGCTAAACGGTCTGCCAGCAGACAAGAAGCAATTCTCTCAACAGATCGCATTTAACTGTATTCCACAAATCGATCAGATGATGGAAAACGGCTACACCAAAGAAGAAATGAAAATGGTGTGGGAAACGCAAAAGATCTTTAACGACCCATCAATCACTGTAAACCCAACTTGTGTGCGCGTGCCAGTATTCTACGGCCACGCAGAAGCACTTCACGTTGAAACGCGTTCACCAATCGATGCACAAGAAGTCGTTAACTTGCTTGAGCAAACTGACGGTATCGAAGTATTCCACGGCGAAGACTTCCCAACACAAGTTCGCGATGCGGGCGGTAAAGACCACGTAATGGTAGGTCGAATCCGTAACGATATCAGCCATCACAGCGGCGTAAACCTATGGGTTGTTGCAGATAACGTTCGTAAAGGCGCAGCAACTAACGCGGTTCAAATCGCAGAAGTTCTGATCCGCGACTACTACTAAGTCGACCTCGCTAAGAACCTTTAAGCCTCGCACTATGCGAGGCTTTTTTGTTCGAACGGCGTAAAATTGTGTGAGATTAGTACGAATATGGTGAGAGCCACACATTTTTTACCCTCAATGCTATAGTTTTGCGTGCTTTATCCGATATATTTAACCGATCACCATTTCAAATTGTTACTAGCACCTAACTGAGCCTTCTATGCGTCAAAATTATAAGCGTTTGTTAGCAGCCCTTGTGCTGATGAGCGCGACTCAGACATCATCAGTGGTTCAAGCCGAAGGTATTCGTCTTGTAGGCCCCTCTGGTGAAGTGCAAGCATCTCCGAGCTACGCTGAGGAGATTGAACGAGCGTTACCTGCTCCACCTGAAAATGACCAACCGTCGCGTTTCTTCGGTCCGACTGGTCAAAACGAGACTCTCTGGTCGATTGCTTCTGAATTACGACCTTCTCGAAATGTTTCCGTACAACAAACGCTACTCGCCATTTATCGCATAAACCCTCAAGCGTTTGATAAGCAAAATATCCACGAGCTTATTCCAGGAAGTCGCCTACGTGTGCCTTCTCTAGAGCAAGTGCAAAGTGCGACAACGGCACAAGCGATTGCGATCATGAAAGCGCATGAAGCTCGTCTTACTCAGCCAAAACCAACGCCTGCTCAGCCAGCAAAACCGAAAGTTGAGCCGCCGAAGCCTGTGGTTGAAGCGCCAAAGCCAGAGCCTAAAGCTGAGTCAGTTAAGCCTGAAACGCCGAAACCCGAGCCAATTAAAGCGGTAGAACCAACCACTCCAGTACCCGCAGTGAGCACATCACCTGAGGGTGAAAAGCAAGTCAGTGCATTAAAAGACAAGCTGCAAGGTTCGCAAAGTGAGTTGGAATCTTTAGAAGAGAAGAACCATCGCCTGCGTTTGATGCTTTCTGAAGTACAGAGTGAAGTCGAAACGCTAAAAACCTCGCTCAACGATGAAGAACGCATTCGCTCAGAAGTAGAGAAACTGCTGGCAGAGGAACGCCAACGTGTCGCTGAACAACAACGCATGCAACCAAGCACCATGGACAAAATTTTGTCGAATGGTTGGCTTGTTGGTCTTGCGGCATTAATTCCGGGTGCTTTGATTGCGTTGCTAGTCGTTATGCTACTTGGTCGACGCTCTAAAGCGAAAGAGGAAGAAGCGGCTGCACAAGAACAGCAAAACCTTGATCCTCTTGCGGCGCCAATCGGTTTAGCGGCTGCTGACGAATTAGATGAAGAGCTAAGCCTAGATGATGACCTGTTCGGTGATGACGACGAAACAGAAAACCTATTCGAGCAAGAAGAACAACAGCCTGAAGAAGAGGATGTTTTCGGTAACCTCGATGACGATGACCTCGACTTCAATCTAGAAGGCGACGATGGCGAAGACCCATTCGCGGGTATTGGCGATGATGGCGAGCTGGATGTCGGCTTTGATGAGTTTGATTCTTCTAGCAATGGCATCAAAGTTAATGGCGAAGAAAAAGCGCTAGGTCTTGAAGAGATGGAGCGCGCGCTCGATGAAGTGACGCCAGAGCTTGAAGTGCTCGATGACGATGATGATGCAGGCTTCGATCTTTCTGACGAAGACAGCTCTGATGCAATGTCTGATGACGCCTTTGCTGAATTACTCGCGGCTGATGACCCCGCGGAAGAGTTACAAAGTAATGCGCTTGATCAAGCAATGCTCGATGATCTGTTTGCTGACCTTGATGGTGACGATCTCAACTTAGACGTTGAAGATGATAATCCAACGGTATCAGAAACAGCATTCTCTGCGGGTGAAGCGACAGATGACGACATCGACAAGTTGCTTGCACAGTATGAACAGCCAACGCCAAAAGACACTGATGATGATTTGTTTGATGAGCTAGAAACGTTATCTGGTTTATCTGAAAGCGATTCAAGTGAAGAAGAAGCATCTGCGTTACTTGATGAGTTGATCGGTGAAGACGATGGCGAACCGCTTAACGAACTTGATCCGCTTGAAGAGTTGGAAGACATCGCAGGTTTAAGTGAAGAGCCTACCATCGATGAAGACAGCACAGATTTACTTGATGAGCTCATTGGTTTTGATGATGAAGACTCCTCCGATGATGACTTTGACCCGCTTGATGAGCTAGAAAAGCTGTCGGGCTTCGATGGTGACGATTCTCTAGAAGACATTGATGAAAACAGTGTTGACCTGCTGGACGAACTGCTTAGCGACGAGAGCGTAGAAGAAGAGCAGGACGAAACAAGCAGTGAAATCGATCCATTTGATGAACTGATTCGTGAAGATGACGAGTTAGAGCAAGCAGAAAACAAGCTGAGTGACGACGATCTCCTTGCTTCGTTAGGCTTTGATGATCTAGAGCCAGAAGCTGAAGAGAGTGCTCAACAACCTCAGCCAATGACAGATGTTGAGCCTGCTGCCGATCTGGAAGAGGAAAAAGCAGCGCTTGGTCTCGATTCTGGTTTGGATATTGATGCTCTGCTGAGTGAGAACCAACCTGAAGTTGATAACCAAACTCAGGCAGAACTTCCAAGTGAGCCGATTGAACAAGAGCAACCAGAATCAATTGATGATTTTGATAGCCAAGATTTCTTAGGCGACCTTGAGGAGGTTTCCCCAGAGCATGATCCGTTAATGACGGAGCTTGATGAGCTATTCGAAAGTAACAACGAAGCGTTGCTACCAAGTGAGCAAGAGCCTTCAGACTTTGCAGCAGAACTTGATGCTTTAATTGGTGAAGAGCCAGTAGCAAGTGAGAATACGGAGCAGCAATCAGAAGCTCCGGCTGAACCATTGGTTGAAGATAACGAACTAGCAGAAAATACAGTTGAAGAGCATTCAGCTGAACTTCCTGAAGCGTTAGATCCTCAAGCAGAAAGCCTAACGGAAGCGTCTCAGCCACAAGAAGAAACGATGGCAGAACCGGAAACTGAACCGGCTCCAGCGTTCACGCCAACACCAAATACGGTTGAAAACGAATTTGGAATTCCTCAAGAGGAAGATTGGCTGGTTGATGAGATAGCACCTGAAAACAAAATTGAACAAGAACCCGTAGCAGCAAGCTCGATTGAATCGGCTATTGATGAAGAAGAGTTCAACTTCGATGAGTTAGAGCTTCCAGAGTTCAACGAAGAAGATGCATTGGCTTCAATGGCTGAAGAGCCTGCGCTAGCGGAATCTGAAATCGCTGAACCTCAAGCATCAGTTGCAGAAGCAGAAGAAGAGTTCAACTTCGATGAGTTAGAGCTTCCAGAGTTTAACGAAGAAGATGCATTAGCTTCGATGGCCGAAGAGCCTGCGTTAGCGGAATCTGAAATCGCTGAGTCTGAAACGCCAGTCGCGGAAGCAGAAGAAGAGTTCAACTTCGATGAGTTAGAACTTCCGGAGTTCAACGAAGAAGACGCATTGGCTTCAATGGCCGAAGAGCCTGCGCTAGCGGAATCTGAAATCGCTGAGTCTGAAGCACCAGTTGCGGAAGCGGAAGAAGAGTTCAACTTTGACGAGTTGGAGCTTCCGGAGTTCAACGAAGAAGACGCAATAGCTTCGATGGCCGAAGAGTCTGCGCTAGCGGAATCTGAAATCGCTGAGCCTGAAGCACCAGTTGCGGAAGCAGAAGAAGAGTTTAACTTCGATGAGTTAGAGCTTCCGGAGTTCAACGAAGAAGACGCATTAGCTTCAATGGCCGATGAGCCTGCGCTAGCGGAATCTGAAATCGCTGAGTCTGAAGCACCAGTTGCGCAAGCAGAAGAAGAGTTCAACTTCGATGAGTTAGAGCTTCCAGAGTTCAACGAAGAAGACGCATTGGCTTCGATGGCCGATGAGCCTGCGCTAGCGGAATCTGAAATCGCTGAGCCTGAAGCGCCAGTTGCGAAAGCAGAAGAAGAGTTCAACTTCGATGACTTTGAATTACCAGAGTTCAATGAAGAAGATGCTTTGGCATCAGTGACAGAAGAGGCAGCAAGTTCTGACTCTGACACTGTTGAACCTGAGGTTGTTAAAGAGCACTCAGAAGTCTCTCAAGCTGTACAACAAGCAGAGAATGACCATGACGCTCTGTTTGAAGTCTTCGCGCAACCAGACGCTTTCAGTGCCGATTTAGAGCCTGAGCCGAGCAATGACCTAGAGTCGGAATTAAATGACTTTGAAGAGTCTGCGATGGCGAACTTGTTGTCTGAAAATGCTGAATCTGAAGTATTTGATGGCAAGTTAGACAGCGACACCATTGCAAGTGCAGGTATGGACTTTGAAACCATGCTGGATGTTGGTGACGATTGGGATGGCTTTAAGCTGTCGCCAGAAAACACCTCATCAACGGCAGAGGTTCCAGAAGACCAGCGTGAAGTGTGGAGTTCATCAGAAGCACTTGCACAGCCTGAGATCGCACAAGAGAACTGGGGTGAGCAAGACGACCTAACCGATTTTGATCCGAAGAAAAATCAATTCATGACCATTGATGAGTTGATGGCTCAGGTAGACAAAGACGGTGGTGAGTTTGAAGAGCAAGAGCTCAAACTCGATGTGGGTTTGAATGAGTTCCCAGATGTGATTGGCGATATTGGTGATGTTGACGTAGATACCAATGCTGAAGCAGCTGGCAAGCTAGACCTAGCAAAGATCTACCTTGAAATGAACGACCCTCAAGGCGCGATTAAACTGTTAGAGGAAGCGATTGTCTACGGTGAGGACGATATTCGCCGAGAGGCTAAAACTCTCATCGACACGATTAACGGTCGATAAGTAAAAAGGGGTAGCAAACGCTGCCCTTTTTTGTATCTGGAAGGACTTACGTATATACTTCCCGCCCCATTTTAGAGTTCGAAGGTTAAAATGAGAATCGCATTAGGTATCGAATACAACGGTACAAACTACTTTGGTTGGCAACGCCAAAGAGACGTGAAAAGTGTCCAAGAAGAGCTAGAGAAAGCATTATCTGTGGTCGCGAACCATCCTGTCGAAGTACAGTGTGCAGGTCGTACCGATGCTGGCGTACATGGCACTGGTCAGGTCGTTCACTTTGACACCAACGTGAGTCGTAAAATGGTGGCTTGGACCATGGGCGCAAACGCGAACATGCCAAGTGATATCGCTGTCCGCTGGGCAGTGGAAGTGAACGATGATTTCCATGCTCGATTCTCAGCAACCGCACGTCGTTACCGCTACATCATCTTCAACCACGCATTGCGTCCTGGTATTTTAAATTCTGGCGTTAGCCACTATCACGGTGAGCTAGACGAGAAGAAAATGCATGAAGCAGGTCAGTACCTGTTAGGTGAGAACGACTTTAGTTCATTCCGCGCTGCGCATTGCCAGTCGTTGAGCCCATTCCGCAACTTGATGCACCTTAATGTGACCCGCCATGGTGATTACATCGTGATTGACATTAAAGCGAATGCTTTTGTCCACCATATGGTGCGTAACATTACTGGCAGTCTGATCAAGGTAGGTCGTGGCGAAGAAAAACCAGAATGGATCAAGTGGCTACTTGAAGCAAAAGACCGCAAATTAGCAGGTGCAACGGCGAAAGCTGAAGGTCTGTATTTAGTGGATGTGGACTACCCAGAAGAGTTTGGATTGCCACAAGTTCCGATCGGTCCGCTGTTTTTGCCAGATAATTTGAACTAAATTTGCGATTTTGTTTCAAAATATCGGTACTTTAGACTGGATACGTGCAGAAACTGTGCGTTATTAATGATATCAAAAATAGGTACAACCAGTTTTTTATCTACAGTCGCGGCAAGATATGTTTTAATCCATCCGCAATATTCCCGAATTTATATCTTTCGCAATGAAGCGGAAGAGTTGAGAGAAAAGGTCTTCCATGAGTTGGCTTGAAAAGATTTTAGAGAAAAGCAACCTAGTAAGTTCACGTAAAGCCTCTATTCCTGAAGGCGTGTGGACCAAATGTACTTCTTGTGAGCAGGTTCTGTACCATGCTGAGCTTGAGCGCAACCTAGAAGTTTGTCCTAAGTGTAATCACCACATGCGCATGAAAGCGCGTCGTCGTCTAGAAACTTTCCTAGATGAAGGTGAACGCGTAGAGCTTGGCACTGAGCTTGAGCCACAAGATAAACTGAAGTTTAAAGATTCTAAACGCTACAAAGAGCGTATCTCTGCAGCGCAAAAGAGCAGCGGCGAGAAAGATGCACTGATCGTAATGCAAGGTGAATTGCTGGGCATGCCACTAGTGGCGTGTGCGTTCGAATTCTCTTTCATGGGCGGTTCAATGGGTTCTGTTGTTGGTGCACGCTTTGTTAAAGCGGTAGAAGCAGCAATTGAAAACAACTGTGCGCTTGTTTGTTTCTCTGCAAGTGGCGGTGCGCGTATGCAAGAGGCACTGATGTCTCTAATGCAAATGGCGAAAACCAGTGCAGCACTTGAACGTCTTTCTGACAAAGGCCTACCATTCATCTCTGTACTGACTGACCCAACAATGGGTGGTGTATCAGCGAGTTTGGCAATGCTAGGTGACATTAACATTGGTGAACCTAAAGCACTTATCGGCTTTGCAGGTCGCCGTGTAATCGAACAGACAGTACGTGAAGATCTTCCTGAAGGCTTCCAACGTAGTGAGTTCCTTCTTGAGCACGGCGCGATTGACATGATCGTTGACCGTCGTGAAATGCGTCAGCGCGTGGGTGGTCTAGTGGCTAAGCTAACTAACCACAAGTCTCCTATGGTGGTTTCGGTTAACGAATCTCCAAATGAAGAACCATATTCTGTACCAGAAGCGGACGAAAAAGGGTAAAGTATCAGCTAACATAAAAACCAAAGAAATTAATGGTTAAAGTTAGATGACCCAAAACTCTATTCCTCAAGCCACATCCTCTCTAACGATGTGGCTTGATTATTTAACAAATCTCCACACTTCAGCTATCGACCTTGGCTTAGACCGTGTTCAAGCGGTAGCGCAAAAAGCCAACCTCACCAAACCTGCTCCTACTGTGATTACTGTTGCCGGCACCAATGGCAAGGGATCGACGTGTGCATTGATGGAAGCGATTCTGTTAGATGCAGGCTACTCAGTGGGTGTATACAGCTCTCCACACCTAATTCGTTACAACGAACGTGTGCGCATCAATGGCGTGGATGCAGAGGACAGCAAACACTGTGAAGCGTTTGATTACGTTGAGCAGCAACGCGGCGATATTAGTCTAAGCTTGTTTGAATTCGGTACGTTAGCCGCACTTCGTATTTTCCAAGTTGAGAAAGTCGATGTGGTTCTGCTAGAAGTTGGCCTCGGCGGGCGTTTAGATGCAACAAATGTTGTAGATCATGATGTCTCTGTTATTACCAGCTTGGCTATCGATCATGTGGATTGGCTTGGTGATGACATCAATGTAATTGGCTTTGAGAAAGCGGGCATCTACCGTGCTGGCAAACCTGCGATTTGTGGCCAACCAACGCCGCCAGCAACCGTTGCTGCGCACGCTGATGACATTCAAGCTGAGTTCTTCCAAGTTGGCATCCAGTTCGATTACCAATTGACTGAGAAAGGTTGGAAGTGGACCAGTGGCGCATTTGCATTAGAAGACCTACCAGTTCCATCGCTACCGCTACCTAATGCGGCAACAGCTTTAATGGCACTTGGCGCTTCAGAATTGCAAATCACTGACATTAATATCGTTAATGGCTTGAATAATGCTCGTCTAGCTGGCCGAATGCAGGTTCTGCAAACGGGTCCAGAAATCGTTCTTGATGTCGCGCACAACCCTCACTCAGCTGAATACTTAGTTGAGAAGGTGAAACGCCAATACGCGGATAAGAATATCCACGTAGTGGTCGCTATGCTGCACGATAAAGACATCAAGGCAACAATCGAAGCATTAACTCCAATTGCAACACAATGGTACCCAGCATCGCTAACTGGCCCACGCGCGGCGACAGCAGATGAACTGTGCCAATACTTACCTCAAGGTCAAGTTCAGTTCCAAACCCCAGTCGAAGCGTTTGAGAGTGCGCAGAAACACGCCGTTCAAGCCGATGTTATTTTGGTGGTTGGTTCCTTCCATACAGTGGGCGAAGTGTTGGAGCATTGGCAATCAAATAATGAGTAATCAAAGGTAATTTGATGGCAAGTAAATTCCAAAGTCGTTTAGTCGGCACCATCATTCTAGTCGCGGTGGGGGTCATCGTACTTCCAGACGTGCTAGATGGTAAGAAACTGCACTACAAAGAGGAGTTTGCCAGTATTCCTATCAAACCTGAACTTGATAGCGATGTGGAGAACTTCGAAATACTAGAGCCTGTAGAAGATGATGTCTCTTTGCCTGAATCTCCGGTTACGGCAACGGTAGATGAATCTGAAGAGCCTCAAGTTGCCGTTTCGGAGCCAGAACCAGAGCCAGTTACCCAACCAGAAGAAACGAAACAACCTGAACAGGTGGAAGTTGCGGTTCGTCCAGTTGAAGAAAAAAATCAATATGAAGATTCTGCTTGGATCATTCAGTTGATGGCACTGAAAAACCATGAGAATGCTGTTGCATTAGTAGAGGATTTACAGAAGCGTGGTTACCAAGCTCATGTAAAAAAAGAGACTGCTTTTACTCGAGTGATTGTTGGTCCTGATGTATCAAAAAGTAAACTTGAACGACAGGTCAAGGAATTACAAAAAATTACAGGCTCAAAAGGTCAATTGCTTAAATTTAAGCCATTAAATCCATAAGAAAACGTTTGCGTCAGCATTTTTTCTGTTAAAATGCGCGCCAACTTAAGATGAAGAAAACATGAATTGGTTAGATTTTGTCATTTTAGGTGTGATCGGATTTTCAGCTCTGATCAGTTTAGTTCGCGGTTTTGCTAAAGAAGCTTTGTCTTTGGTGATTTGGTTTGGAGCATTTTTTATCTCCAGCAACTACTACGCCAAATTGGCGGTGTACTTCACCAACATCGAAGATGAAATGTTTCGAAACGGAGCCGCAATTGCGGCGTTATTCGTCGCAACCTTAGTGGTTGGTGCAGTGGTGAATTACGTCATTGGTCAACTGGTACAAAAAACAGGGCTATCAGGTACCGATCGAATTCTCGGTATGGTATTTGGTGGCTTACGTGGAGTGCTGATTGTTTCTGCGGTGCTGTTTTTTATGGATGCGTTTACTGCATTCCCAAGCTCGGATTGGTGGAAAGAGTCACAGTTGGTCCCTGAGTTCAAACTTGTGATTGAGCCATTCTTCGAGCACTTACAAGCAACATCAAGTTTTCTGTCTGGCACTATCTAGTAGTGCCAGCTACTGTCGCAAATCGAGGATTAGGACATGTGTGGTATTGTTGGAATCGTGGGCACAACGCCTGTAAACCAGTCTATTTATGACGCGTTAACGGTGTTACAGCATCGTGGCCAAGATGCCGCTGGTATTTGTACCATAGAAAGCAATCGTTTCCGTCTACGTAAGGCGAACGGTTTAGTGAAGGATGTGTTCGAAGCAAGACACATGCAACGCTTACAAGGTGAGGTTGGTATCGGTCATGTTCGTTACCCAACCGCTGGCAGTTCAAGTGCCTCTGAAGCTCAACCTTTCTACGTAAACTCTCCTTTCGGTATTACACTTGCCCACAATGGTAACCTGACTAACGCTCATGAAGTTCGTCAGAAGCTGTTTGAAAAAGATCGCCGCCATATCAACACCACTTCAGACTCAGAAGTACTTCTAAACGTACTTGCACATGAGATCGATACGGTAAAAGGTAACGTAACGGCAGATGACGTTTTCCGCGCTGTAACAAATGTACACCGTACCATCCGTGGCGCTTATGCTGTCGCAGCGATGATCATCGGTCATGGCATGATTGCTTTCCGTGACCCACACGGTATTCGCCCTTTATGTTTAGGTAAGCGTGAAGTCGAAGGCAGAACAGAGTACATGGTGGCTTCAGAATCTGTAGCACTGGATGCGGTTGGTTTTGACTTTGTTCGTGATGTCGCACCAGGTGAAGCGATTTACGCAACGTTTGAAGGCGAGTTGTTTACCAAGCAATGTGGTGACAATCCAAAGCTGAACCCATGTATCTTTGAATTCGTCTACTTCGCTCGTCCTGACTCATTCATTGATAAGATCTCGGTTTACAGCGCTCGTGTTGAAATGGGTAAAAAGCTGGGTGACCGTATCCGCGAAGATTACGCAGATCTTGATATCGACGTGGTTATCCCAATTCCTGAAACATCGTGTGATATTGCGCTTCAAATTGCACAAGCGATTGATAAACCATACCGCCAAGGTTTCGTGAAAAACCGTTACGTCGGCCGTACCTTCATCATGCCGGGTCAACAGCAACGTAAGAAATCAGTTCGTCGTAAGCTAAATGCTATTCGTTCTGAGTTCAAAGATAAGAACGTATTGCTTGTCGATGATTCTATTGTTCGTGGTACCACTTCAGAGCAGATCATTGAGATGGCTCGTGATTCCGGTGCGAACAAAGTGTTTATGGTTTCAGCGGCTCCTGAAGTGCGCTTCCCGAACGTTTACGGTATCGATATGCCAAGCGCAACAGAGCTGATTGCACATGGCCGTGATAACGAAACCATCTGTAAGCAAATTGGTGCAGATGCACTGATTTATCAGCGTTTGGATGACTTAGTTGAAGCGGTTGGTCTTGGCAATCAAGACATCACGCAATTCGATACCTCTGTATTTAACGGTGAATACGTGACAGGTGATATCGATCAGCAATATCTAGATTTCCTTGATGGCTTGCGCAACGACGATGCGAAAACGCAACGCGAGATTCAGCAAGATTTAGCAAACCTAGAACTGCACAACGAAGGTGCTTAAATCGCGCTACTAAAGACATAAAAAAACCAGAGCTTCGGCTCTGGTTTTTTGTATCTGTGGCCAACATTAATGAATGTTGTAGGCGATCACGAAGTCGATGAATAGACGAACTTTCTCTGGTAAGTGATCTTTGTGGTTGTAAAGCATGTAGATGTCACGCGGGTTTGCGCTCCAATCTGGCAATATGCGCACGAGATCGCCACTTTCGATGTACTCTTTGATCATCACATCAGGCATCAATGTAATGCCAAGACCTTCCGAACAAGAGCTACGAACCACGTTCAGTGCGTTTGCTTGAAAACGACCACGCTCTACGTTCACCACAGACTCGCCCTTGCTGTTAATCAGCGTCCACTTGATAAGTGGTGAACCTTTTAGCAAAGAGTGGTTAGAAAGCTCTTCAGCGTGATTTGGCGCAGGGTTTGCACTCAAGTAATCAGGACTCGCGACCAGAATGTCTTTCACTTCACCGATTTTACGAGCAATCAGGCTGGAATCACGTTGTGGGCCAACACGGAAGATCACGTCCCACTCTGTAGGATCAAGTTGGTCGGCGTTGCTTTCCGTTGTCAGTTCGATGTTGATATCTGGGTACTGTTTCATGAACGAATTGAACATCGGCATCATCATGCGCTTCGTCAAGTTGTACGGCGCAGAGATCTTGATCTTGCCCGATGCACCACGGCAATCATCCGTAATTTCCTCTGCTGTCGAGGTTAGACGTTGCAGCAAAGGTGAGCATTCATGGTAAAAACGTTCTCCGGCTTCAGTCAGAGAAAGCTTACGCGCATGACGGTTCAGCAATCGAAGATTGACAGAGTCTTCAAGCGCTTGAATGCGTCGGGTGATGGTTGCCACCGGAATCATGGTTTTTCGCGAAGTTGCGGTATAGCTCCCATTTTCGACAACCAATCGAAATAGGTTTAGATCATCTAATTTCATATTTCCAGACACATTAAACTACCGTTTATGGCTAATTTATAATTAACTTTGTGATCAAAGTTTGCTTTAAGTCAACATGTTGCGTCATTTGAACACAGCAGGAGGCTCTTAGTAAATACTGATAAACAATGGAATATTTGTATAAACGTCAATTTCAGGCTACGGTTTATAACAAGGTGAAAGGGCCTGACGTCTTGCTGCACAACGTTTCGTAAGATGTGAATACAACAACAATAATAACTTAGAATTTGTTTTTTGACTGAGCTTTGTGAGGTGTAAAGGTATGTTTAAGACTCACAGTCAAACGGCAATGGTCTCGGCGCAGGAAGTGGTCAATCGCAAGCTCATCATGTTGGTGGACGATGACCCTATATTTCGTAGAGTAACTAGTGCCTATTTGGAAAGTCAGGGTTTCAAGGTAGTAGAAGCTGAAAATGGCCTAGAGGCGCTTCAACAACTGAGGGAGTGCCAGCCTGATCTTGTCTTATGTGACTTATCAATGCCCGTCTTAGACGGAATCGAATTTGTAGAAGAGGTAAGCCTAGAGTATCCATCTATGCCACTGATCGTGGTATCGGGCACCGACGAAATGTCTGATGTAGCGAAAGCGCTGCGTTTTGGCATTAAAGACTTCTTACCAAAACCAATTGGAAACTATGAACATTTGTCTCAAGCGATTGATAACACGCTTGAAGAAGCCGACTGCCATTATTCTGACCATAGGGATTTCTCCAGCCAGTGGTTTAGAGTTGATGACGGCGGAGAAATGCCTGATGAGCAAGAGCTCCATTGGCACTTAGAGTATTTACAGCAAAATCCGAATGCCGCACGTGATTTGCTCCATGCACTGCTCCCAGAGAAAGATGCATCGCAAGGCGACTGGAAATGCTCTTACCGATTATTGCAATCTACGGATGTTATGCCGTTGGTGTTTGATTATCGGTGGTTGATGAACGGCCAGTTTGCGTTTTACCTCGTCGATTCAGCATCACTGGAAGAGAGTGGGGTAGCGACAACCTTACTCGTGCGCGCTCTGTTTGATGACTACTTACGCAACCTGAAAAGCTTTAGTGCCGACCTGAAAGACATGGTGGAGATTATTGAGAAGGGCATTCAATGCTCGGATTGCGCTGGAGCAGTAAATGCCGTGTTTGGTGTTGCGGATTTAGCGTCATCGACGGTTTCAATTTTACCAGCGGGTCTTGATAGCCAATGGTCTGATGGTCATACGAATCAACATATAGCGGCGGGGAACCGCCTTGGTGATGGTAGTATGAAGAACTTCATCACTCGTGAGCTCCCGATTACGACGAGTGGTCAACTATCTATTGGCTGTTTAGGAACATCAAGCTTTAGCTTAAACATCGTTCGTTTGAACCGCTTAATGTAAACATAAATCAACTAAATGAAAGCAGCATATCGATGCTGCTTTTTTTGTTTTTTCATTCCGTTTCTCCCTTGTTGCTTCCCTTTATAACCTTACTTTTTGTTGGTGTTTAGCGTTTGATGTTTAAGGTATAGTCAGCGCTTAAAACAATAATGACCCATTTATGCAACGATATTTTAACGATGCATGGTTGGGAGAAGCAAAGTCAACAAGTGAGAAGAAGCATCATGGCAGACAAAGATTTTAAAGAGCCTTATAATATTTTTTACTTTCTAGGTTTCATTGCAGTCCTTTTGATCCCAACTCTACCTGCAACGCTAACCTGGCTTCGCGTAATGAACGGTTACGCAGGTTTTTAATCGAGCGATTGTTTACTGGAGTCCACCATTCGTATTAAGCGTTACTTTTTCAATATTGTTGGTGGACTCTGCATGATACTTGGCATCGCCGGTATCGTTCTTCCTTTATTACCCACCACTCCCTTTATCCTATTGGCAAGCGCATGTTTTATGCGTGGAAGCCCTGCGTTTCATCGTTGGTTACACGAACACAAAACGTTTGGTCCAATGCTGGATAATTGGCATAAGCACAGAGCCGTTACCCGTAAAGTAAAACAACGTGGTGCGATATTTATTGTGCTGAGCTTTACCGTATCCATTCTTGTCGCCCCGCTCATTTGGGTAAAAATTGCGCTTTTAGTGATGCTAATCGTTTTACTGAGTTGGTTTATGCGTCTACCTGTGACTGAGTTGGTTGCTGACCGAGAAGAAAATCACTAAGATTGTAGAGAATAGTGTGCCCGCTCTTCGAGTGGGCGTTTGTATTTTCAGCGCCTGTGACTTTTTAAGAAAATGAGCTCATAGGGATGAAAACCTATTGTTTGTTGCCCTCATATATACTGCGATAAGAACAGAGGGCGATGAGCCAATCTAAGTAAATCGGTATTATGACTACAGAAACAATTTCACTGATCAAATCTAGCATCAAAAGCATCCAAGACTACCCAAAGCCAGGCATTCTTTTCCGCGACGTGACTAGCCTTCTTGAAGACGCAAAAGCGTACCAAGCAACGATTAACCTTTTGGTTGAGCGTTACAAAGATATGGGCTTCACGAAAGTTGTCGGTACAGAAGCGCGTGGTTTCCTTTTTGGCGCACCTCTAGCACTAGAACTGGGTGTAGGTTTTGTTCCTGTGCGTAAGCCAGGCAAACTTCCTCGTCCAACAGTCGCTCAATCTTACGAGCTTGAGTACGGCGTTGATACGCTAGAAATTCATACTGATGCAATCGTAGAAGGCGATAAAGTATTGGTTGTTGATGATCTACTAGCAACTGGCGGCACAATTGAAGCAACAACAAAACTGATCCGCCAACTAGGTGGTGAATTAGAGCACGCTGCATTCGTTATCAACCTACCAGAAATCGGTGGTGATAAGCGCCTAGAAGGTCTAGGTCTGAACGTATACAGCATTTGCGAGTTTGAAGGACACTAATACATTCAATGAGTTATTTAGCTTTAGCGCGAAAATGGCGTCCTAATAAGTTTGATCAAGTAGTCGGGCAGACCCATGTCTTAACTGCTTTGGAGAACGCGTTAGCGCAAAATCGCTTACACCATGCGTACCTATTTAGCGGCACGCGAGGCGTTGGTAAAACGTCGATTGGCCGACTGTTTGCTAAGGGCCTGAACTGTGAAACAGGTATTACTGCTAACCCGTGTGGTGAGTGTGATACTTGTCGTGAGATTGATGAAGGTCGCTTCGTTGACCTACTGGAGATCGACGCAGCTTCTCGTACTAAAGTTGAAGACACTCGTGAACTGTTAGACAACGTTCAATACAAACCCGCTCGCGGACGTTTTAAAGTGTACCTCATCGATGAGGTACACATGCTTTCGCGTCACTCTTTCAATGCGCTGTTAAAAACGCTGGAAGAGCCGCCTGAGTATGTGAAGTTCTTGTTGGCTACGACGGATCCGCAAAAACTGCCGGTGACGATTCTGTCACGCTGTTTGCAGTTCCATCTTAAGCCAATCAGTGTTGATGATATTCATCAGCAACTTGACCATATTCTGGAAAAAGAACAAGTCTCTGCAGAAGCAAGAGCACTTGGCATGATCTCGCACGCTGCAGATGGCAGTATGCGTGATGCACTGAGCTTAACTGACCAAGCTATCGCCCTAGGCAACGGTACGATTCAAACCGATATCGTGAGCCACATGCTTGGAACGATTGATACAGACCAAGCGATTCACTTGCTAGAATCGATCAGCAGTAAGCAGCCGCAACAGGCGATGGACAAAATCCAACAACTTGCATCAAACGGTGTCGAGTGGGATGGATTGCTACAACAATTGGCGTCGCAGCTTCACCGTGTCGCGATGTACCAAGCTCTGCCATCAACCTTGGATCAGGCGCAACCTGATGCCGAAAAAATCGAATTATTGAGTAAAGCTCTCACACCACAAGATGTTCAGCTTTACTACCAAATTGCTTTAAAAGGTCGTGAAGATCTGACGTTGTCACCAAATGGTCGCGTCGGCATGGAAATGATCGTATTGCGCATGATGGCATTCCGTCCGTCAGCAAATAATAGCGCGAACGTGATTTCTACTTCATCACAGCCTCAAGTCGCGCCGACATCAAGCGTGAGCCCGTCATTGCAAGCGGCTCCGCAGTCATCTGCACAACGACCACCGCAGCAACAAGCTCCAGTGGCTCAGGCGCCTGCACAGCACGTGCAAAGCCGACCAACGCCGTCAGCGCAACATCAAGCGCCAGCTCAGTCGATGAGTCAGCCGGCGACACAATCCCCGGCTCCCATGAATGAAGCGCCGCAGTACCAACCTGAGTATCAGGGTGGCTACGATATGGCACCACAATACGATATGGCTCCGCCGATGAGTGAGAACCCTGCGCCAACGCAGCAAACTCCTCAACAAGCTCAGCCACAAGAAAGTGCTCCGGCACCTGCTCGTGGTAATTTGAGCGGCCTACGTCACCAATTACGTTCACAGCGTCAGGGGCAGCAACAAGCATCAACGCAAAGTGGTGGCCCAAAAAAGTCTAACGCGACATCTGCACAGAAAGAATCGGTTATTGACCGTCTAGCGCAATTGCATGGCAATTCCGCGCAGGTGTCGCCTAAGTCTGCTCCTCAAGCTGAAAAACAAGCTCCAGAGGATGAAGCGTATCGTTGGCGACCAACCAAACCGGTTGAAAAGAAAGCCAATACGCAATTGACACCTACGCAGCTCAAGCAAGCGCTAGAGCACGAAAAGACGCCAGAAATGGCGCAAAAATTGGTTGATGAATCGCTAGAGAAAAGCGAGTGGGCGAACCTGATTAGCAAGATGGATACGCCCAAGTTGGTAGAACAACTTGCATTAAACTCGCATTTCAACAAAGAAGGCTCGACAGTTTCGCTACAATTAAGAGGCAGTCAGGCACACTTGAACACCGACAGAGCGCAAAGTGAGCTGCACAGTGCACTGAACCATGTGCTGGGTGAAGAGTGTCACCTGAGTATTGATGTGAGCGAAAGTGGTGAGACGCCACTAGAGTTGAGAGATAGACTCTACCAAGAGAAATTACAGCAAGCGCTGAACAGTTTAGAAAACGATCCGCACGTACAATTCATCGAGCGCCGTTTCGCAGCAGAGCTTGATAAAGATAGTGTACGTCCTATCTAAAAAATGAACGGAATGGGGTTGAAAACACAAAGTGGCAGCCCCATTAACAGATGCAACACCTAATTAAACCAGAGAGATAAACATGTTTGGTAAAGGCGGTATGGGCAACCTAATGAAGCAAGCCCAGCAAATGCAAGATCGCATGCAAAAGCTTCAAGAAGAAATCGCGAATATGGAAGTAACTGGCGAGTCTGGTGCTGGTCTAGTTAAAGTTACAATCACTGGTAGTCACAGTGTGCGTCGTGTAGAAATCGATGAAAGTCTGATGGAAGACGACAAAGAAATGCTAGAAGATCTTATCGCTGCAGCATTCAACGATGCAGCACGTCGCGTTGAAGAAACTCAAAAAGAGAAAATGGCTTCAGTAACTGGCGGTATGCAACTACCACCAGGCATGAAAATGCCATTCTAATCTGCTGAATTCTAACTAAGCGGATTTTCAATGCGTACCAGTCATATGCTGGAACAATTGATGGAGGCCTTACGTTGTCTACCTGGGGTTGGTCCCAAGTCGGCGCAGCGTATGGCCTTTCATTTGTTACAGCGTGATAGAAAAGGCGGTCTGCAACTGGCAGATGCGCTGAGCCAAGCAATGACAGAAATTGGCCATTGCACCGAGTGTCGTACTTTCACTGAAGAAGAAGTTTGTCATATTTGTACTAACCCAAAACGCCAAGAAAATGGTCAGATTTGTGTGGTAGAAAGTCCGGCAGACATCGCAGCAGTAGAAGCAACGGGTCAATACTCGGGTCGATACTTTGTACTGATGGGACATTTATCACCGCTGGACGGAATTGGTCCAAGTGATATTGGTCTAGATGTATTGGATTACCGTCTGCGCCGCGGAGATATCTCTGAGGTGATTCTTGCTACCAACCCAACGGTAGAAGGTGAAGCGACGGCTCATTACATCGCAGAACTGTGTAAAGAACACCAAGTGGAAGCAAGCCGCATTGCACACGGTGTACCAGTGGGTGGCGAGCTTGAGCTCGTGGACGGGACTACCTTGTCACACTCCCTTCTGGGTCGACACAAGATTTAATAAAAAAGCCGCTGAGTTCAGCGGCTTTTTTTTGATCGTGAGGTTCGAGAATCGATTAATCGTTTGATTCTGTACCCAGAAGGTTCTTGTAGATAAGTGCACCTAGAATACCACCAACGATTGGTGCTACCCAGAATAGCCAAAGCTGAGAAACCGCCCAGTCGCCAACAAATACCGCAACACCAGTACTACGCGCTGGGTTAACCGATGTGTTTGTCACAGGAATGCTGATTAGGTGAATCAGTGTCAAACATAGACCGATAGCGATAGGTGCGAAGCCTTGCGGTGCACGTTTGTCTGTTGCACCCATGATCACGATTAGGAACATCATCGTCATGACAACTTCAGTCACTAAAGCTGCAACCATTGAATATTGGCCAGGAGAATGCGCGCCGTAACCGTTCGCGGCAAAGCCAGAACCAACCACGTCAAAGCCTGCTTGACCAGTTGCGATTACGTAAAGTACGCCACCCGCAATAACACCACCAATCACTTGCGCGATGATGTAAGGCACTACGTCTTTAGTCTCAAAACGACCACCGGCCCATAGACCGATAGTTACTGCTGGGTTTAGGTGACAACCTGAGATATGGCCAATAGCAAATGCCATTGTTAGTACGGTAAGACCAAACGCCAAAGAAACGCCCAACAGGCCAATGCCGACATCAGGGAAGCCAGCCGCTAACACTGCACTACCACAACCACCAAGCACTAACCAAAAAGTACCAAAAACCTCTGCCATGTATTTATTCATATTGTTTCCTATTGCGGATTTAGATTACCCGCTGAACATAGTAGAGAATTGTCAGAAAAGTGTGAGTTGAAGCACGGAAATTAACCAAAATGCCAGATATGAGCGTTTCTGTCTCATACATGAAACGAAATGAGTAAGGAGAGGGTAGGTGGATGAGTTGAAAGGAAAACCTCGGCTATCGTTATAGAGTTTGATAACCGAGGCGAGAGGAAGCGTTAGCTAAAAGCAATAAATGGTGAGATACACAACAAGATGCCTGTCGCGATGATTAGGTATAGTGAAGCACCTTTGTATTTGTGTAGAGAAGGCACTTGATACACCAAGTAAGCAGGAATCAAACAGCCAATCAAACCAAAGATAGGACTACAAACCGAAGTGAAGCTCAGAACCGGTAGGTTGAGCACGATAGCGCCCCACGCCATCAAAATCGCGAACAGAATGATGCCTTTCGTCACGAGCTCTTTGTTGATTTGCTCTTCAGGCATCACTTTTTTCAATGCCAACATCGCAAGACCTTGGCAAGAATCACGGAAGCCAAGGTAAACACCAAAGAATGCTGTCATTACAGAAAAGATGTTCAACATCAGGCTAAGCAGTTTAAGCGTCGTGCCGTCCATGCCTTGTGCTACCATCGCTAGCGCAGAGATGTTCTCGTTTGCTGCACGAACTGCTTGTTCATGAGACATCGCCAACGTGAAAGAAATCGCGTAGAAAAACACAGTCACAAACAAAATGCCAAAAGCGATATTCATGGCGCGCATCGCTTTAAAACGGGCAACTTCAATAGACTTCTCTTTTGAACGGTAAGAGATAACCATTGGGCTCAAGCTTTGGATAAACAAGATAGAAGTAAGGGTGAACGGCAGCAGTTCAATCGCATCTTTTAAGCCAGCACCAGCCGTTGGTACGGTACCGACATTAGCTAAATCCCATTTTTCTACCATCATGAAACCCAACAGGGCAACGGTACAGAGCTTAATTAGCACTAAGCCCGTACTGACTTTAAATAAGATCTTTTCGCCACGAGATGCGATTGCTACCAAAGCGCAAACCAATGCTAGACCATACAACGGGTTTTCCGACAACAGCCCCTCAGTGATACCAAAGCTGTGTAGGAAAGAGGCTGAGTCATTATTGATTGCCGTCGAATATACGAATACCCAAATCACCAACATGATGAAGTAGAGCACGCCTAATAAGGCGCCCCATTTATTGCCAAGGTAGCCTGAGATAACCCCCGCATAGTCTTGACACTTCGGAGAGGTGGAAAGCGTGTTAATAAATAGGCGTTGGAATAAGTACATCGCTGGATAACCAATTACCGCGGAGGCAAGAAATACCCATATGCCAAGTACGCCTACCTTTACAGGAAGAAAAACAATACCAGCACCAATTGCCATGCCGATACTCATGATTACCCAGCCCCAGTCAGTGCTATCAAACTTAGTCGCCGCTTTCCATTCTGTGGTTGTCATTCCGGCTTTAACGTGAGGTGGTTCTTTAGTTATTGGAAGAGTTTGTGTAGGTACAGTAACGCTCATTGTCGTTTTCTCTTTGTTAGTATGAATTTTTCTCAAATCTATTTGAGAAAAAGATTAACAACAATTTTTTTGTGGAAAATTCAGATAAATTTGAGATCTCGGCAAAATTACTCAATAAAACCTGAATTTAGATCGATTTGTGTGATCTGTGGTGGTTGTTTTGCTCACATATAGTTGAAAGAATAGCTTTGAAACGAAAGCGAAAGCTGAGTTTTACGACTAAAACTAAAAACTATGTGAGGATTAACATGAAAGAATTGATCGCTTCAGAGCACGCTCCTGCCGCAATTGGCCCGTATTCACACGGTACCACTTACGGGGATTTGATTTTTACTTCTGGCCAACTCCCAGTTGATAGCGCGACAGGTAAAGTAGTAGAGGGAGGGATTACTGCTCAAAGTCATCAATCTCTAACGAACTTAAAACATGTGCTTGAAGCTGGTAACGGCAGTTTAGATACGGTTCTAAAAACGACGTGTTACTTGGCAAACATCAGCGACTTTGCTGAATTCAACAAAGTGTATGCAGAGTTTTTCCAAAAAGATTGCCCAGCACGAAGCTGCTTTGCGGTGAAAGATCTTCCGCTAGGTGTTTTGATTGAAGTTGAAGCGATTGCTAGTAAAAAGTAATACGGAGAAGAAGCATGAATCAGCAATGGAACCAATATATCCAAATCATTAAGCAAGTTGTAAAACCTGCCCTCGGATGTACAGAACCCATTGCTGCTGCATATGCGGCAGCAGTTGCAAAGCGTGAGCTTGGATGCCAAACCCCGGACATGATTGAAGTACGTGTCTCAGATAACTTATTTAAAAACTCAATGGGGGTTTACGTTCCCGGCACTGGGAAAATTGGCCTTAAGATCGCGGCGTCAGTTGGCGCATTAGCGGGAGACCCAAACGCAGAACTGGAAGTACTCGCTAAAATTAATCAAGACGATGTGACTGCTGCCCAGCAACTTATTGATGAAGAGCGAGTCAGTGTTGCTCGCATTGATACACAAGAATTTATCTTTTGCAGTGTGACCATGAGCGCTGGAGAAGACACCGTCTCGGTGACCATCAGTGGTGGGCACACTAACATTATCCAGATCACTCGCAATGGAGCGGTGACGTTCGATGCCCCTTTACAACAACGAGTCGCGACAGGATCGGTATGTGAAGGGGTTGATATCTCCATTAAGCAGATTTACGACTTTGCCCTTCAAGCGCCATTTGATGACATCAAGTTCATTCTGCAAGCGGCGGAACTCAACTCTTCCTTAGCGCAAGAGGGTATCGACCGAGGTTACGGCTTAGAAATTGGCCGCACATTAAAAGGCAATATCGAACAGGGTTTGCTTGGCAATGATCTGATGAGCAGAATCCAAATGATGACGTCTGCTGCATCCGACGCTCGAATGGGTGGTGCGACCCTTCCAGCTATGAGTAACTTTGGCAGTGGTAACCAAGGCATTGCGGCTACCGTGCCTGTGGTTATCGCAGCGGAAGCTTTCCAAAGTGATGAAGAGCACATAGCGCGAGCTCTGATCATGAGTCACTTAGGCGCGATATACATCAAGTCTTACTACCCACCTCTGTCAGCTTTCTGTGGTAACACGGTAACCAGTGCGGCCGCATCTATGGCATTGGTGTACCTTGCGGGTGGCACGTTTGAGCAATCATGCTATGCGATTCAAAACGTTATCAGTGATAGTTCGGGCATGGTGTGCGATGGCGCAAAATCCTCATGTGCGATGAAAGTCTGCACTTCTTCAACTACGGCGGTGCGCTCATATTTGATGGCGATGGGTAACCACAGTGTGAAGAATCAAGGTATAGTAGGCGATGAAGTCGAACAAACTATAAGAAACGTAGGCTCTATGGTTAGACTTGGTATGCCGTATACTGACAAATCTATTATCGATATCATGTCGGCCTAGCCTCAAAGTTTTTGCTAAGGGAAGTAAATTGCAGCTTAAGAAACTCACCAAAAGTGATTTAGATATTTTGAATTCGATGAAGAACGTCGTCGATGGCATTGCTCGTATGTACGGTGAACATACTGAAGTCGTTCTTCACAGTCTTGATGCAGAAGCACCAGAAATCATCAAAATTGCCAATGGCCATGTTACTGAACGTGGAGAAGGCGCTCCAATTACCAACTTAGCAAGAATGAAGCTACTTGAGGGCAAGGACGTGTCAGACTCGTATCTGACTAAAACCGCGAGCGGAAAGACCTTGCACTCGATCACCACCATCGTTCGTAACCCAAAAAACAAGCCTATCGGTCTACTTTGTATCAACGTGGATATGGATGTGCCAATGCAGGACTTTTTGCGCTCAATCTTGCCGCAGCAGCAGAACCCTTGTTGCACAGGAGCGAGCTCGCCAGAAACGTTTGCACGCAACATCGACGAAACCATCATTAGTACGATCGAAACCGTTCAGTCAGAAGTATGGACGAATGAGGCAATCACACCTTCCAAACGCAACCGAGAGTTGGTAACACGCTTACAAGGTTTGGGGATTTTTAAATACAAGGATGCGGTATTGATGGTGGCAAACCACCTAGGTATCTCGCGCGATACGATTTACCTTTACCTAAGGGAATTGGGTAACGATTAAGTGAGCTGTTCTAGCTCGGTAATGTTGCTCAAAGCTTCCTGATTAGTTTTGCCACATACGATCGGACACGGTTTGAAATCGTGGCAAACTTTTGGGCGTTCTGGTTTTCCGAACAGTTTGCACAGATTATCGTCATTCAGTTGAATGCAACGTTCACCTGCTGGTTTGCCGTTTGGCATGCCCGGAATAGGGGAAGAGATACTCGGTGCAATACAGCACGCCCCACAACCTAATCGACAATCCATCTAAAAGCCCTCGCAAAAATGAAGGGGGCATTATGGACATTTCTCGCCAGATTGGAAGAGGCGTGCGTGAATTCACACCAACAAACTTAACCCTTTTTACTCATCATTAAGTAAATCGGCGACTTCAAAATTCTGATCCCGTTTAGCCTGTTGTATATAACGGTTGCACTCTTGCATGCTTAAACCCCACGTTCCAGCCTCGGTACGAGCGGTCATTTCCGTTAGAAACGTTGCTTGACCTTCTTGAACATTAGAGGCGATATCCTTGCCGTATTGCTGACAAAGTTCTGCATCGGTACTCGCCGCAGCTCCGAACGAAACAAGAGAGATAATGGTGATCATTGCGAGTTTCATAATATTGATTCCTTTATTCACACTATGAGCTAAAACCATAGGATAGGAATCACTATTAGTAAAAATATCAATGTTGAGCGACCTTGCTGATGAAACAGGACAAACTTTGATAATAGTTCGTATTACGGGGCGGGATTCGGCAAAACTTGAACTTTTGTTGTCAGAGGGGTATAAAACGCACCCAATTCATTCCCATTCGAGAAATAAGTAGTAAGCGTATGAGCACTCCATTTTGGCAAAGTAAATCGTTAGAGAACATGACAGAAGAAGAATGGGAATCTCTCTGTGATGGGTGTGGCAAATGTTGTCTGCACAAGCTAATGGATGAAGATACGGACGAAATCTACTACACCAACGTGGCGTGTAGTTGGCTGAACAGCAAAACATGTTCGTGCAAAGACTACCCGAACCGTTTCACTTCAGGTGAAGAGTGCACCAAGCTAACGCGTGAAGATATTGATGATTTTACGTGGTTGCCACACACTTGTGCGTACCGCTTGTTGGCAGAAAACCAACCACTGCCAGAGTGGCACCCATTAATCACTGGTTCTAAGTCTGCCATGCACGCAGCAGGGGAAAGTGTACGAAACAAAGTGGTGTATGAAATCGATGTGGTGGACTGGGAAGACCACATTTTGAATCACCCAAACCGCCCATAGTCGAATGTAAACAAGCCTTTCATTATGAAAGGCTTGTTTGTTATTGGATGAAGTAAAAAGTGCTCAACCTTTTAAGAAACGGTTGTAGACAAACAATATAACGAAAGCACCTAAAGTCGCAGTGACGATACTGCCGATGTTTACGCCGTCTGCACCGCCAAGGCCCACAAAGCTTCCTAAGAAACCACCAACGAAAGCGCCTACAATACCGAGCACCATAGTGGCAATCCAACCGCCTCCGTCGTTACCAGGCATCAACCACTTAGCCAGTGCTCCTGCAATCAAACCTAGAATAATCCAAGATAGAAAGCCCATAATTTCTCCTTACTCATTATCGTGTTAGCTATCTGCTATCCGTTTGGAACTGTTACGATTCAATCATAGTTCATCCCGCTAAAACTGCTCTTTTGTTAACTTGTCACGAGTTAACGCATGATGGGTTAGCTGATGACCATAGCGATGTAACCTAATATCAACACTAATACAGAGGTCAGCGCATAAGGTACTGGGTAGCCAATTGCAGGCATGTCACTGTGGCTGGCATCTTGAGCCCCTTTCATTGCGGGCGTGCTATTGCGACCACCAGCGCAGGCTCCGGCTAAAATCGCAGGATTCATCTTGCGGAAATACAAGCCGTATAACCAAGCTAACAGAGGCGGCACGAGTGCAGCTGTCACACCCAAGAGTGCAATCTTAATCACGATGATACCTTGGAATGACGCTAATATTTTCGGTCCTACGGTTGCCGCCAATACCGCGACAAATAGGTTTAGACCGATGTCTTGTAAAAAGCTTCTCGCGCCTTCACTCATCGGGCCGCCAAAGCTTGGGTTACGGGTTCGCAAAAAGGAAAAGACGATTCCCGTTAGCATGCAGCCAGCTGACGTCCCTAACGCAAATGGAATGCCAGCAACCGTGACACTCAAATGGCCAAAGACATAGCCAATAAGAAGGGAGAGGGCAAGGTAGAAGGTTTCAGTGACCGTGCTCTCAACAATCGGAACGCTATTGAGTTTGGACGCGGTTTGCTCGACACACCATTGGGAGCCTGCAATACGTACAACATCGCCCACTTCGACCTTAGTTTGCGGCAACAAAGGCTGCTGGTGGCCTTGTCGAAATATTGCTTTGAAATAAACGCCAAAGCCCACTTCAGCATGCAATTGTGCGACCGTTTTCCCTGCGTGTTCGGATTTGCCTACGTGGATATCAGCCACTTCGATATCGACGTTTCTTGCTCTTGGTTCGTCGACTTCGTTACCGATGTCTGCCTCGCCTTCGGCAATCAGCACATGATATTCCCCTCGAATGCCAATCACATCATTTAACTCAAGTGTTGGATTGTCAGAAGCATCAATGACTTGGTCTCCTCGAACCACTTTCAGTACTGCAGCATCAGGGAACTTCTGATACAACTCTTGAACTGAACGTCCGACGAGCTCTTGGTGCGAAACTTTGTAGGCCCTCACATCAATTGGAAGTACACCAACGTCAGAGAAGCCAAAAGTACTTGGCAATTTTTCGTTGTCGTCTCCAGTGGAGTATTCCGCTTCGGCGTCTTTGCCCGCTTTAACTGGGTCGATACCAAATAGGGAAGGAAGGTACTTAATAAATAGGATGATTAAGACGGTTGAGAAAACATAACTGATTGCGTATCCGGCGGCGATGTTGGCACTGACATGATCAATACTCATGCCTTCAGGAGGAGTAAAGGCTCCCGAGCTTATTGCAGATTGTGCAACGCCCATTACGGCGGTCACAGTATAGCTTCCGGAAATGATGCCAGCCGCATAGCCCGGTTCTAGCCCCATTAATTTTGCGCCGATCACCACAATCGCGAAGTTGCTAAAGACCACAATGAGTCCGATAACCACAAAGTCGATACCGCCCCGTGCTAACCCAGAGAAGAATTGCGGTCCGACTTTCATTCCGATGGCGTACATGAACATCATCAAAAAGATGTCTGACACCAAGCCCGGTTCTTCAATTTTTAGCCCGTAAACAGAAAAGGAGGTTAGCGCTAGAGCAACACCAACGACTAAGGTTCCGGCGGTTGTACCTAAGCTAACGCCTTTAAAGGTTAATCGGCCAAGTGGATAACCAATGGCGAGAGATAAAAAGAGAAAAACGAATGGGTTTTCTGACAAGTAACTAAAGAGAAAAGACATAGTGTCACCTGTTACCTAGTGAGTGGCAGAGCGAGGTACAACCCATATTCCTCGCTCTTGCGTGTAAGGTGAGAGCGTTAACCGTGATTGAAGTTGCTCGATTCGTCTGCATCACTGCCGTTAACAATCGGATGTTTGGCAAAGAAGTCGACGCAGTGTTGCAAATCGGCAATCAAAAGATCGGCCATGTCGCGGCTAAATCCGTGGCGAACCAAAATGCGCATGATCACCAGATCTTCGCGTTCTGCTGGCATGGCGTAAGCGGCGATCTGCCAACCTCTTGATCGAATGCGATCTGAGAGATCATAGAGGTTGAAGCCCGGATTCGCGTCTTCTTTGAGTGACCAACTCAGTGCAGGTATCCCGCCGTGCCCGTCGTAGATAATCTTGAACATGCCCATCTTCTCGACCTCTTCTGCTAGATATCGAGCGGTGTCGTAACAAGCTTGGTGGATCTTTCGGTATCCCTCTTTACCGAGACGAAGGAAGTTGTAGTACTGAGCAACGATTTGACCACCAGGACGGGAGAAGTTGAGGGCAAAAGTTGGCATGTTCCCGCCGAGATAGTTAACATTGAAGATCAGATCTTCATGCAACGCATCCGCATCTCGCCAAACCACCCACCCAACGCCTAGCGGCGATAGACCAAATTTATGCCCAGAAGCGTTGATTGATTTGACTCTTGGCAGTCGGAAATCCCACTCTAAGTCTGGATCACAGAAAGGAGCGAGGAACGCACCACTTGCGCCATCGACATGGATTGGGATGTCTAACCCGGTTTCCGCTTGGAGTCGATCTAAAGCCTCATGCACGGCTTTTACAGGTTCATACTGACATGTAAAAGTCACCCCAAGCGTTGGAACGACACCAATGGTGTTCTCATCACAACGTTTAATCACTTCTTCTGGCGTCATGATAAGGCGGTCACCTTGCATCGGAATTTCACGCAGTTCGATATCCCAATAACGAGCGAACTTGTGCCAGCACACCTGAACGGGGCCACAAATGAGGTTAGGGCGGTCAGTCGGCTTGCCTTGCTTCTTCATTTTTTCACGCCAAGCCCATTTCAGAGCCATACCGCCGAGCATGGCTGCCTCACTGGAACCCGTCGTTGAACACCCCATTGGGTTTTCAGCGTCTGGCGCATGCCAAAGGTCTGCCAGCATGTGAACACAACGAGATTCGATTTCAGCCGTTTGGGGGTACTCATCTTTGTCGATCATGTTTTTGTCGATGCATTCATCCATCAACTTGTGTACTTCTTCTTCTACCCAAGTTTGGCAAAATGTAGCGAGGTTCTGGCGAGAGTTGCCGTCGAGCATCAGCTCATCGTGTACCACTTGGTAAGCATGTTCCGGCGAGTGTTCTTCATCTGGAATACGATACTTGGGCATAACAACGGAAAGATCTTTCGATGAGTACACATCATCGAGAATAGAGCCACGGACGGTCGATTTTTTATGAAGAGGCATGTGAAATCCCTTATCTTATTGAAACAATTGCGCTTGTTATCAGTAGTGATTGGTGTTCATAAGACAGTTTTGACTGCCAATTAAACGTAGCAGAGATTTTTACAGCCGTTGGTTTTGTGACTCGTTGTTTGGGCTGTCGCACAGACTTTGTGCTGAGTTAAGCGAAGAATACAGAAGAAGTGGCAGCTACTATTCCATATTTAGATTAAGAAAATTTGGATCCGCTGTAGGAACTTTGACGCATAATTTACTAAATGCTGCTCGGTTTGCGGATTCGTGTTGTAAACTTAGAGCATCTAATTTCAAGGATTTACATTCCGGCGCTTGGTCACCCCGATCAAGATTGTCTCTTACGAGGTAAAAATGACGTTACTATCCCCCCTAAAAGTGCGTTTTACACCATTTGTGGTGTTATTTATGGCGTTTGCTTTGACCATGAGTTCCTTTGTGGTTCGAGCAACAGAAAGCACAGAAACGGTCGTAGAAGTACCAAAGGTTTCTGCCGCTGAAAAAGCGATTGATAACATCAACCAAGACATCATCGATTTGTCTGAAAGCTTGAAACAAGCCAGTGGCGATGAGCGTGATGCCTTGCAACTGCAACTGTTCCAAAAAAATGAAGAGCTGCGCAGCCGCCTCGCGACAGCAATCAGCAATAAATCGATTCCTCATGAGAAGCTGATTGAGCTTGTTCAAACTCAAGAGAAGTATTCTGAAGGCGCGGTCGTTTACCTAGATGACAAAGTCAAAACGCTTAATGAAGAAATCAATACTGCAAAAGACGAAGACAAACTGTCTTTAGTCAACAGCTATCGTGAATTGCAGCAGTATTTGGACGTAAGCTACGAATCAAGCTGGCAGAACCTTAACTGGCTGAAAACACTCGGTGTGCAAGATGAAGATGCGGAAGCGACATTCAAAGACAACGTTGATAAGCGCATGCGCTTGCTGTCTGCGTCGATTGAGTACTTGAATCAGCAAAGCGAAATCATCGGCTCACAAATTTCCTCTAGTCCAGAGTCAGAAAAAGCGTCTCTGCAGCTAAGCCAACTGATTCTGAAGCAACGACTAAATATCGCGACAGAGAGCCTACGCAACCTGATCACCATTGGCGATAAAGTTGGCCTAGAAACATCTGAATACAAGCGTCAGATCTTTGAGGTGACGGGTAGCATCACGCATGATTTGCTGAACACCAAAGTGATTCTGTCTATCCTGAGCCATTGGTCGAACTCAATGGTGGATTGGTTTGCTGAAAACGCACCACAGCACATCTTCCAGTTGTTTGTGTTTGCTCTGATCCTGCTGATTGCCCGCGCACTGGCGAAGCTAACGCGTAAAGTGGTTAGCAAGACGGTGGCATCGAAGAACTTGAAGCTGTCACACTTGATGCAAGACTTCTTTATCTCGATGTCAGGCAAAGCCGTGTGGATCATCGGTATCATGGTTGGTCTATCTCAAATCGGCCTTAACCTTGCTCCAATCCTGACCGGTTTCGGTATTGCTGGTGTGATCATCGGTTTCGCATTACAAGATACGCTATCAAACTTCGCTGCGGGTATGATGCTACTGATCTACCGTCCGTTCGATGTCGGTGACTTTGTTTATGCAGGTGGTGTAGACGGTAAGGTAAGCCATATGAGCTTGGTGAACACCACAATCCGTACTTTCGATAACCAAATCATCATCGTGCCAAACAGCAAGATTTGGGGAGACGTGATTAAGAACGTGACACATGAGCGCATTCGCCGTGTCGATATGGTTTTTGGTATTGGTTACTCAGATGACGTGCTAAAAGCAGAAGAAGTATTGGCAGATATCGTGACGTCTCACCCTTCAGTACTTCGTTCTCCAGAGCCAATGATCAAGCTTCATACACTGAACACTTCTTCAGTTGACTTCATTGTTCGTCCTTGGGTTAAAACGGATGACTACTGGGATGTTTACTGGGATGTGACCCGAGAAGTGAAATTGCGCTTCGACCGTGAAGGCATTTCGATTCCATTCCCACAACAAGATGTGCACTTGCACATGGTGGAAAAGAAAGAAGCATAAATTTCTTTTACTTGAATCCAAAATCAACAAAAAGGCGCTCAATTAGAGCGCCTTTTTTTATCGGTTTAGCAGTAAAGATTACAGCTCATCCAAGAACGTGATTTTTGGCTCACTAGCAAGTAAACCATCAATCTCACTCAGCAGAGTCTGGAAATGTGCTGTTTTGCAATGTTCGTCAAACGCGGCTTGGTCTGCAAATTGCTCTTGGAACAAGAACTGGCTTGGGTCATTTTTGTCTTGGAACAAGTGATAACGCACACAGCCAGTCTCATTTCGAGTCGGCTCTAGCATCGCTTCTAATGCTTGTTTTAGTTGAGATACGCAGTCAGGTTTTGCGTGAAATGCAGCAGTTAAATGAATCATAGTTGTGTTTGCTTCTTTGTTGTTATTAAAGGGGATAGTGGCCGTTCCTGTTAGGACAGAACTTACTATCAGAGATAGCGACCTTGACGCTGCAAGAACTCAATTTTGTAGCCGTCTGGGTCGGTAATGAAGAAGAATGTTGCTAAGTGCTTTTCCTGATGGTCAAAGACTTTGATGTCACTGGTTTCAATATCCAATGAGTTAAGGCGTCGGTGTGTCGCCGCTATATCCTCCACACTTACAGCAAGGTGGCCGTAACCTGTGCCATGTGTGTAAGGTTCACTTTGGTCGTGATTGTGCGTCAGTTCCAGCTCAAACCCTGTTTCTGGGTTTGCTAAGTAGGTAAGAGAAAAGCCGTCGAATACGTATTGGTCTTTGATTTCTAGCTCAAGTGCGTCGTGATAAAACTTTAGAGAACGCTCCAGATCGCTTACGCGGATCATGGTATGAATCATTTTTGTCATGAGTACTCCTTAATTGTGCGCTTAGACTAGTCAGTTTTTACGCGCAATAGGTAGTACTCAGGTACGACAATGAACGTTGGGGGAGGTGTAGGTGTTTTGTTTAATGCAGCTCGTTCAAGGCTTGTGCCATGGTCTCTTGAGGCTGGCGTGCATACGTTAAACAAGCGCAACGCAACAAGGAGGCAAAGTTGTTTACTTCACCATTATGCTCCAACGCTTCTTGGTAAACCGTACTGATGAACTTCGGCACCGTCATCTCTTGTGCAGAAGCGATCTCTTCTAAGATCAGCCAGAAGCTGGACTCTAGTTTCACGCTCGTAGCATGGCCATCGATACGGATAGAGCGGGTGATAAATTGGTAGTTTTCCTGAGGTTGCTTAGCAAATATTTCGCACATGGTATTGATCGTATTTATAAATAACCCGCAGATATTGGAACGTTGAGTGCGGGGCGTCAACCGTTTCTATGTAAAAAAACGCCCTCTAGTGAGGGCGTGAAGGTTTCACCAAAAGATGAAAGTAAGTGCAAATTTTGGATTATTTGATTTGTTGAATCAGGTATTCACCCAGTTGTGAGTGATGCATGATTTTCGAAACCGGAAGAATAGTACCCGCTGGCCCCCATGCAAAAACGTTTACCGGAGTATGCGTGTGTGTACCTGTTCCCCAGACTGTGTTTTGTTTGGTTGCTTGCTCACGAGCTAACAAGTTGCCACGGTCGTTGTATGGGAAGAAGGCGTCAAAGTCATTGACCGCTGGGACATTCTCTTCACTCAAATACTTGTGGCTTGCGAGGCGGTAAGGGTTAGGTTTGCTTGCTAATACGCGCGCAGCTTGCTCTGGTGTGATGGAGAAGTCGCTGCTCGCGTTGACAATTTCAGCCAACTTTTCTGGCGTCTGTGCTGCTTCATCGAGTTTCTGGAATTCACTGATCATGCCGTAGTAGCTTTGCTTTTGATTGTAGAGGCCATCGAGAATATTAAACTGGCCAAAGTTGAAATTGGGTGCGTAATCGCGGTTCGCAAATGCTTCACCACTGCGCTTTTCTGGTTTTGGTAAATCTGCTGATGAGTAACTGAATCCAAAAGAGCCAGTTTCATGATCGGCAGTGACGATAACAAGAGTGTCTTCGCGACCTTTTGCCCATTCATAAACTGTATTTACCGCTTCATCAAACTTGATCAATTCATGCAGCATGGTCCCGGCGTCATTACTGTGACCTGCCCAGTCAATTTGACCGCCTTCCACCATCAAGAAGAAGCCATCTTTATCCTTTGAAAGGACATCGAGCGCTTTCTCTGTCATTTCTTTTAATGATGGTTGGGTACGTTTCGGATCGTTTTTGCTGTGGCTGTACGCAATACCATCATTCATGCCGGAATAAGCGAAGAGTCCCAGTACTTTTTCGCCCTTTGCTTGTTCAAGCATGTTGCGGTTAAACGCTAGGCTGTAACCTTGCTGCTGCGCTTCCGTCAGAAGGTTTCGCTCATCTTTACGTTTTGATTTTAGGTAGACGTCGCCTTGAGTCAGTTGCTCAAGTTGCTTGTAAGTGTCGCCTTTATCGTTGGTCGATTTAGGAATCCAATGACGAAGGCCGCCAGAAAGCATCACATCCACGCCGGTCTCTAGCATGTCTACAGCGATGCTGTTTTCCAACGAGCGGTGAGGTTGGTGAGAGGCAAAAGCGGCAGGTGTCGCGTGCGTCATGCGGGTATCTGAAACCAAGCCAGTTGCTTTCCCTTTTGCTTTCGCTTTTTCCAAAATCGTTTCAACGTGGTTGCCTTGGCTATCGATTCCAATCACTTCAGAAGCGGTCGGAATTCCGGTCGCAAGCATGGTTGCTGAACAAGCAGAATCCACAACGATGGCATCTTCTGGGTTTGTCAAAGAGGAGCCGATTACTCCTTCTTGTGCCAGTTTGTATAGTGCGGTGGTTTCGCCTTTGTAGATAGAGTTTGGTGCATGATTGGCGTAGGTCTCTAACAAGCCAACTTGTTGAGGGCCCATGCCATCGCCAATCATCAAGATGACGTTTTTGATTTCTGCAGAGAGCGCATTGAAAGAAAGTGTGGATGCCGCTACTGCGGTTACGATTGGGGTCACTAAGTGCTTCATTGTATATTCCTTATTTATAAAAGCGCTCGAATTAAAACAAGGATTTATTGCAGAAATGCTACCGTCATAAAAGGTTCATGTGGAAGTCACTTATACTCACTAAGTCTAGGGGCTGTTGCTCTTTCGTGGTTGAATTTTGTTCGGATGGGACGTCCAGTTATTCTTAACGCCTGCCTTGTATAAACGGCCCTCCAAACCGCTGCAAAAATCAGCTCGAAAGGTTTACACACTTTAAAATAAGAAAAGCCCACAGAAGTGGGCTTTGAGTTAAGTTTAGGAGTCGAAAGTCATGAGCTAAAGCTACACCGCGTAAGCAGGGCTTTGGGTCACGATGAGCAAACTCGATTGAAGAGGGCATGGAAGCCTTTTCAAAGCCAAGTTTGGCCAGTTTTGCTCTCACCATGTTGTCTGAATAGAGTGGCAACTCCTCTTGCCCTTCTAAAGACAAATGATGAACAGCAAACAGAACTCGCCTTACGCAGCAGCATAATCGAGATAATTCTGTGAAATTTGGGATTCGTCGGGCGCGAACTTATCGGCCGTACTTAATGGGAAAATGGAGAAATTGAGTTGAAGAAGGGCGAGCTTGAAAAGCCTTTTTCATAGTCCATCGTCCAATAATGAATCGTCGACCATTATGGACTGGAGCAAAAAACGCGTTCAAATGAGGATGGTTATCGTAACGAAAGAAACTCTTGTTTAACGCGGGTGAGGTTAAACAAGAGCCAGAATAATGCCGCCAACGGTCAGTGCAGCTGAAAGATATTGGCCTGCCGAGTAGGAGCCGTCTTCCTCTTCTTCGATAGTATCTGGATGGTCCATACCGAGAGCGCCATGAGCAAAAGATTCAACCTTATCGCCAACGGTTTTGTTTTCCGCTTCGACTTTTTTACTCTCATGGTCGATTTGCTGTAGAGCGGCAAGCAGCGCTTTTCCTTCAGAAGAAAGCGTCACTTTGTTTTGTTCAACCTTTAGTGGCGCTGCGTCGGTAGTTTGATCTGCCTTTTTTGCTTGCTCAACTTTGTTTTGTTGGGCGGCGTATGTATTAACTGAATTGCTTCCTACTGGATTCATCTGTTACCCCTTCGAACAACGACACTCCTTCATGAGTGCAGGTATACCCAAGTGACTTCAAGATGCAGGATTCAGAGCGTTGTCATTGATTCGAGGTCAAGGAAAACAACGCAGCGTAATAGCTCGCTCTTTCCAAGTTGTTTGACGCAGAAATTGGGTCAATGACGCGCTCCCGAAGGGCGAGTTGACTTGGCTTGTATACTTTGTTGTCGATTCTTGATTTGGCCCCACCAAACCTTTAAATCGCCGCCGCGTCTACAAACCAAGTCATTCTCGCTGAACCTAGCATCTCGAGGTTACTTGGGTATAAAAACCAGTTATATCTATATCGACGGCAAACGTTATTTCTTGAATCAATCAGAACGAAAATAGGTCTGTTTTTGCCGCTTCCTGTCACTATTCGGAAACTAAAGCAAAAAGCAGACCTATTTATCTAAAGGCGTAGTCGGATTTTTCTGATTACTTACATTGAAGATCGCTATTGCGCTTAGCAAGGTGCTTGTACGCGGCCATGCGGTTTGCGTCTTGTACGTAACGTACCGGTGGCGCAAGGACTTCAAGTTGGTAATCCGAACCGTCTGAGGTGATATCAGCAGTAGGGGTAATGACGACAACGTTTAAGTCTGGGTTGCGATTCAAGATAGAAGCCGCTGTCCCTAAACCGCCTTCAGTATGGAATTTACCCGCGACGTGAACGACTTGAGTACCCGGGTGCTTATCTAGGTATTTGACGATGGATTCTGCCATGGTCTCATCCCATGTTACCTGAGCTGCGTATTGCTTTTCAGTCTGCTCCGGCTTGCCGTGGTGCATGGATGCCATGAACTTTTCTTTGTATGGGCTGTTTGCTGTGTTGACTTCGTCCGCAACAAAACTGCGCTCATCGCTGCCGAGCTTATTTAAGTAATCGATGCCTTGGCGACCAATGCAACGCACAATATTTTTCGGTGCATTTGCGGCAATCACGGGAATATCAGCTTGCTTGGCAAACTCAACCAGTGGGCGGTAATCGCTTTCGTAGTTTGGCCAAGCATTACTTTGCTTCATAAAGTATTGCTCACCAATTTCGCCGTTTAGGTATGAATCTAAGATTGCTTGCTTGTCGCGTGTGACCTGCTCCATTGAAAGCGCAAGAGGGCGACTAGCAGAAGACAACTGCTTTAGCATGTCGGTTTGAAAACGGTGGATACCAGCGTGTGTGTGCCATTCACCAATCAAAATTACGTCGGCTTGTTGTAGGGCTGGAGTTAGCTGGTTGACTGAGATGGCTTCACCGGAAGGGGCGTGAAGCTGGTAGTCGTAGAAACTGGTTACGTCGTCAGTTGCGGCGTTGGGAGCGGTCGGTGCATTTGAAGCACAACCAGTAAGCAAGCCTGCAAAAATCAGACTTAGTGTAGAAAAGCGCATTAAAAAGCCTCCAAAAATGTCCGAATGATATTAATGGAGGCTGATCAATGAATCAATGGTAATGAGAATAATTAGCGTTACATTTTATACTTCGTTCTCAGATTGATTCGATTTCTTACGGTAAACGCGCAACATAAAGTCAGCCTCACATTGGAAAAGTGTAGATGACTTTAGCTCTTCGCGAAGCTCGTCGCTGGCTTTCCATGCGAATGGTGTCATTTGCAGTAGGTCGAATGCGACGCCGTCTTTTAAGTCCATGGTGTAGTTGAGCTTTTGTTGATGCTCAAGTTCGAACCCTTCAATGTTCTCTGGTTCTTCGTTGTGCAAGCGTATCTCTTGGTAGATACGTTCACGGAACTGGTACAAGTGACGGCCTGCTGGCGTGACTGTGATAACGACACCGTTGTCTTTAATCACACGTTGTAGCTCTTCTGCTTTACACGGAGCGTAGATACGTAAAATTGCATCTAGAGATTGCTCTGCAAACGGCAAGCGATGGCTTGATGCCACGCTGAAATCGCAATTTGGGTAGCGCTTAGACGCGAAGCGAATGGCGACTTTAGAAATATCCAGACCATACACCGTCGCTTCTTCATTTTGTGAATGCAGAGACTGCTGAACTTGGTCTGTGTAGTAGCCTTCGCCGCAACCAATATCCAACAATTGATGGCTTGTGCCTTCGGTGTATTTGGCACATAGGCTTGCGACTTCTTGGCGCATCGGATCGTAATGATTCCCTTCTAAAAAGCGACGACGTGCTTGCATCATCTCTTTGTTATCACCTGGATCTTTTGAGCGTTTGTGGTGCGCTGGCATCAAGTTGACGTAGCCTTCTTTTGCTAAATCAAACTGATGGTTGTTTTCACACTTAAACGTCTTTGCTGTTAGCTCAAGAGGTTGGTGACATAGAGGGCATTGATAGTTCATGACGATCTCTGGACAGGAAGTAGGGCGGCAAATTCTATCAAAAAGGGATGCGGCAAGCGAAACAAAAAAGAGCCGAATTATCGGCTCTTTCATCGGTTTTATTGGAGGGTTAGTGGAAGAAATCCACTTGCTGTTTCAAGTTTTGCGCTTGCTGCTGTAGCTCGGTTGCGCTTTGCGATGTTTTAGCGCTGGTATCGCGGCTTTCGCGGTTCAATTCGCTAATAGAATGAGCATTGGCGGCAATCTCTTGAGAAACTTGTGCTTGTTCTTCTGAGGTTGCAGCAATAGCATCGGCTTGAGACGCAATCGACTGAACTTGTCCTGCAATGGCTTCTAGCGCGGTGCCTGCTTCTTGTGCTTTATCCAATACCTTATTCGCGTTTTGCTGGCTTTCCGTCATCATGCTTACGGCATTGCTGGTGGAGCCTTTTAGTTTCTCGATGATCTCTACGACATCTTTCACGGAGGTCTGAGTACGATGAGCAAGGGTTCGCACTTCGTCAGCCACTACGGCAAAGCCACGGCCTTGTTCACCTGCACGTGCCGCCTCAATAGCTGCGTTAAGCGCAAGTAGGTTGGTTTGCTCTGCGATCTCATCAATCATTTTCGTCACGGTTTGGATGCTTTCGCTGTCACGGTTCACTTGCTCGATGGCTGCCGCAGATTGATCCAGTTGATCATTTAACTGCGCAACATCAATACAAACGCCTTCAACGACTTCTAGACCAGATTGGCTGTCAGTGTTTGCAGAGCGAACATTTTCGGCAATTTGCTCGACTTGTTGAGCGACAGATTGAGCAGATGAAGCCATCTCTTCAATTGCAGTTACCACTTGCTCTACCTGCTCTTGCTGAAGATCCGATTGCATCAGGTTACGGTTTGCATCATCCACAACGCTGGTCGAGTTACTTTCAACTTGGTCGCTAGTCGAGCGAATTTGACCAACCAACTCGTTCAACTGTCCCGCCATATTGGCAACGCCGTTGTTCAAGTTAATGATTTCGTTTTTCGATGCTTTACCTGACGCAGGAATATCAATACTCACTTCGCCTTTTGCCAAACGGTTCATGTAGCCATTCAAAACGGTGAGTGGATTTAGCGTTCGGTTGAGTACAAGCGTAAGCACCACAAAAGTTGCCGCTGCCACAATGAGAGAAATCGTCGCAATCAGTTGAAGCAAAGCTTGGCTGCCTTTGGTGACTTCATTGATGAAAGTGCCACCCAAGAGTTTCCAGTTCCAACCCGGTACTTGAGTGTAAACCAGGTACTTTTCACCCACGGTACCTTGGTACTCAAATGGGTAGCGAATTAAGCCACTTTCTTGTTCGAAAAGTTGGTAGAAAGGCTTGTTGCCGTTGTAGTCAGACACTTCTTGAATCGGTGGATCGCTCTCTTCGTGTTTTGGGTGAAGAAGGTAATGACCTTGGTTGTCTTTTTCGTTATCCAGAATGATGGTGTAACCAGTGTCACCCCATTTTACGCTTTGTAGCGAGCTGAATAGATCTTGGGTCGCGCGCTCAACAGGTAGACCAATGAATGAGATACCGTTGACCTTACCATTCGCGTCTTTTAAAGGTGCGTAGTAGGTGATGTAGCGCTCACCATAAAGTTTGATTTGCGCATAGTAAGGTTGGCCGTTTTTAAGCTTTTGGTAACCCGGGTGGTTAAGCCCCAATGTAGTGCCAAGTGCTCTTTTACCTTGAGGATCTTTTAGTGAAGTAGCGACGCGAATGAAGTCGTTGCCCATTGGAGCAAACAGGGTCGCAACAGCGCCAGTGTCACGAGTGAAGCTGTCAACTAACTTAGTGTCACCAATCAAGCTTTCGCTGTATTGGGTGATATTTGGTACTTGGTGACCTTGAAAGTCGACGTTGTAACTCTCGACATAGACACCCGCCAAATAACCATTACGGAAGGTTGATTCCAAAACTTCTGCCGTGTGCAGATAAGCATTGAACTGGCCTGCAATGGTTTTTGCCATCGATTCCACTTTAGATTGATGTTCTTTCAGCGTGTTTTCTAAAAGTACGTTTGAAGCGTTTTGATAAACAAGCGCAGCAATGCTTGAAAATGCAATAAGCAGACACAGTGTGATGACCAGTTTGAGCTGGAAACCGACACTTTGATTCCGATATTTGTCTAGCATGTAGTGTCTTTCCTGATTATTGATAGATGTTATAAATGTTGTATCGGCATGCTAGCGATTTATATGACGAGTTTTTTTGATATTTATTAAGTTAATTGTCAAAAAATAAGAGCAACCAATAGCTTAGATAATAAATGACCGCTGACTGGGTGATTTTATTGCAGAAATGGAATGACCAAACAAGGTTGAGTAAGTTGAGCCACCAATGAATTGGATGCTAGTGGGCGAAAGTTTCATTTGTTTGGTTGAAGCGATAGTAAGGAGCAGCGACTAAAAGAAAGCTCATACCTTCGGCTTTGGTCACGTTTATCCTTGTTTTTTATAGGTATTGTTGGGGCTTTCCAAGCGTTTAATAGAAGCTGATATGACAAAGAAAATCATCCTAGACACAGATCCTGGCATCGATGATGCAATGGCCATTCTTTTTGCTGAAGCCCATCCTGATATCGACCTTATGGCCATTACAACCGTTTATGGTAATGCAACGATAGATAACGCGACGCAAAACGCCCTTTACCTAAAACAGAAGTTTGGTATGAAAGCGTTGGTTGCGAAAGGTGCGGATAAGCCTTTAATAAAAGCGCCGGTTGGAGCAACAGTTGTCGTACATGGGGAAGCTGGCTTTGGTGATGTGAAAGCGCCGAACGCACTGGATGTAAGTGCCATTGATACGCCTGCCTATCAGTTCATCATCGACAGCGTTAGAGCAGAACCGGGAGAAATCACCTTGGTGGCCGTGGGCCCTTTAACTAACCTTGCGCTCGCTTTGGAAGCAGACCCAGAAATCGTTAACTTGGTTAAGGAAGTGGTTGTAATGGGCGGCGCTTTTGGTGAGAACGATCATCGAGGCAATGTTACGCCATTTGCGGAAGCAAACATTCATGACGACCCTCATGCCGCCGATAAGGTATTCACGGCTTCGTGGCCAGTCGTCATCATCGGTTTGGATGTTACGGAAGAGAGCTTCTTTACGGGGCAATACCTAGACCAACTGCGAGAGGATGCGGGAGAAGTAGGGCAGTTCATTTGGGATGTGAGCCGCTACTATTTGAAGTTTTACTCCGAGAAGGTTGGAATGGATGGTTGCCATGTCCATGATCCTTCTGCGATTGCGTATGTCATTGATCCTGAGTTGTTTACTCTGCGCAGTGGTGCCGTTCGAGTGGTGATTGATGGACCTGCCGAAGGGATGACAATTCAGAAAACGGATCAACGTAAATACATGCACGATGAGTGGAGTACTTTCTCCGCGCAAAACGTTGGGGTCGGTGTGAAAAGCGATACACTGCTTTCACTTTATCGAGAATCGATTATTCGTTATTCAAAGCGATAACGGAGTGGGGTTATCTGTAATAGTCGATGACTTGCACAGATATTCTCTCGTTGTGTGATTTTACGGGAAGAGTAAAAACATTCGACGTCGGATATTGATTTTGATTGTCGTAGGTCAGCCCTTCAATCTTCTTGAACGGTTTATTTTCGGCATAGAACATCTCAATGCTTATTGCCGTTTTCTGGTTCGCGGAAACTTGGAAGCGGCAGATTCCGGTGGGGCAATAGACTTGATATCGTGTTGGAGACAATTGCTTGTATTCGGCGACGTTCTTTTCGGCTTGTAACGAGACCTCAGTGTTGGCACAGCCAAACAATAAGCCCATAAGAAGCGATATTGAATAAATGCGGTATTTCATCGTTACACCATTATCTCGACTCGTTTTGGTTGGCCTTAGTATGGCATGAGTGATTCTTGTGTTGTGCTTTGGAAATGTAAAAAAGGCCGGGTGAACCGGCCTTTAAACTGGATTATTGCGCTGAAATCACAGTGATAAGTTCATGTGTCTCACCTGGCTTTAACGTCTTGCCTTGCTCGATACTTGGCGCATGCACTGTCGATTCAACACACATCATGGTTTCATAGCCGTTGTCTGCCATGTCACCCATGCTTTGTGCGCCTTGTGCCCAAGGGTTCCACAACACTGCTGAGTTATGGCCTTGGTTTTCAACGCTCAACGTGCGATCTAACACTGGGTCTTTCACCAAGATTTGCGCTTCTGGCTGAGTGTAAACACGGTCGATGGTATCAGTTAGTTGAAGGACATCACCGCCTTGGCAGATTTCACCTTCTTTTAAGCTGTCAATGTACTCAGGTCCCATACCTGTTGTTTGTGCTTGTTTGATATCACCAACGTTTAGATATGTGTGTAGTGCACCTGAGAATGTCCACTCTGCATCATCAATGTTGGTGACTTTCAATGTCACCTTTAGCTCGTCGCTGATTTCAACAACAAGACGAGCATCAAACATATGTGGCCAGATGTCGTGAGTTTCTTCGGTTGGGAAGAGAGCAAGTTCAACGATCACGCCGTTGTCGTTCTCACGATGTTCAACCAATTCCCATTCTGCTGTGCGCGCAAAACCATGAGCTGGCGCTGCGATGCGGCCAAACCAAGGCCAACAAACAGGAATACCACCACGAAGTGCCGCTTTGCCATCAAAGATTGCTTTTTCGCTCATCCAGATTAGGTCTTCTTGGCCTGCTGGTGTGAACGACACGACATGACCACCGTGTAGTGCGATACCTGCCGTTGCTTTCTCATGAATAACGCGAACGACTTTAACCTGATCAACTTCGACGATAGTGACGTTATCAGATAGCACTGTTAGAGCTGGGAGAGTTTTTAAATCCATGTGTTGCTTCCTATCGCTGGGAGGGAGAGCTTTTTTGACACGCTTCGCACATTGAGTGCAACGTCGAGTCTTCATTCTCTCAAATTCCAGATACAAAAAAGGCGACTCTAGAGCCGCCTTTTATTCAAATCTTATGTTTCAAACACAAGCTTCGCTAATTGCTTTTCAGCTAAGTAATAATTACTTAGAGATGTGAGCGATTAGGTCTAGAACTTTGTTTGAGTAACCGATTTCGTTGTCGTACCAAGATACAACTTTAACGAAGTTATCAGTTAGAGCGATACCAGCTTTAGCATCGAATACTGAAGTTTGAACTTCACCGATGAAGTCTTGAGAAACAACTTGGTCTTCAGTGTAGCCTAGAACGCCTTTTAGTTCGCCTTCAGAAGCTTCTTTCATTGCTGCACAGATAGCTTCGTAAGATGCGCCTTCTTTTAGGTTAACTGTTAGGTCAACTACAGAAACGTTAGCTGTTGGTACGCGGAAAGCCATACCAGTTAGTTTGCCGTTTAGTTCAGGAAGAACAACGCCTACAGCTTTAGCAGCACCAGTTGATGATGGGATGATGTTTTGAGAAGCACCACGACCACCGCGCCAGTCTTTAGCAGAAGGACCGTCTACAGTTTTTTGAGTTGCTGTAGTAGCGTGAACTGTAGTCATAAGACCAGATTCGATACCGAACTTGTCGTTAAGAACTTTAGCGATAGGCGCTAGACAGTTAGTAGTACAAGAAGCGTTAGAAACGATGTCTTGACCAGCGTAAGTAGCGTGGTTAACGCCCATTACGAACATTGGAGTAGCGTCTTTTGAAGGACCAGTTAGAACAACTTTCTTCGCACCAGCAGTGATGTGCTTACGTGCAGTCTCGTCAGTTAGGAAAAGACCAGTTGCTTCAGCTACTACGTCAACGTCGATAGCATCCCATTTTAGGTCTTCTGGGTTGCGCTCTGCAGTTACACGTACAGTTTTACCGTTAACGATTAGGTTACCGCCTTCAACTTCAACAGTACCGTTGAAACGGCCGTGAGTTGAGTCGTACTTAAGCATGTATGCCATGTAATCTACGTCGATAAGGTCGTTAATACCTACAACTTCGATGTCGTTGCGCTCTTGCGCTGCACGGAATACGAAACGACCGATACGGCCAAAACCGTTAATACCTACTTTGATAGTCATTATAGTTGCTCCACAACTTAATTTCTGATTAAAGATAACTGGTAGTAAAATTACAAAATCCAGTAAACATCTGCAACAGATAATCGGACTTAACTTGTTTAAAGTCAAAAAAAAGCGACGCTTTTTTTAACAATTCTTCGCAAATGCTCGTTTTTTAAACTTTTAACTGGTTATTCTACATTCCAGTTGGCGTAATATAACTTTCGAGATAAGAACTCGTATCAAATTAATTACACATGGTGTCCTGGTGAGAAAGTATGTGCTACAACTGTTACGAGAAGCAAGTTTTTTGCTAAAAAAGTCATTGCCAAAAATAAGAAATAAGGAACAGAAATTGGTAGAACAAAGCGGAAGAAAAGTAACGAAGTCCGATGAACAGTGGCGCGAGCAGCTCTCTGAGGAAGAGTTTCGCGTCTGTCGCGAGCAAGGCACAGAGCCTCCGTTCTCCGGTAAACTGCTTCATAATAAAGAGACAGGTGTGTATGCCTGTACCTGTTGCAACACCCCTCTATTTATCTCCGATAACAAGTATGACTCTGGCTGTGGTTGGCCGAGTTTCGATGCCCCGATTAACGACTTTGCGGTGCGTTATCTTAAGGATTTGAGTCACGGAATGGTCCGAACTGAGATTCGATGTGCCACTTGTGACAGCCATTTAGGTCACGTTTTTGAAGATGGACCGCAAACAACGGGTGAGCGTTTTTGTGTCAACTCGGTGTCGTTAATTTTCAACAAATCCGATCAATAACGCCAGTTTTGATTGAAAGAATGTTTCATCCTTTCAATTAATAAAATACTGAACCGTTACTGTAGAAATAAAAAACTCCCGACATGAACGGGAGTTTTTTATTTTATAAATCGCTAGGAATCATCCTTGGTGAATAATTCCCTTTATCTATTGCCTTAGATATAGATTTAGCCAAATCATCTAATTGCTCATATTTCTCTGGATCGGCAAAGTTAAACATGCGCTGCAATTGTTGCTCCTCAGCAAGCGGGACATCGTAGCGCTTTGCAACCATGGCCCATAAGTAAGCCTGCTCTTTCTTACCTAGACCTTGGTTAATGCTGGCCAATGACTTCAAAATTTCTGGTTTTAAGTTGTCTTCGTTCGACATTGATAGCGAATTATGAAGTAATGTTAATGTCTTTTGCGGATCGCGGTTGGTATAGAAGGTAGCGAGTGCGTACTGCATTTCTGCGGTATTGAGCTCTGGTTTGCCTTCCATTTGTAAAAACTGACGACGTGCTTGGTCGTCACCGGTTTGAGACCACAAGAAGTAAAGTGTTGCTGGGTCATTAGAGCCTTTTAAGTTATTGACGATACGATCCAGCTCATCAATGCTGTGCACCAAGGCATCAAATCTTTTACGTTTTAGCGCGCTTTGATCAATCGGAGTGATCTGTGACGCGAGTTCTAAACATTTGCGATACTCAGCAACTAACCCGTATTCGATGACTTGATTGGCTTCTGATGGATCTTTGAGTAGCTCAAAGCGATGCCAGACCAAATTGGTGCGAGGTATGCGACATTGACCATCGTCCATATTTAAGTTTTCACAACGAAGCTGTGGATTCTTTTGGCACAATTCTTCAGTGGTGACGTTGCCTTCGAAGCAACCTGTTAATGTCAGGCTGGCAAGGCCTGCGAGTAACCAGTATGTTCGTTTCATGGTTTTGCTTGTGATCCGTTACACCAATTCATTTTCGAGCTCTTGACTCTGCTTTCTATACCGTTATGTTCTGTAAATAGAATGTAATAAGAAGGTACATTATGGACGCAGAACAATTATTAAATGCGATAACTCCAGAAGTCTATGAGCGATTGGTTTACGCAGTAGAGACAGGAAGATGGCCTGAGGGTACACCACTTTCCCAAGAGCAGCGAGACTCATGTATGCAAGCTGTGATGTTGTATCAATCAAAACATAACACCGAGGCGCAGCACATGACTGTAGCCGCTGGTGGTGAAATCAGCTTTAAATCTAAACAAGAATTGAAGAAACAATTCAGTGGAGAAGAGCAAGACATCGTTCGAGTGAACCCAAACTTGAACTAAACAGGACGCCTCTTTCGAAGCAAAAAGCCCAATTTTGTAAATTGGGCTTTTTCGTATTCGGATGTTGAAGAGAACCGTTTACAGGCTCATTTCGCCACGCAACACTTCTTGCATCTTTTGCTTAATTTCTTCGTAAGACAAATCTTGGCTTAGAAGGTAGTGAAGTTTTGCTAGTGCCGCTTCTGGTGTCATATCAAAACCGCTGATTACGCCAGAATCAGCCAGAGCACAGCCTGTCGCGTAACCACCCATGTTAACTTTGCCAGCCAAACACTGAGTTAGGTTCACGACGATAACGCCACGCTCAGATGCTTCTTTTAAATGACCAAGTAATTCTGGATTTTGAGGGGCATTACCCACACCAAACGTCAGTAGAATCATTGCGTTAACTGGCTGACGAAGTGTATTACGAATAACTTCGTGCGAAATGCCCGGATACATGGTGATCACACCGATAGGTTGAGGTGTGATGTTATGTACTTTGAAATCACCTTCTGGTTGCTCACCAACAGCAATGTTGTTGCTGATTTGGATGTTGATACCCGCTTCCAATAGTGGTGGAAGGTTTGGTGAAGTAAAGGCATTAAAACCATCTGCATGAGACTTAGTGCTGCGGTTACCGCGCATCAACTGATTGTTGAAGAACAACGTCACTTCGTTGATAGGGTAGTTTGCTGCAATATGCAGTGCATTCAGTAGGTTTGCTTGGCCGTCTGAGCGCAGTTCTGCTAGAGGAATTTGTGAGCCTGTTACGATTACTGGCTTACCTAGGTTTTCCAACATGAAAGACAAAGCAGAAGCTGTGTATGCCATGGTGTCAGTACCATGCAGAATCACAAAGCCATCGTATTTCTCGTAGTTATCACGGATGTCATCTGCGATTTGCTGCCAGTCTGCCGGTGTCATATCAGATGAGTCGATCAGAGGCTCGTACTCATGAATGGTGTATTCCGGCATTTCTGGGCGGTGGAACTCGGGCATACTGGCTAGTTGTTTTTCCATAAAGCCAGCCACAGGCACGTAGCCGTGATCCGATTTTTGCATACCGATGGTGCCACCGGTGTAAGCGATGTAGATGTGTTTTCTAGTCATCGTTCTACTTTATTTCATGTAGGGGGAACAGTGGCGGGGATTATAGCGAAATGACATCTAATAAAAAGGGGCATCTCGCACAGAGATGCCCCTTTTTGGCTAAGCTGGGAAAGCTATTGCACTTCGCAGTTTAAACAGAAGGCGTACTGACCTTTTGGATCGTTGAAGCTTTGCATCATGCTAGCGTCTTGTTCAAACTGTTGCGCGACTGGCTGAAGGCTCTTTGGAAGAAAGCTTGTTGCATCGATGCCTAAAGAGACTTTCACCTGATTCATGAATTCTTGAATGAATTGCTCAGTCGGTGAGAGAGGCTCTTCAACCCAGTAGATTTCGTAGTTTTCAACTTCAGCAAGTTTTGCAGCAAGTTTCACGGCATCATCGAAGTCACCCATTTGGTCGACTAAACCGAACGACAGTGCATCTTGGCCTGTCCAAACCCGACCTTGTGCCACTTTATCGACTTCGTCTAATGACATATCTCGGTTTGAACCAACCAGAGAAATAAAGCGTTTGTAGCCGTGCTCAATACCCAATTGGAACGCCTCAGAAGCGCCAGTAGAGAGGCCCGTCGTGATGCCGTCACCAGAGAATGGAGATGTGCCAACACCGTCAGTGCTGATGCCAAGTTTGTTGAAACCTTTCTCGAAAGTCGTGATTACGCTGAAGATACCAATTGAACCTGTCAGAGTCGTTGGTTGAGCAACGATCTTATCTGCACTCATAGAGATCCAGTAACCACCAGATGCTGCAAGACTCGACATTGAAACCACGACAGGTTTACCTGCTTCTTTCAGTGCTTCTACTTCATTGCGAATGACTTCAGAGGCAAACGCGCTACCACCAGGGCTATCAACACGAAGTACAACCGCTTTCACTTTGTCGTCATTGCGCGCTTGACGAAGTAGGCTTGCTACCGTGTCGCCGCCCACAGTGCCGCGTGGTTGTTGCCCATCCATGATTGTGCCGCTTGCGACGACTACTGCAATGTCGTTCTCTGACGGTGCGAGATTAGGACGCATGGTCGCTAGGTAGTCGTAGTAACCAATCGCGTTGTAGCTGTCTTTACCATCGCTACCAAACTCTTTCGCAAATAGCTTACGTACGTCTTGGCGAGTAGCCAGTTCGTCGACTAGGCCCATTTTTACTGCCAGTTGTGCTAGGTCACCATCTACCGATTTCATCTCTGCAAGCAATTCATCCATAGTCGGATTGAGTACTTTGGCGTCGATTTTGCGGTTGGTTGCGACGTCATCAACGAACGCACTCCAAAGTTGAGTGATCCAGCGCGTTGCTGACTCTTTTGCTGCATCCGACATGTCGTCACGAATGAATGGCTCAATTGCTGATTTGTAAGTACCCACTCGGAATACGTGAGTCGATACGTCTAACTTCTCTAACAAGGTTTTGTAGTACATAGAGTAAGAGCTGTAGCCCTTAATCAATACGCCGCCGTCTGGTGCTAGGAAGACTTTATCTGCGTAACTTGCAAGGTAGTACTGGCTTTGGTTGTAGAAATCACCGACCGCGTATACTGGCTTGCCGGAGGTTTTGAACTCATTCAGTGCTTTTGCGATGTAACGAAGTTTCGTCAGGTTAGTTTCTGGCATATCGCGAAGAGCTAATACCAACCCCGACACTTTCGGGTCATCTTTCGCATAACGAATAGTATCTACGATGTCGAACAGTACGTTCTCTTTCGGGATTTCGTTACCCAGAATTGAGCCAGCTACCGAATCCATAGGATTGACATAACGTCGCTGTTCTACGATAGGACCAGATAGGTTCATCACAAGTGCCGATTCTTTATCGACGGTAGGCTGACCTTCACCAGTGTATGTAAAGGCAAAGTAGAAGACGGCAATCATCACTAAGAAGATCAGATTCATCAGCGCGAGTCTGACAAAGGTGATGGCTTTCCATATCCCCTTGAATATCAGACCAATAAATTTGAAGAGTTTTTTCATCTTGTCTCCATAACGAGATAGTCATTCCCTAATCTTACAAAGTATGGGTTCTTATCTCTAAGATCTCAAAAGATAACAATTTTTTTAGCTTATCACGGCAATTCAACAATTGGCATACTTTAACGTGAGATTGACTTGTGTTGCAAAAATGTAAACGCTTGTTTGATTTTTTGGTTTTTGCGGCGTACTGTGGTCAGACCACAACAATAAAAATGGATGTTTAGTGATGTCTGCCATGTACCCAAATTTGTTAAAGCCATTGGACTTAGGTTTTACACAGCTACGAAACCGCGTCCTGATGGGATCAATGCACACTGGTCTAGAAGAGCACAAAGAAGGACTACAAAAGCTTGCGGCGTTTTATGAAGAACGTGCCAAAGGCGGTGTAGGTCTAATCGTGACGGGCGGTTTCTCTCCAAACCTACGTGGCCGATTACATCCTTTGAGTGCAGAATTCAGTAAGCCAAAACATGCCAAAGCACATAAGGTTGTGACTGAAGCGGTGCACAAACACGGCGGCAAAATAGCCCTACAAATTCTACATGCAGGACGCTACGCGATGCACCCATTCGCGCAGAGTGCGTCTGGTATGAAAGCGCCTATCGCTAAATTTGCACCAAGCGAGATGAGCGAGCGTCAAATCAAAAAGACCATCGAAGCGTTCGCTAATAGTGCCGAGCTGGCTCAGCTAGCGGGCTATGATGGTGTCGAGCTGATGGGCTCTGAAGGTTATTTGATTAACCAATTCTTATGTAAACGTACCAACATGCGTTACGACGACTGGGGTGGCAGTTATAAAAAACGTATGCGCTTCCCGGTTGAAATCGTTAAAGCGGTGCGTAAAGCGGTCGGTGAAAAATTCATTATCATCTTCCGTCTTTCCATGCTCGATCTGGTCGAGCAGGGCAGTACGTTTGAAGATGTGATTGAACTGGCAAAAGCGCTGGAAGAGTCTGGTGTTACCATTATCAACACTGGTATCGGCTGGCACGAAGCGCGCATTCCAACTATTGCAACTCAGGTTCCTCGTGGCGCATTCACTTGGGTGACAGAAAAAGTCAAACCTCACGTCTCAGTGCCAATCATTACTTGTAACCGTATCAATACCCCAGATGAAGCCGAGCGAATTCTTTCTTCAGGCCATGCCGATATGGTTTCGATGGCGCGCCCATTCCTTGCTGACCCTTACTTTGTTGCCAAAGCAGAGCAGGAAAAATCTCAACTAATCAACACGTGTATTGGCTGTAACCAAGCTTGTTTGGACAATGTGTTCAAAGGCAAAAGAGCGAGTTGTTTAGTTAATCCGCTAGCGTGTTACGAGACGGAAATTGTTGTTGAAGAAGCATTCAAGAAGAAGAACATTGCGGTAGTAGGTGCCGGTCCTGCTGGTTTGGCTTGTGCGACGACGTTGGCAGAACGTGGGCACAAAGTGGATCTGTTTGAGAAAAACGATCGCATTGGCGGCCAGTTCCGTTTAGCGATGCAGATCCCGGGCAAAGAAGAGTTCCGCGAAACCATCCGTTACTTTGCGAACCGCATTGAAGAGACGGGTGTGAATCTTCACCTAGAGACAGAAGCCAATTACGACTTGCTTACCGAATACGATGAAGTCGTCATGGCATCGGGTGTTGAACCTCGCAAGGTGAAAATTGATGGTATTGATAACCCAGAGAAAGTGATCGACTACCAAACACTGATTCGAGATAAAACGCCTGTTGGTGAGAAAGTTGCGATTGTTGGGGCTGGTGGTATTGGTGTTGATGTGGCGACCATGATAACCGAACCAGTAGGTCAAACATTAGATGATTGGCTGCATGAGTGGGGCATTGATAAAGAGATGTCTCAACCGGGCGGTTTGTATCCTTACCCTGATGCAGTTAGCGATAAAGAAGTATGGGTGCTTCAACGTCGTAAAGGGCGAGTTGGTAAAGGGCCGGGCAAAACCACAGGTTGGATTCATAAACGTACGCTAGAGAAACGTGGTGTTCACCTTTACGGTGGGGTGTCGTACGACAAGATTGACGATAGGGGCTTACACATTCATGTAAATGGCAAAGAAGAGCTGCTAGAGGCGGATAAAGTGGTGATTTGTGCAGGGCAAGAATCGGTTCGTCCGTTTGAGGACAAGTGGCATGAGCTGGGAGAGAAGCTACACATTATTGGTGGCGCAGATCATGCCGGTGAACTTGATGCGGTGAGAGCAATCCGCCAAGGCGTCAAACTTGCTGTGAAACTCTAAAACGTAACCTCAAAATAGTTTTTTCATTCGTTCTTAACCTTTTATCGCTGCGCCAAGTGCGCAGCTTTTTTTGTTCTAAATCCCTATAAAACAGGTTGTTATTCGAAAGTTTGGATTATGCTAAAGTGAGCTGCGTAAAAATAATAATTCAATCAAATAAGGACTTGCTCATGGAAGCTCTCGATCTTTTGCTCAACCGTCGTTCTATTGCCAAGTTGTCTGAGCCTGCGCCAGAAGGTAAAGCGTTGGAGAACATTATTCGTGCAGGTCTGCGCGCGCCTGATCATGCGGGTTTAACCCCTTGGCGTTTTGTGATTGCTCAAGGCGATGGCTTGAAGAAACTGTCGGATATTCTTGTTAAAGCTGCTGAAGCGGAAAACAGTGAAGAAGCGGTCGTTGAAAAAGTAAAAAATGCCCCGTTTCGTGCGCCAATGGTCATCACGGTGATTGCGAAGGTGACAGAACATGAGAAAGTCCCTGCATTCGAACAATACTTGTCAGCAGGCTGTGCGGCACAAGCGATGCAAATGGCAGCGGTAGCACAAGGGTTCCAAGGTTTCTGGCGCTCGGGTAAGTGGATGTTCCACCCAGAAGTGCATCAAGCTTTTGGCCTTGAAGGCGAAGATCAAATCGTAGGATTCTTATATCTTGGCACACCAGGTTGCACCCCAATGAAAGTGCCAGAGCGTGACCTGTCTCAGTTTGTTGAGTTTCAGTAAGCTAGAAAGTGAGGCTATAACTGTTCATCTGTACAGTTTTCCTTGATTTGTTAGGGCTACATTAGATAATGTGGCCCTAATTATTATGATTTCCAAAACCTTATGTCTCGTCTGTTTATTGCTGAAAAACCAAGTCTAGGTCGCGCGATTGCGGCTGCACTACCAAACCCTCAAAAGAAAGATCAAGGCTTTATCCGTTGTGGTAATGGTGATGTCGTGACTTGGTGTATTGGTCACTTGTTAGAGCAAGTTGAGCCCGATGCCTACGATGAACGCTATAAAAAATGGAATATAGCTGACTTGCCGATTATTCCTCAGCAATGGCAGTTAAGACCGAGAAAAAGTGCCAGTAAACAGCTCACGGTAATACGTAAACTCCTTAAAGATGCTACAGAAGTTATCCATGCAGGCGACCCGGATCGAGAGGGGCAATTGTTGGTGGATGAGGTGTTGGACTACTGCAAGCTCTCCAAAACCAAGAAAGAAGCGACACAACGACTTCTCATTTCAGACTTGAACTTACCCGCGGTTAAGCGTGCATTAAGCTCGATGCGTAGTAATCGCGATTTCATTCCTCTTTCTGTTTCAGCTTTGGCGCGTTCTCGCGCTGATTGGCTTTACGGAATGAACATGTCTCGCGCTTATACTTTGCTGGGCCAAAAAGCAGGCTACCAAGGCGTATTATCGGTCGGGCGAGTTCAAACCCCTGTACTTGGTTTGGTGGTGCGCCGCGACGAAGAAATCGAAAACTTTGTACCCAAAGACTATTTCACTCTGCATGCATTGATCCCTTATCAAGATCAAAATGGTTCGTTTGATATTCGCGCTCGTTGGAAACCAAGCGAGGCATGTAAGCCTTGGCAAGATGAGGAAGGTCGTGTTCTTAACCGAAAGCTCGTCGAGAACGTAGCAAATCGCATTGCTAACCAGCCTGCGAAAGTCACGGAATCCGAGCAAAAGCAAACTAAGCAGTCTGCGCCACTTCCTTATTCATTATCAGCCTTGCAGATTGATGCTGCTAAACGCTATGGCATGAGTGCCCAACAGGTTTTGGATACTTGTCAGGCGTTGTATGAGAAGCACAAACTGATCACGTACCCACGTTCTGATTGTCGTTACTTACCGATGGAGCATTATTCGCAAGCGGGTTCTGTCACTTCCGCTATTGCTAACAATGCCAAAGAGCTACAAAGCGCGGTGCAAGGTGCAGACTTATCGATTAAGTCTAAAGCGTGGAACGACAAAAAAGTGGATGCTCACCATGCAATCATTCCAACGCCAAAACAAGCGAATGTGAATGCATTATCAGGTAATGAGATGAAGGTGTATCAGCTCATTGCACGTCAATATTTAATGCAATTCTATCCAGCTGCAGTTTACGCGGAAGCGAAGCTCGTCTTTGATATTGCTGGTGGTACGTTTATCGCTAAAGGTCGCCAACTTGTTTCTCCGGGCTGGAAAGCGTTGATGGGGAAAACGGACAAAGAAGACGATGGTATCGATGCTGTGCCGCCACTTGCAGAGGGCACCGTGCTGACTTGCCGTGAGGGTGAAATCAAAGATCGTAAAACAGAGCCGCCAAAGCATTTTACTGAGGCAACACTGCTTCAAGCCATGACGGGCATCGCTCGTTATGTGGCAGATAAGGAACTAAAGAAGATATTACGCGAAACCGATGGCCTGGGCACTGAAGCGACGAGGGCTGGAATTCTTGATACCTTGTTCAAACGCCAATTGTTGACTCGTCAGGGGAAATCGATTTTGAGCTCACCAGCAGGACGTGGCTTGATCCACGCTTTGCCAATGGACTCGACGTACCCGGATATGACTGCGCATTGGGAACACCAATTACAAGGAATGGCAGAAAGAAACCAAGCATATCAACCTTTCATGCAAGCGTTAGAACAACGTATAGACGGGCTGATGGGGGAGGTAAAGTCAGGTCCGATTCCGGAATCTCTGCGTCATCTTCCTAAAGTAGAGCGACCAGCATTCAAGCGTAAGAAGCGCAGTTACAACAAAGCTGGCGCATCAAAAACAACGACCACCAAACGTAAACCCTCTAAATAACTCATGTTTACTTCCAATCAAGCGGCACCATCCAGTGCCGCTTTCTTATATTAAGGTCATGGCTAGTCGAACAAGTTATCGTTCTTGTCGATTGCGCCTCTGACGTCATCTTGAGTTAGCACTCGTTTACCTAAATCCTGTTTTACTTGTCGTCCTAAGTCGATCAGCGTATCGCGATTCGCTTGAGTTTGACGTTTACCTGCACTTCTTAAGCAGTAATTGAGCTCATGATCTTCACTGAAATTCACCAGATCTTTATCTGCTGCCATGGTTACTCTCCTTAGTGGGGTTAATACCTCACTAAGTCTGGATAGGAAACGGTGAAATTCAAGTTAAGTAATGAGATTGGAGAAGTGGAGAATGGGCGACGAAAATACGAACCTTTCGTCGCCTAACGTTAACTTATTGATAGTTGACTATTACCAAGGAAGTTCGGTGCCATCATAGTTAATAAACTGCCCCGAGTTTTCTTGCGTGCTTTGCTCAATCACCTTTGCTAAACCATCAGCTGACGTTTGGGGGTCAATAAGCGCATTTGGCCCACCCATTTCAGTACGTACCCAGCCCGGATGAAGTGCCAAAACAGTGAATCCCTCATCGGTTAGGTCATTACTCAAACTTTTTACAACAGAGTTGAGCGCTGCTTTGGACGAGCGATAGATGTAACCACCACCAGAGGTGTTTTCCGTCATGCTGCCGACTTTAGAGGAGATACACGCAATTTTTTTCGCTTTGCCTTGTTGTAGCAGCGGATAAAAGCTTTCCACTAACTTCAATGGAGCGATGGTATTTATCTCGAAAACTTGTCGCCACTCTTTGATGTCGGTGTCACCAAAACCATAGCCTTTAGGCCCGTAGTAACCAGCATTGTTGATCAGCAAATCGATTGCTGGAAGTTCGCTTGCTAGATGGGCGACTCGTTGGTAATCCGTGACGTCCAATTCATGTAGCACCAAGGTGTTATAACGCGATGCTAATGCGTGTAGTTCTTTACTGTCTGTTAGGTTACGGCTTGTCGCGTGAACTTGAGCGCCTTGTTGCAAATAGAGCTCGGTTAAACTCAAGCCGATACCGCGATTCGCACCAGTAATAAAGACTGTCTGACTCATGAGTACACCTATCTGTCTGATTCAATAAGGTTAAGTGGAAACAGAACCATTGTGTTAGCTAAGGGCGATAAAATCAACTAACCACCATGCACCTAATATCATCGACATGAACAGAGATATCGCGCAGAAAGAACCAAAGAAAGCGCCGAGTATCGTATATAAGGTTTTATTCATAATAGGTAGAAATTTAATTGATATTGAAAATCATTATCAATTAAATTTCTTTTTAATCAACTCTGGGAGTTGGTACTATTTCACAACGTTTTATGAAAAGAATGTCTCATGCTGCCACTGATTTACCACCCTGTTTACTCGCAACTCGATCTACCAAATGGTCACCGTTATCCGATCATGAAATATCGCTACCTTTATCAAGCAGTGATGGAGAAGCTCGCGAGTGAAGATTGGGGAGGACAAATTGAAGTCTTCCAACCAAGCCTTCTAAGTACGGATGATATTAAACGCGTGCATGATGGGGAGTATGTCGACTTGTTGGTGACGGGCACTATGCCTGCAGCCAAAATGCGTCGAATTGGGTTTCCTTGGAGTGAGGCGTTGATAACGCGGACACTGACATCCACCGCCGGAACGGTACTGACCGCAGAAAAGGCATTAGAACATGGCGTCGCGATTCACCTAAGCGGTGGCTATCATCATGCGCACAAAAATTTTGGCAGTGGTTTTTGTCTGTTCAACGATTTGGCGATTGCTGCTAAGCACATGCTTGATCATGAACACGTCGATAAAGTGATGATCATCGATAGTGATGTCCACCATGGCGATGGCACAGCGACGATTTGTGAAAGTGAACCCGACATTGTCACCTTGTCTTTCCACTGCGATAAAAACTTCCCGGCGAGAAAGCCAGACTCTGACCTTGATGTCCCTTTGAGTCGCGATACCAATGATGAAACGTATTTAATGGCGTTTAAAGAGGTCGTCGAGATGGCGATTAACTTGCATCGTCCAGACATGGTGATTTACGACGCTGGTGTGGATATTCATGTCGACGACGAACTGGGGTACTTCAACGTGTCGACGGAGGGTATATTTGAGCGAGACCGTTTCTTAATGCAGTTGATGAAAGAAAGAGGTATTCCTGTTGCGGCTGTCGTTGGTGGTGGTTATCGAAGTGAACACGCGGATTTGGTGCCTATTCATATGCAGCTGTTGAATGCTGCCGAATTCGTTTTTAAAGACTGAATCTAGAATGTTGAAAATCGAGGTAATGGACTCAGTTCTCGAATGAACATTTAGGGCTGGGAATCCTTTCCCAATTTTATTTTCCTAGCCTTTGACGTTGTCTAAAACAACAAATGGATGGATTTAGCTAATGCAGAAAGAAGATGCTCCTGCCTTATGCCGAGGCGAATATTAGGGGGCTTCGCGGTATTTAGATAGTTATAAACACCTTACAATTCGCCTGATAAAAAATGTAATCAGCAACTAACCTTTTGATTGGTAAGGTGACGTCTCAAGTTTTTGAGTTTTTTAGTGATAATGAGCTATTGTCGATTAAATTCACTGAGTGGGTGGTTTCTATCACTTTAGATGCTTTCATTTGCGCGGAAATGACCATTAAATTATTTTTTCGGTGAATTTGAATTCATAATTAATATGTATTTTATAAATAATTGATGTTTAGTTTGCTTATGGCAGTCAAGTTTATCAATTTATGAATGAGATAGGATAACGCCTTTAAATTCATAAAATTAAATAAACTATTCGGACTGTATATGAACCATCAACGCATTTCCAATACCATCTCTTTTAAAGGGCGAGGGGGGGAGTTTTTTGGCATCTGGATTGTCAATGTTCTACTTTCTATCGTTACGCTTGGAATTTACTCTGCTTGGGCCAAAGTAAGAACAAAGCGCTACTTCTACGGTAACACGTACATCGACGGTGATAACTTTGAGTATCATGCCGAGCCAATGCAAATCTTAAAGGGGCGTTTAGTCGCGCTGGCGATTGTATTGGTATGGGGTATCGCAAACTCATTCGTTCCCCAACTGGCGCTTGTGCTCTTACTTCTGTTTTATGTCGCCCTGCCATGGTTGTTATGGAGCAACGCACGATTTGATTCTGCAATGACGAGTTACCGCAATGTTCACTTCTCTTTTAATTCGTCACTAAAAGATGCATACGTCACCATACTTGGCCGAGGCTTTGGTGCTGCGCTGGCAGTCATGGTTTTCATTGGTATCTGTGTGGCGGTTGCAAGCGTTTCACAAGCTGCGTCGGTTATTTTAGGGCTTTGCTCAGTCGTCGTTATGGCTGCACTTTATGGTTGGGTTGTGGTTGGCGTTCAACGCTACTTTGTTAATGGCTACCGTTATGGTGATTGGCAGTTTAGTGGCGAACTTGAAACCAGTTTCTTTGTAAAAACCTATCTGAAAGCCGTGGCAATCGGCCTTAGCACAGCTGTCGCGATTGCGATTGTAGCGGTCATTGTGATGGTTGGGAGTTCAGGGCTAATGGAAGCAGCAACGGGCGACTTGGCTTCACTGAATGAATCTAGCCCTGTCATTACAATGGTTGTCATGTACCTTGGTATGATTGGCTTAACCATCGGCTTGACGGCATACACAGCAACAAGAACTCGTAACTACTTGTTCTCCCAAATGAAGCTAGAAAAAGAAGGGCAAGAAGAAAACAACTTTACGTTTAAGTCTACCTATACAGTTGATGGCTACATGTGGCTGATTATCTCAAACTTCCTATTACAAGTTGTGACTTTGAGTATTGCTAGACCATGGGTAATGGTTCGTACTTCTCGCTATGTTGCTGATAAGACGGTCGTCATCGGAGACATGAGCCAACTGAAAGCTGCAGACCAAGATTCAAAAGTGAAATCAGCGATTTCTGATGAAGTTGCACAAGCCTTCGATCTCGGTGTTGGAATCGGTTAATGCAGTTTGAAGGAATCGCGTTTCCACCCAAAAGCTCTGAGCGACATCAAGCCAAATTGGATGTCGCTCAAGCTAACTCGCTGAGTTTGGTTGTTGCTGACAATATTTTTAGCTGTGATCAGCAACATGCGGACATTACTGCTCCAGTAGGCAATTTACCCGTCAGATTTAAGCTGCCCAATGGTTGGGTTTTCGTTACCGAGCGTACTGAAGAAGTGTCTCGGTGGTTGGAGGCAAATAAAAGGTCGAGCTTTGTTGATAAAATTGAATCGAACTGGCTTGCTTGGGTCGTGTCTGCGATGGCATGTATTGCCGTTGTGCTCGGGGGATATTATTACGCGTTACCTTGGGTGAGCGACAAAGTCGCATACGCGATTCCTGACAGTGTTTCAGTTGTACTTGGCGAAAAGGTGCTTCAAAGCTTGGATTCCCGTTGGGAACCGAGCGAGCTGAGTAAAGCCGAACAAGAAGCCATTCGAAGCAGGGTAGAGCAGCACTTAGCGCAGTTAGAGGCGTTGCCTTATCAAGTAGAGATTGTTTTCCGATCCTCTGAGCTAGGAGCGAATGCGTTTGCCTTACCTGGTGGAAAGGTTGTGCTGCTCGATGAATTAGTGGCGTTGTCTAAAAACCAGCAACAACTGGACAGTATTATTCTTCACGAGCTTGGTCACATTCATCATCGCCATATGCTAAAGAGGTTGGTGTATTCGAGTGTCCTTTCTGTTGGTGTCGCCCTGTTAACAGGTGAAAGCTCTGGCATCGTGGACAATCTTGCCGGTGCAAGTGTGTTTGTGTTGTCCAGTGGTTACTCCAGAGAAGCCGAAATACAAGCCGATGCATTCGCAAGAGAGGCGATGCTCAAGGTTTATGGCGACACAAAGCCGATGGCTGAAATGTTTGAGTTGTTCCGTAACCAAGGTTATGACGAGTTGCCTGAGTGGTTGAGTACTCATCCAGACCTCGAGAAAAGGATTGAGGCAGCGAAAGGAAACTAACTCTGTCATTCAAACACTTAATGATGAAAGCTCACTAAATATTAGTGGGCTTTTTTCTTGCGTAATGGAAAGTGCCTAGAGGATTTGACGGACTTTTTCTGAACTTGGCTGAGTGTGGGGACGCCTAGTTCGGGGTTGCGCTCAATTAGGGATTTAGAAATCCCGAAATTTTCTAAGCGCTAAAACGACGAAAGCCCGTTGATTTCTCAACGAGCTTTCTAAATGTGGCGTGAGTGCTGGGCTTGCATTCAAGGAGGGATTTGTCTAAATCCCTCTTTAAGCCTTCAGATACGAAAAAGCCCACTAATTACTTAGCGGGCTTTTTCTAAATGTGGCGGAGAGATAGGGATTTGAACCCTAGATACGCTATTAACGTATGCCGGTTTTCAAGA
>NZ_JH976127.1:0-71038 GCF_000305755.2 Vibrio sp. HENC-03 | reverse complement strand
TTGACGCGAATAATATAAGGCTTTGAAAATCTTGTAAACCCCAAAATGAACCGTTTGGATGTTTACTGCACGATTTTGTGTTGTTTGTGGAGAAAAGAAACGAAAAAGCTCTCCGAGTGGAGAGCTTTTGTTCAATTAATTGCTTTTTGAATAGAAGCGCTGAAGTTCTGTCAGCCCTTGCATTAGCACTGGGAGCTTCGGTGTAGACTCTCTCAAACGCTTATAATTGTCATCATAGAGCTTATAGTTACCGAATTTGTCTATAACGGTTGTTTGTGAGCTAGTGATAAGTGCGATTTCACGCGTGTCACCAGCTAGAATCCAGCGGCGACGGCTCTCATCAAATAAGTTACGGCCACTGCTGTAATCGTAAGGGTTTGAAGATACACCCAACATGTCTTGTAAAAGCGTCACAGACAAATCTAAGTGGCTTGTACTGTGCGTAAATTCGGCTGGTAGCATACCCGGCCAGTGAATCACCATTGGTACTTGCAGCTGGTAACGGCTGTAGTTGCTGTTTGCTCCCCAACTGTTGGTATTGGTTTCGTTAAACTCACTGCCGTGATTCGAGGTAATAACCACGATGGTGTTAGCCAGTAACTCATTTGCTTCCAAATCAGCAATAATTTCTGCAACGGTTTTATCTGCGGATTTCACTGATTGCTCGTAAGCTTTCTTAAATCGTTCGCTGGCTGGAATTTCTTCGTTAGCAGCCATCGGCTCAGATTCAAAGTTGTCGACAGTGGTAACTTCGATGTAGCTAAACCAAGGCTTTTTCGCTTGTTCTGTTAGCCATGTATTCCAAGCTGCAATCGACTGCTTGTCGGTGTGGGCTTGTGTGCCATCTAGTTCATTAGCCAGATTCAAGCCTCGGAAGATAACTTCTGAATACAGGTCATCTTCAAAACCATTACCGCTGAATAGACCAAAGCTGTAATCCTGATCTTTTAGTACGTCTAGTAATACTGGCGCACTGCCTTGCGCTTTGATGCTGCTCGCGTAACTACTTGGTAAGCCATAGAACAAGCCAAATGCACCGTATGTGTCATTGCTTGAGCTGTAATGGTTAGTAAAGTTTTGATTGTCTTGCGCAAACTTGTACAAGTTCGGCATTTCGTTCTGGTTAAGCGCGTCCGCACGAAGGTTATTCACGCTGATCATCAGCACGTTTAACTTGTTACCACGACGATTGAATTCAAGTTTCTCTAGTGGGTAGCTGACTAAATCGATGTTGCCTTGGTTCTCTGCTAAGCGTTTTAGGTACTCTTCACGGTCAAGAAGGCCATGTTTTTCCATAAAGCTCTTCGCCGTCATCGGGTATGACAATGGGAAGTTAGAGCGTTGGCTAGTAATCGGATTGTAGAAGTAAGCATCAGCCCAAATGTAAACCAAATGGCTGGTCATAAAGCTTAAGAAGAATACGGCAGCTAAAGGACGGCCAACGTGTTTATGGGAAAGTTTGCGTTGTTTGCGCCAAACCCACTCAGAAAGAGCAAGTTGCACCAAGAAAATAAGCGGCATCACCACAAAAAGGTGTTGGAGATCGGAACTGATCGCGCTTTTATCTTCGCTAAACAATAGCTCCCAAACCACAGGGTTCAGGTGCAAATTAATGGATTGATACGCTTGAGTATCAATCAATAAAACGGTTTGACCAACCGTTGCGAATATCACTGCCACCAAGCGGAAAAGTTTCCTTGATGGCAGGACAAACGTCAGCGGGAATAGAACTAATAAGTACAGGGCGAAAACAAGGAAGCCAAAATGACCAACCCAAGATGCAGCCAGATAAAATTGCCCCATAAGGGTTTCTGGCCAAGGAGATTGAACGATATAGCGTGTACCTATCAACATCGATGCAACGATGTTGAAGAATGCAAACCAGTGACCCCAACCTACTAGTCGAGATACGCGTTCGCCGTATGAGTTTCCGCTGTCTACCATGTACTTGTTCTATTATCCGTTATTAATGTGTTTTTGGCGCTTCAAGAGAAGACATCAGTGCCTGAGCAAATTTTTCAGCAATAACTTTGCGTTGTGAAGCAGCAACTTGTTGATTTAAGACATTGGTTGCGATATTTCCCGCAATCATTAGCGTCAACTCAGGAGAGGCAGCGTGTTTATCAAGTACAGCACCCACTTCAGCAAGAATTTTCTCTACTTGTTCGTCAGTATATTTAGATGTAATCGGCATAAAGACTCTAATAATGATAGTAAAAGCGGCTTATGATAACCTACAATGCCCAACAACTTAAACCTTGTAGCAAGATAAAATCACTATGAGCCTTCATCTTTCAAACGTTATTCTGCATCAATTGTGCAAAAACGATCAGGACGAACTGGTTGTTAAACTTCGCCCGGCGTCGTTAGAAAACGATACCTCTACTGAAAACCTTGTCGCGGAACTGCATCGCGTATTCCACTCGAAAGCAGGCAAAGGTTTCGGCTCTTTCCAATCAGACAGCGAATTTCAATTTTGGCTTCAAGAAATGCGCAAAGGGGAGAGAGATTTCTATGATTTCTCACAAATTAGTGCAAATCGCTTGAAAGAAGAGCTGATTAAGTACCCATTTGCTGATGAGGGTATCTTAGTCTTTGCTGAGTACCAAAGCTTAGCAACTGACTATTTGTTTATTGGTATCTTGCCAATGAACCAAAGTCTAAAAGTGACTGAAGGCTTGGATATTGATGCGACGGATTACCTAGATATCACTAAGATGGACATTGCTGCGCGCATTGATCTTTCAAGTTACGACACAGACCGTGAGTCAAACCGTTACCTTTCTTACATCAAAGGCCGCGTTGGCCGCAAAGTAGCAGACTTCTTCCTCGATTTCCTACAAGCGGATGTTGGTCTAGATACTAAGCAGCAAAACCAAGTGCTAATGCAAGCGGTAGAAGACTTTTGTGCGGATTCTAAGCTTGAGAAGCAAGAAGCGAACGAGTACAAAAAGCAGGTTTACAACTACTGTAACGAGCAAATCAAATCAGGCGACGAAGTACAAATTTCTGAACTGTCTGGTGAGTTGCCACCAAGCCAAGATGGCACAAGCTTTATGGACTTTACCAAAGAGCAAGGCTACGAGTTGGAAGAATCTTTCCCTGGTGACCGTTCTACCGTACGCAAGCTAACTAAGTACGTTGGCGCTGGTGGCGGTTTGAATATCAGCTTTGATAGCTTGTTACTTGGCGAGCGTATTTTTTACGATCCAGAGACAGACACGCTAACGATCAAAGGCACGCCACCAAACCTAAAAGATCAGTTAAGCCGTAACTAATTGATAATAAGAGAGCATTATGCTCTCTTTTTTTATGTGAAGTGCGCACAGTCAGCGCGTGTTTCATGGTATATGCTTGTTATTAATAAGAAATAGTCGAGGGAAAAGCATTGCTGCAATTCAAAGAGGGAATTAGAAGAGCTGTCTGGCTTTTGTTTGCTGTGTGGTGTGCATTTGCCGTAGGTATTTGGCTGCAAGCGCAACAAACTATCCGCACGATCTCGACCATTGATGAACTCAGCAGCAAAGTGGACGAGGTGCGCAATATCTTCCACTTCGAATTGCCTTATCGTGCACAACACGTTGATCAAGTCTCTCTGAAGCTTCAGCTTGTTTACGCTGTTCGCTTACAACTTGAAAGCGAACATTCTACCGGATGGGGTTCCCCGGATTTAACTCAGCTGCTTTATTCCACAGACCGTTTTCTTGAAGGTGCTAGAACCTTTATTGGGAGCGACAGTGAGCTAGTTGCTCTCGCAGATCAGTTACACAACAGTCGCGAGTCTGCCAGCAATTCAGAGCAACTTCGCACCATGTATTACCGTTTGGGCGCTTTGGTACTGGAAGCCATGTTCAGCGACGCAGCAACAAGTGCTGACACATACCAAGAGCTAGATTCTCTGTTTACCGAATCACAAAACCTTGAATCCAAAGAACAAGCCTCATTTCAGCGTCGATTAGCCCAGACTTCAAGCGTATTGGCCGCTCACGCGCAGGGCAGCCACCTCTCTAATCAATTGCTTAATCCTGAGTTCCCGAACCAACTCGCTTCTGTGATTAGTACCCTTGAGCAAAAACTCACGTTTTATATCACTTTTCTTGCGTTAGTAAGTGGTTCCTTACTTGCGCTTATCTCTTGGTCTTTATTCTCTAAAACAGTGCTTGTGACGGAAGAATCGTCAACGCCAAATAAGAATGAAGAGACGCCAACCGTTCCATCTACTCCTGTTCTGGAAAAAGCGCATTTGACAGAAACGAAACATGAGGTAGTTGTGTCTGAATCTGTGGTTCAGACAGACCCCACTCGTCCTAAAGAGGAGCATGATACAACGCCTCCGACTCAAAACATGGCGACCGAGAGCGAAGGTTCAGACATCAAAGAGCCTTATATTGATATAGAGAAAATGCTCGACTCATTGTCTGGTGATGAAGAGTCAGTGCGCATGTTATTGGAAGTGTTCATCCAAGATCACGCTGAAGACAGCGAAAAGCTCAAAGGTCTTATTGCTGAAGGGAAGGATAAGGAGCATGCTCAACGTGTTGCGCACAGTTTGAAAGGGGTATCGGGCAGTATAGGTGCAATGCCTCTACACTATATCTCTGGGGATATCGAATCTTTAATCAAACAAGGCGAGCAAGTCTCAGACGATAAATTGGGTCAGTTAGAAGATACGTTACAGAAAACGACACTTTTTGCCGAAAGAGTTCTCAATAGTGAAAACATTCGAGAAGTGCTAACGGATTGATATTCCTCTGACTTAAAATAGAAAAGATTAAGGTATTTAAGGGACGCTCGCGAACCTGATGCCTTGGTTCGTTCCTGTTCTACACATTTTGACCATAGGTAATTTCATGTCCATCCGTCGACTGTCCTCATTGATGGTGGCTTGTTTGGTTTTAAGTCTTTCAGGGTGTTCTCTGTTAGAGGTGAAAATCGACAGCCAAACTGTACCGCTCACCAAACAAGAGCTGAACATGCGTATTATGACGCGTGAATATGCTCAGCAATTCTTTGCTCAAGTCGAGCAAGCCGCTGATGTGCTCCAAGAAAACTATGAGCCGAGCGATAAAGTAAACCAATCCTATATTCTGCTCTGGAAAATCAATGCGGAAGAAGGGCTTCAAGCTGCTGCTTACCAAGTTTCACCAATGGCTGCGCTGATTGATACGTGGGTGTTCACTCACCAGATGAACCAGTTCTACAGTGAAGGGGCGGGCAAAGACCTATTTGCGACTGGCGAAGCAAAAAAAGTGTCTGAACATTTGGCAAAAGAAGTCGATAAGCTAGCGAAATCGCTATTGAAGAAAGACGTGTACGAAAAGACCCAAGTATTTGTGGCAGACTTTGTCGAGAAGTATCCTTTTGCTGACTTAAGCATGATCAGAACGCCTGCTTACCGAGCATGGTTGCAAGCAAACCAAATCAGCGAGGAAGAAGCCGTTACCACGCTTGGTACAATGCCTGAAGCAATCGGTGATGTATCCGACCGTTTAAGTTTGGTCTCAGAACAAACACCTAAGATCATGACTTGGAAAGCCCAGTTGCTGGCACTTAATAGCTCAGCAAGTATTGAACAAGTCAACGCAGCGCTAAACAGCTTGAAGGTGACTTCTGAGTCGTTGAAGGACTTTATCGACAACAACCCTGAATACATGCGTAACTTGGCAGAGCAGATGGCCGTTCAATTACAGCCTCTAGTGGAAGACATTGACCAAAAAACGGAAGAGCGTTTGTCTCAGTTGAGTGATGAGCGTCAGGCTTTGGAATTGATGGTGGCGAGAGAGCGCCAAGAGATTGCTCAAATCATCACAAACGAACGCGAGAAGTTTGCTCAGGACCTAGACCATGTTTCACAAGAAGTGGTGAATCTGGCGATGGACAAATTGATTGAGCTTGTGAAGAGCACCATCATCTACTTTATTCTGTTTATCCTAGTGATCTTCTTTGCTCCTCTCGTACTTGGTTATGCCTTGGGTAAGCGCTCTGCGGTAAGAGCCAGCACTAAATCGGCGTAATCAATTAGAAGTCGCAACGCGAAATAGCAGACACAAAAAAGGACCGAATCATCGGTCCTTTTTTATTAATGGAAGGTTTCTAGCTATAGAAAGCTGAAGCCTTAAGCTGTTTGTTGCTTTAGTACAGCTTCTGTTTGTTCTTCTGTTGCTGGAGCCGTTGGTTCGCATTTATCAACAAACCAACCCATGTAAGAAGTAAAGATGGTCACGATGATACACACGAAGCTCAGCCACATGAACGGTGCGTACGACAATGTTGCCACACCCAAGATACTTGCCATGTAGATACCATTATCACTCCACGGCACCATACCGGATGTCAGCGTGCCACCAAACTCTGCGTTACGAGATAAGTTCTTACGTTTGTAGTCAAGGCGGTCGTAGTTCTTAGCACAGATCTTAGGAGTAAGAATCAGTGATACGTACATCGCAGAACCGAATACGTTACCCATGAAGGCAGTACCAATTGTGCTGGTTGCCAGTGAACCTGCGCTTTGAACACGTCGTTCGAACAGTTTTGCAATCGTTTCTAGTACGCCAACCTTATCTAGTAGGCCGCCAAAACCTAGGCCAAACACGATCACCGCAACAGAGCCCAGCATAGAAGACATGCCACCACGGTTTAGAATCGAGTCAATGAAATCCACGCCTGAAGAAATCGCAAATGGTGCCCAAGCGGTATTAAATGCCGTTAGGAAGTCTACATCCTGAATCATCACTGCCCAGATAATACCTAGTAGTGAACCGAAGCTGATCACAGGGAAAGAAGGCATGCGCATCGCCAATAGAGCCAATACGATGATCACTGGGACAAAGGAATAAGGCGTGATGAAAAATTGTTGTTCCATTGCCTGAATAACAGAATCCACTTGGCTCATATCCACTTTACCTGCGAAGTGGAAGCCAAATGCGGTAAACATAATGCCAGTGATGATGTAGCTGATCAGCGCGATAGGCAGCATGCCCTTGATGTGCTCAACCACTTCTACATTCGACATAGAAGAAGCAAGGATCACGGAATCTGAAAGTGGAGACATCTTGTCACCAAAGTAACAACCCGATAGAACCGCACCCGCAGTGATTGGTGCTGGAACACCAAGACCTTGACCGATACCCATCATCGCAATACCTGCTGTACCTGCCGCACCCCAAGATGTACCTGTTGCCAATGCAGTCAGAGAACAAATGATCATGGTCGCCAGTAAGAAGATAGAAGGGTGAATGGCTTTCAGACCGTAGTAGATGATGGTTGGTACGATACCACCTGAGATCCAAGTACCCACTAAGGCACCTACAGCAAGAAGAATAAGCACTGCGCCCAAACCATTAGAAATACCGTTTAGTGCTGCTTTTTCTAGGTCTTTGTATTGATGGCCGAGTCTTAAGCCCAATAGCATGATAATGAACCAGCCAATGTACAGCGCGAGCTGAATTGGAAGGTCTAGTTTGGCAGTAAATGAAAATGCCAAAAGAAGAAACAAACCTAGTGAGATAAATACCTGTATCAGACTAGGAAGACGTGTTGTAACTTGCTTCATATGTGCCTCTGTCGTTCATGGAGCAATAGAGGAAGGCCGCTCCCTGTTTTAATCGCGCCTAACATACATTAACAAAAATTATATTTCGAACATTTGGTGCTTTATCTTGACTTTCGTCCGCATAAACGTTTGCTTGTGAAATTAATAACTAAAAAACTTTAAGTTTAATAGTTTGAAATGTTTTGTGATGTAAAAAATATGTGCTGCAATTGTTGTTTTCCCACTGAGTGGTAAGACCTTATCGCGTGACGTTCACAGTTTTCTGGTCGGAATTAGATGGTTAATCAATAAGAAAAGAGAAGAAAATAACTGGGATTATAAAAATTCGCGGCAAACGTTAAAAAAGTTGTGTTTATTTGCAAATTAGGGCTTGAGATTTTGTGGCGAAAATTGAACTATGGAGAAAGTTTCAAAAATATACATGGAGAGTTAATGCGATGAGAGTAGGTTTAGTTGGTTGGCGCGGCATGGTCGGTTCAGTTCTGATGCAGCGCATGGTCGAAGAGAAAGACTTCGATCTGATCGAGCCAGTTTTCTACAGCACGTCTCAAATAGGTATCCCAGCTCCAAACCTAGGTAAAGAAGCTGGTCTACTTCAAGATGCGTTCGATATTGACAGTTTAAAACAACTTGATGCTGTGATTACGTGTCAAGGTGGCGGTTACACAGAGAAAGTTTACCCAGCACTTCGTCAAGCTGGTTGGAAAGGTTACTGGATCGATGCGGCTTCGACACTTCGTATGGCAGAAGACTCCATCATTACTTTAGATCCTGTAAACCTAGCGCAAATTCAACAAGGCATTCACGGCGGCACTAACACCTTTGTTGGTGGTAACTGTACCGTTAGCTTGATGCTTATGGGTCTCGGTGGCCTGTTCGAGAAAGGTTTGGTTGAGTGGACAAGTGCAATGACGTACCAAGCAGCGTCTGGCGCAGGTGCACAAAACATGCGTGAGCTGATTTCTCAGATGGGTGTGATCAACGATTCTGTAAGCTCTGAATTGGCTAACCCAGCAAGCTCTATTCTAGACATTGATAAGAAAGTTGCCGACACAATGCGCAGCTCTTCATTCCCAACAGATAAGTTTGGTGTGCCACTAGCTGGCTCTTTGATTCCTTGGATCGACGTTAAACGCGACAATGGTCAGAGTAAGGAAGAGTGGAAAGCGGGTGTAGAAGCGAACAAGATCCTTGGTTTCCAAGATGCGCCAGTGCCAATCGATGGTACATGTGTGCGTATCGGTGCGATGCGTTGTCACTCTCAAGCATTGACTATCAAGCTGAAGCAAAATGTACCAATGGATGAGATTGAAGAAATCATCGCAACGCATAACGATTGGGTTAAAGTGATTCCAAACGACCGTGACATCACGGCTCAAGAACTCACTCCAGCGAAAGTAACAGGTACACTTTCTATTCCAGTAGGCCGTCTACGTAAGATGGCAATGGGCGATGACTTCCTAAACGCATTCACAGTTGGTGATCAACTTCTATGGGGCGCCGCAGAGCCACTACGTCGTACTCTACGCATCATTCTTGCTGAAAAGGCTTAATTTGTCTCAACTCTGAGATGTCTATTTTGAAAGCGCCCAACTGGGCGCTTTTTTGATATTTCAATGACAGTAAGCTGACTTTTGTTGCATAACGTTGCCGCGAATTTAATCAATTGGAGTGCGGTAATGAAACAGAATACAAAAGGTTTTACTCTCATAGAGTTAGTGGTTGTCATCGTAATTCTCGGCATTCTAGCCGTTGTTGCCGCACCTAAGTTTTTAAATCTTCAACATGATGCTAGAGAAGCTGTCATCAAGGGACTAGGTGGCTCCGTTCATAATGCTGCAGAGATGGCTTTTGGCAAAACCGCTGTAGAAGGAATGGAACATGAAGAGTCTTACAGTGTTGAAGGTTACGGTTCCGTCCAATATGGTTATCCGGCTGTTCAAAAAGGAGGGATGGAAAACTTCCTAGATATCGAGTCTGGATATCACGATCTAACAAAAGAGTGGGTATGGGGGGCGCATAACCATGGATCAGTAAGTAATCCTGATACTTGGATCGTGACTCGATCTGAATATATTGACGCTGATCCTGATGGCGAAAGCGCGTACAACAAAGCGATTGAAGATACGCAATGCTACGTGAAGTACACCGCGGCAATGGAGCCGGGTGATGAATACAAGGTGGAAGTGTTCACTGACGGTTGTTAAGTCGAGAATAGACCTTACCCAGAGGAAATGTTTGTTTCTTTAGAGCCAAAAGTTATGTAGAAGCCGATGTGAAGTCATCGGCTTTTTTGATCGTGGAGTTAGAATACAAGGGCGTTCAGAATGCAGCGCTCCAATAACCGGAAGCGCTACGTTGGAAGGCAAGTGAAAGAAACTACATTCTAAAACGCGTTGCAGAATCTATCCCCAGAAAGACAAAATATCGCCGATTCCCGATTCCCGATTCCCGATTCCCGATTCCCGATTCCCGATTCCCGATTCCCGATTCCTGATTCCTGATTCCCGATTTTAATCCTCTTCGTCTGCACTCACGACGCGATTATCAGGATCCGCTAACTCACTACCACAATGCTTACAATGCATCGCATCAGAATCATGGCCGGAGCGGTTACAGTTCGGGCATTTCACCAGTTCTTTATGTGCATTCATCTCATTACTCAATTCTGCGGTAATAATGCCAGTGGGAACCGCCAGTATCGAATAACCAAGCAACATGGTTAATGACGCGATGGCTTTCCCGAGATGCGTTTGCGGCACCATGTCACCGTAGCCTACGGTAGTGATCGTCACAATCGCCCAGTAGATGCTTTTCGGAATACTTGTAAAGCCATTGTGTGGGCCTTCAATAACGAAGATCAGCGCACCGAAAATGGTGACCAGAATACCTACAGTACTAAAGAAGATAAGAATCTTACGCCTCGCCATTAGCAGAGAGCGCAACAAGATGTTGGAATCTTGGAGGTAGCGTACAAGTTTTAGGATTCGGAAGATGCGCATGACACGCAGCAATCGCACGACACCCATAAACGATGCGCCAGGGAAGAAGATAGCCAGATACGTTGGCAAAATAGCCAACAAATCGACCACACCATAAAAGCTGGTGGCGTAAGACTTAGGCTTAGGAGAACAGTAAAGTCTTAATAAATACTCAACTGTGAATAGGGCAGTAAAAGTGTATTCAATATAACGCAGTTCTCGTGACCATTCTGTCATCACAGATGGTAAGGACTCTAAGATGAGAACCACAAGAGAAGTGATGATCGCAATAATCAGCGCGATATCGAAAATGCGCCCAGCACGAGTGTGCGTGCCGAAGATGATGACGTATAAATGATGCTTAAGAGACTTGCGAGGCATGATGTTGCACTGTCAGCGTTAAAATGAAACGGATTGCAACATCATACCAGAAGTTGGGAAAGTTAGGCTAAACCAGGGAATAGGTTTCTTAGGCCGTTAGCAATGAACTCAATACCCAATGCGCCAAGGATCAGGCCCATAATACGCGTGATCACGTTGATACCTGTCTGGCCAAGGAAGCGTACGATCAGAGGAGCAGAACGGAATAGCAACCAAGAGCAGAAACAGAACAGCATGATGGTGACACTAATACCAACGGTATCAAGTGCGCTTGGGTAACGTGCACCATAAACGATGGTTGAACTGATGGCACCAGGGCCTGCCATTAATGGCATCGCCAGTGGTACTACGCCGATTTGTTCGCGGCTGACGTATTCTGATTTCTCTTGCTTGTTCTGCTTATCTTCACCCAACTTACCGCTCATCATCGAGAACGCGATACTAAGAAGTAGCAAACCGCCAGCAACACGGAAAGAATCCAGAGAAATGCTGAACATATCTAGCAACAACTGACCAGCAAAAAGAGAAATGATCAAAATGACCGCAACCGCAACATTGGCTGTCGTGGCGGTTTTGCTTTTCTCTTCTGGTGTCATATGACCGGTCAGTGATACGAACACAGGCATGATACCAACAGGGTTCACTGCTGCGACCAAACCTAAGAAAAACTGTAGGAAAATAGCTAACTCTAAAGTCTGCATGTTGCTTACTCGTAAACGTTCACAATAGTGAAAAAGAGAGGGGGTAATTTTAGGCGGTAATGTAAGGCAAAAGTGCGGTCGGAAGAAATGAAAAAAACTAACGTATTTGGCCTAGTATTTGTGAGAAAAACTAATTATTGAAGAAAATGTATGCAATCTGGAAACGAATTGTTACGTAGAAGATTGGTGGTAACCTGAACTGTTTTACACAAACGTTAACATTCGCACATTTTTCACAAAAAGAAAGGTGGTTTGTAGAGAGATATGACGCATTCGATATACTCTCAGTAGCACAAAAATTAGGGTCCACATGTAATTTTGTTGGCTAAAAATGAAACTTTTTTACAGATTATTGTTGTTTCTTTTAGTTTTTAGTTCGTTTGCTTCTTTTTTGCTCAATTAAAAATGAAGTTTAATTTATTTGTTTATCAATGGTTTAAGTCGTTTTGTTGTGGTAAACCACTACTTTGGGGGTATTTCAGTTGTGAGAACTGATCCAAGTCAATTTTTTTCACACTCTGAAATATTATACTCAGCCCTGAAAGCAATTTACTAAGATGGTTGTTAGTTAAGTCGCTGATAAACAGTAGAAACGAAAGACAATAGCCTTACTAAAAAGTTTTTAATATTTATTATTTTAGGAGATCCACCATGCCTGTAACTAACTTAGCTGAACTAGATGCTCTAGTAGCACGCGTTAAAGCAGCACAAGAAGAGTTCGCAACATTTTCTCAAGAGAAAGTAGATGCAATCTTCCGCGCAGCTTCTCTTGCAGCTAACCATGCTCGTATTCCACTAGCACAACAAGCAGTTGCTGAATCTGGAATGGGTATTGTTGAAGATAAGGTAATCAAAAACCACTTCGCTTCAGAATTCATCTACAACAAATACAAAGACGAAAAAACATGTGGCATCTTGGAAGAAGATGACAACCTAGGCACGATGACTATCGCAGAGCCTGTAGGTATCATCTGTGGTATCGTTCCAACGACTAACCCAACTTCTACTGCAATCTTCAAATCTCTAATTTCTCTAAAAACTCGTAACGGCATCATCTTCTCGCCACACCCACGTGCGAAGAACTCTACTAACGATGCAGCTAAACTAGTTCTAGACGCAGCAGTAGCAGCGGGTGCTCCAAAAGACATTATCGGTTGGATCGACCAACCATCTGTAGAGCTTTCTAACGCTCTTATGAAGCACGACGGTATCGCTCTTATCCTTGCAACTGGTGGTCCAGGCATGGTTAAAGCAGCTTACTCTTCTGGTAAGCCAGCAATCGGTGTAGGTGCAGGTAACGTTCCTGTAGTTATCGATGAAACAGCTGACATCAAACGTGCTGTTGCTTCTATCCTTATGTCTAAGACTTTCGATAACGGCGTAGTATGTGCTTCTGAGCAAGCTGCAATCGTAGTTGGCGAAGTATACGACGAAGTGAAAGAGCGTTTCGCTTCTCACAAAGCTCACGTTCTATCTAAAGCTGACGCTGATAAAGTACGTAAAGTACTTCTTATCGACGGCGCACTAAACGCGAAAATCGTAGGTCAACCTGCTCCAGCAATCGCTGAAATGGCTGGTGTTAAAGTTCCTGCTGACACTAAAGTTCTTGTAGGTGAAGGTCTAGGTAAAGTTTCTTACGATGATGAGTTCGCTCACGAGAAACTATCTCCAACTCTAGGTCTATTCCGTGCTGACGACTTCGAAGACGCAGTTGCTCAAGCGGTAACAATGGTTGAAATCGGTGGTATCGGTCACACATCTGGTCTTTACACTAACCAAGACGTTAACGCAGACCGCATCCGTTACTTCGGTGACAAGATGAAGACTGCACGTATCCTTGTAAACATCCCGACTACTCACGGTGGTATCGGTGACCTTTACAACTTCAACGTAGCACCTTCTCTAACTCTAGGTTGTGGTTCTTGGGGTGGTAACTCTATCTCTGAGAACGTAGGTCCTAAGCACCTTATCAACAAGAAAACTGTAGCTAAGCGAGCTGAAAACATGTTGTGGCACAAACTACCTAAGTCTATCTACTTCCGTCGTGGTAGCCTTCCAATCGCAATGAGCGACCTAGAAGGTAAGAAACGCGCATTCCTAGTAACTGACCGTTTCCTATTCAACAACGGTTACGCTGACGAAGTAGTTAAACTTCTTAAAGAGCAAGGCATCGAAGTTCAAACATTCTTCGACGTAGAAGCGGATCCAACACTATCTGTTGTTGAGAAAGGTGCAGAAGCAATGAAGAGCTTCCAACCTGACGTAATCCTAGCTCTAGGTGGTGGTTCACCAATGGATGCTGCGAAGATCATGTGGGTAATGTACGAGCACCCAGAAACTCACTTCGCTGAACTAGCAATGCGCTTTATGGACATCCGTAAACGTATCTACAAGTTCCCTAAAATGGGTAAGAAAGCTGAGCTTGTATGTATCACTACAACTTCAGGTACTGGTTCAGAAGTTACGCCATTCGCGGTTGTTACAGACGACAAGACTGGTGCTAAGTACCCACTAGCTGACTACGAAATTACGCCAAACATGGCTATCGTTGACGCTAACCTAGTAATGAACATGCCTAAGTCTCTAACAGCATTCGGTGGTTACGATGCAGTAACTCACGCTCTAGAAGCTTACGTATCTGTTCTTGCGAACGAGTACTCAGACGGTCAAGCTCTACAAGCACTTAAGATGCTTAAAGAGTACCTACCTTCAAGCTACGCGAACGGTGCAAACGACCCAATCGCTCGTGAGAAAGTACACAACGCGGCAACTATCGCTGGTATCGCGTTTGCTAACGCATTCCTAGGTGTTTGTCACTCTATGGCGCACAAGATTGGTGCTGAGTTCCACCTACCTCACGGTCTAGCGAACGCACTACTAATCTCGAACGTTGTACGTTACAACGCGAACGACAACCCAACTAAACAAACTGCGTTCTCTCAATACGACCGTCCACAAGCACGTCGTCGTTACGCTGAAGTTGCTGACCACCTAGGCCTAAGCCAAGAAGGTGACCGTACTGCTCAGAAGATTGAACGTCTACTAGCATGGTTGGACGAGCTGAAAGGCGACCTAGACATCCCAATGTCTATCCAAGCTGCAGGTGTTTCTGAAGCTGACTTCGTAGCGAAACTAGACGAGCTAGCTGTTGAAGCGTTCGATGACCAGTGTACAGGTGCTAACCCACGTTACCCTCTAATCACAGAGCTGAAAGAAGTACTAATGGCTTCTTACTACGGTAAAGCATTCGTTGAAGGTGAAACTTTCGAAGGTACTACTGTAATCAAGAAGAAAGCAGACCAAGTAGCTAAGCCAGCAGCGAAAGCAAAGAAAGAAAAAACTAACGCATAAGTAAAACGTTAGTTGTGAGATAGGTTTTCGCTAGCACGAAACCTACAATCGGGAAAAAGCAAAGCCCCAGTCGAGAGACTGGGGCTTTTTTTTATTTCTTAATTTGTCCGCTTTATGGACGAAAGGTGGTCTTAGGTCGAGGGAGGATTAGACTTCGGTAGTGACCACGCGGCCGCTGAAGTACTCATTAGCAACAATGTAAGCTGTGTTTCTAACTAACTCGTCTTGGATCTGTGCCCAGTGCCTTTCGTCTAGATCTTCACTGGTGTGATTAACTGAAGGAATCACACCACCAACGCGAATATTGAATGGTGTCAGTTCTTTTGCCCAACTATGAGTAAAGCCGGATACCAAAGCCGCCATGCTTTCTACGCCCGTCAGATCCTCATGATTATCATGTGAGATAACGTTGACGATAACGCCCTTCTTTTCTCTGGAGCGGAAGCGCTCTGCACTCACTTGTCCGTAGGTATAGAGGAACCGTGCCGCCGAGGAGAGGTGGTCGATGTAGGTGCTCATTGGCTCTGGCGCCATTAAGCTCGGCATTGGTGAGCTCGTCCAGCAATTTACGATAACGTCTGGCGTTGCCCCTAGCTGTGATTCGATTTGGTCAAACAACAGATTGATGGATGTGGTGTTGTCACTGCACACATTCATCGCATAGACCTTGTCGGAGAAGGCACTGATTTGTTCGTAGCTTGCCTTTAAGGCACTAGGGTTCTGATCACAGAGCACCAACGTCGCACCAAGGTGGGCGAAGTGGTTAGAGCAAGTCCTGCCTAAGACAGAGCCTGCAGACGTGACGAGAATGATTGATTCTTTGATATCCATAGCACCTTCACTGTAATTTCTTGTGTTAAAGAATACATCAGTGGTTTGTGCTAATAGCATGGACGAATTTATTTGAGCTCAGTGTGAAAAGCTTCAAACTAACGCTTTCGAGCAACAACAATTGTTTTGGAATTTGTAAGGCGTCACATTTCTGACGTGTCGAGAATGTAAGCCGTTGGAGAAAAAGCTGATCTCTAAGCTTGCGTTTGAATTTGGTACTGACGTTGAGCCGTCACGAGTTGATTGTACAACCCAGCTTCAGGAATCAATTGCTTGTTGCGCTCACCCAAGCTACGGCGTTCATGACCAGATAGGTTGTGGTAAACCTCTTCTGGTAGATTGAAAGTATCTTCAGGAAGGTAAGTCAGCGCATCTGGTTTTAAGTAGTGGCTCAGTTTTGCGGAGGGCAGTCCTGCATCATGGAACTGTTTTGCTTGCTCAGCTGCAAGTTCGTAGCTGCTGCTATCAGAACGAAGTGCTTGAGGTTGAGATAACCCGAACTGTTGGCGAAGAATGTCATCACTCGTGAGTACTTCTTGGACTTCTTCAACCGGAACAACATCACGAACATCATTCGAGAACATAGACAGAATCAGTGAGAAATCAGCGCGACGACCTTCGTGTACGGCATGGTTAATACCATTACCGAACTGAAGTTCGTTGATGATTGCTGCTTTGTCTAAAGTATGGATTTGCATGATGTTCCTCGCTTGATGCACTTTTAACGGCAACAACGGAAAGAACTTTAGGAAAAAGAGGGGATTAATTGAATAAACTGGTTTTAGGAGCAATAAAAAAGCCCGCAATAGTGCGAGCTTTTAAATATGACTAAATTGAACTTAGGGGGAAGTAAATTACTTCGCTAGGTTCTCTGCTACGAAGTCCCAGTTTACAAGAGCCCAGAAGCCGTTCATGTAATCAGGACGTACGTTGCGGTAATCGATGTAGTAAGCGTGTTCCCATAGGTCAACAGTTAGAAGTGGAGTAGTACCTTCTTCTGTTAGAGGAGTCGCTGCGTTAGACGTGTTAACGATCTCTAGAGAACCGTCAGCTTTCTTAACTAGCCAAGTCCATGAAGAACCGAAGTTGTTGATTGCTGAATCAGTGAATTTTGCTTTGAATTCTTCGAAAGAACCGAACGCTGCGTTGATCGCGTCAGCAACTGCACCTGTTGGTTCGCCGCCTGCGTTTGGCGCTAGACAGTGCCAGTAGAACGTGTGGTTCCAGATCTGTGCTGCGTTGTTGAATACGCCACCAGTTGAAGTCTTGATGATCTCTTCTAGTGTTTTGCCTTCAAACTCAGTACCAGGGATAAGACCGTTTAGCTTAACAACGTAAGTGTTGTGGTGCTTACCGTGGTGGAAATCTAGAGTCTCTGCAGAGATATGTGGTTCTAGTGCGTCTTTCGCGTAAGGTAGAGCTGGTAGTTCAAATGCCATTGCTCAATTCTCCATAGATATGAAAGGGTTACCTTTCGATTGCTTCCAGTGTTTTTATTTATATGTAGTCTTTACGACTGACTTGAAAAGTATTTTAGCAAGTTTTTACTTTATTAAAACCCCGATATGAAAATATTTTAAGATAAAACCAATAAAGACTTACTAATTATATGGTTTTTATTCTGTGTTTATTGAGTAAAATGTGGCAATAATTAAAGTTCACATCCATGAATGAGGAAGCGATGGAAACTATCGATAAAATCAAACAGCAGATCTCTGAAAACACAATCTTGCTGTACATGAAAGGATCACCGAAACTGCCTAGCTGTGGTTTCTCTTCTCAAGCAGCACAAGCGCTAATGGCATGTGGCGAGAAGTTCGCTTACGTAGACATTCTACAAAACCCAGACATTCGTGCTGAACTACCTAAATACGCTCAATGGCCTACATTCCCACAACTATGGGTTGAAGGCGAACTGATCGGTGGTTGTGACATCATTTTGGAAATGTTCCAGAAAGGTGAGCTTCAGCCTCTGATCAAAGAAGCGGCAGCACGCGTTGAAGGTGACGCTGAGTAATTCGTAAATACTCACATTTGGCGATAGAATACAAAGGAGCCGCATTGGCTCCTTTTTCTTTTTTAGGTTAGTGGAATGAACTTGAAGCTTTACTACGTACATGATCCTATGTGCAGCTGGTGTTGGGGCTACAAACCAACCATCGAAAAATTGAAGCAGCAACTGCCGGGTGTGATTCAGTTTGAGTATGTTGTGGGTGGGCTCGCGCCAGATACTAATCTGCCTATGCCACCGGAAATGCAGCAGAAAATTGAGCAAATTTGGAAGCAAATCGAAGGTCAGCTTGGTACCAAGTTTAACTACGATTTCTGGACGTTGTGCACACCAGTACGTAGCACTTACCAATCTTGCCGTGCCGTTATCGCTGCAGGCTTCCAAGATTCTTATGAACAGATGCTAGAGGCGATTCAACACGCTTACTATTTACGTGCGATGCCGCCTCATGAAGAAGCAACCCATCTGCAACTTGCTAGAGAGATTGGTTTAAACGTTCAGCAGTTCAAGAACGATATGGATGGCACTTTGCTGGAAGGTGTTTTCCAAGACCAGTTAAGCCTTGCTAAGAGTCTTGGTGTCAATTCTTACCCGAGTTTGGTACTGCAAATTAACGACGCTTACTTCCCGATTGAAGTGGATTATGTGTCTACAGAAAACACGTTGAAGTTTATTCGCGAGCGCATCATCGACAACATGCCAGTGCAATAATCCGAAACCGGTTTTCAAAGCCAAAACAACAAAAAGCCGCTCAATGAGCGGCTTTTTCGTAACGAATTGTATCTATTCAATGACGCGATTACAGCACCATTGCAGCAATCCAACCGAAGATGATCAGAGGGATGTTGTAGTGGATAAATGTCGGTACTACGGTTTCCCAAATGTGCTCGTGCTGACCATCGGCGTTTAGACCCGATGTTGGACCTAACGTTGAGTCAGAAGCAGGAGAGCCCGCGTCACCTAGAGCTGCTGCTGTACCTACTAGTGCGATTGTCGCCATCGGTGAGAAACCAAATGCTAGCGAAAGCGGCACATAGATAGTTGCAAGGATTGGAATCGTAGAGAACGATGAGCCGATGCCCATTGTTACCAACAGACCAACGATAAGCATTAGTAGTGCTGCAAGAGGCTTGTTGTCACCGATGCTGGTTGATAGCGATTGTACAAGCGTCTCAACACCGCCAGTTTGCTTCATTACTGCAGCGAAACCTGCCGCCGCAATCATGATGAAGCCAATCATTGCCATCATGTGTACACCTTTAGTGAACACGTCGTGCGTCTCTTTCCATGCGATAACACCACCGAAAGTGAACACCATGAAGCCAGCTAGTGCACCGATGATCATTGAGCCCGTATATAGCTGTACGCTTAGCGCAGCAAGAATACCTAAGCCTGCAACCACGATATGCTTTTTGTTTAGCTTCTCTTCAGATTCTTGAACAACGGTCAGTTCAGTCTCTTTGTATTCACGAGGTTTACGGTAGCTAAAGAAGATCGCAGTTAGAAGACCAAACAACATACCTGCGCCCGGCAACAGCATTGCTGTCGGTACTTGGCTTGCCACAACGTCTGTTAGACCATTGTCATGCAAGTTCTTCAATAGGATGTTGTTTAGGAAGATGCCACCAAAACCGATTGGTAGAACCATGTATGGCGTGATCAAACCAAAGGTAAGCACACAAGCAACCAAACGACGGTCCAGCTTCAGCTTAGCGAATACGCCCAAAAGAGGTGGAATCAAAATTGGAATGAAGGCGATATGTACCGGAATCACGTTTTGAGATGACATGGTAACAAGTACAAGAGCAACCAATACTGCGTATTTTAGACCTGTAGTCGACGCAGAGCTCTCTTTACCATTTAGGCGTTTGATAACGCTTTTTGCCAGAAGGTCAGTGATGCCAGAACGAGAAATCGCAACAGCGAAAGTACCTAGCATTGCGTAGCTAAGCGCGATAGTCGCACCACCACCCAGACCACTTTCGAATGCAGCAACCGTATCCCCAAGGCTCATGCCTGCAACAAGGCCACCAACGATGGCACTAAACGTGAGGGCAACCACCACGTTTACGCGCATCAATGCTAACACGAGCATGACGCACACAGATATAACGACAGGATTCATACTTTTCCTAATATGTTGTGTTTATTTATTATTCTTCGTCGACAAGCGGCCAACCGCCTAGGGCCTTCCATTTGTTGACGATGCCACAGAATAACTCTGCAGTTTGTTGTGTATCGTAAAGGGCAGAGTGTGCCTCACGATTGTCGAATTCCATCCCTGCAGCTTTACATGCTTTAGCGAGAACAGTTTGACCATAAGCAAGCCCACTTAATGTTGCGGTATCAAAAGTGGCAAATGGATGGAAAGGGACTCTTTTTAGTTTGCAGCGCTCGTTAGCTGCATTAACAAAACTTAAGTCGAAAGCAGCGTTGTGTGCCACCATGATGGCCCGTGAACAATCGGCCGCTTTTTGCTCTTTACGGATCAGCTTGTAGATTTCTTTGAGTGCTTCTTGTTCTGAAACTGCTCCACGTAAAGGGCTGAATGGGTCACGAATACCATTGAATTCAAGGGCTTCTTTTTCTAAGTTCGCGCCTTCGAAAGGTTCGATATGAAAATGAATGGTCGAGGCAGGATGCAAATCGCCATTTTCATCCATGCTAAGGGTAACGGCGCAGATTTCTAAAAGTGCATCAGTTTGAGCATTGAAACCTGCGGTCTCAACATCAACTACCACTGGAAAATAACCACGAAAACGTTTTTTCAGGGTCAGAGCTTCATTTTCTATTGTCATGTTGGCTTATATTTGTGTGACGAAGGCTGCATTATTGCAGATTCTACCGATGAGAAAAACCGCAATTTCGGAGAAATGTAGAATTCTATTCCTCCGTTAACCAGTAAGGGTTATAACCAAAAACAAGGTAGTCGGTCACCTGTTATTCTCGCGATGTTATTTACCATTTTATGCACTTGCCAAAGTGGGGGTTAACTCCTTATAACCCCTTAAAAATTCCATGTTGGCGGGATTTTTGCATTGTTCTGCATGTTTTCAATTGATTCATGTAAGCGGCAATAGACTGCCGTTTGAGAGAAGTACTTAGATGAATAAATGGCTAGTAACCAGTGGTATCGTGATGTCTTTGCTTAGCGCGAACAGTTTTGCGTCGATGGGGAAGCGTTATGTTGCTACACCGCAGCAATCACAATGGGAAATGGTGATGAACACGCCATTAGAATGCCAACTTGTGCATCCTATCCCTGGATTTGGTGACGCGGTATTTTCGTCTCGTGCGAGTAAAAAGATAAACTTGGATTTTGAGCTAAAGATGCGTCGTCCTATGGGTGAAACGCGTAATGTTAGTTTGATTTCTATGCCACCACCTTGGCGTCCGGGTGAGAATGCCGATCGTATTACCAACCTGAAGTTCTTTAAGCAGTTTGATGGTTATGTTGGCGGGCAAACTGCTTGGGGCATTCTGTCTGAGCTAGAAAAAGGGCGCTACCCAACGTTTAGCTACCAAGATTGGCAGAGCCGTGATCAACGCATTGAAGTCGCGTTGTCCTCGGTATTGTTCCAAAGCAAATACAATGCTTTTAGTAACTGTATTGCTAACTTGTTGAAGTACAGTTTTGAAGATATCGCCTTCACGATTCTTCACTATGAACGCCAAGGCGATCAGTTAACTAAAGCCTCGAAGAAACGTTTGTCGCAAATTGCTGATTATGTTCGTCATAATCAAGATATCGATTTGGTGCTGGTGGCGACTTACACCGATTCAACGGATGGTAAGAGCGCAAGTCAAAGCTTATCGGAGCGACGTGCTGAATCATTACGTACTTACTTTGAGTCGCTAGGGCTATCTGGAGATCGCATTCAAGTGCAAGGTTACGGCAAGCGTCGTCCAATTGCAGACAATGGCTCACCAATTGGTAAAGATAAAAACCGTCGTGTAGTAATTTCACTGGGACGTACTCAGGTCTAACTGAAGTTAACCAATAAAAACGCCAGAGTTTGACTCTGGCGTTTTTGTATCCGTTTGACGTTGTTTATTTTGTTCGTTGCCGCTTAGCTTTGTGTCATGTGTTTTAGTTTAGGCGGAACTTAGCGATGATTTCACAATTGGTCGCGGTATCGATTTTCTCGACTTGTTTTGCGATTGCTGAGTTGGGGTGGCGCTTCATGAAATCAATCAGTGCTTTTGTGCAACAGCCAATGGAATCAATAAAGCTTGCACAATCTTTGTTTGGGCATTGAGGAATCTGAGTGAGTACTTTTTCTGAAGCCAGTTGAAGGTATTTGAGTTCATATTCGGTATCACCAGCCCAACGCCAGAATTGGGCGAGGTTATGGCATGAAATCACCGAAATCAATAATCTCTCGTCGGCTTCTATTTCCACGCATTCGCTAATATCTTCACTCAGGCTAAGGGCTTGCTGGTAATGAAGAATGCTGCGAACAGGGTCATCTAGTTGAAGTGCAGTATCGGCTAGAAGTGTGTGTTTTTCCCATTCACTGATCATTATCGTGTCCCACATATCGATGTTGTGGACAAATCTAAACGATAATTATTATCACGTAAAGTAATTTGTTGATAAAAGAAAGGCAGGTCTCAGACCTGCCTGCAAAAACATCGCGTGTTTCAATATAGCGTGTTTCAATAAAAGAGCTAGTTAGCCTTCTAGACCTGCTGACGCTTGTTTGTTTTGAATCAACTCAATCATGTAGCCATCAGGGTCTTTCACGAAAGCGATGTGTGTTGTACCGCCTTTTACTGGACCGGCTTCACGAGTGACATTGCCACCTGCTGCTTTGATTTCATCGCAAGTTGAGTAGATATCGTCTACGCCAATTGCGATATGGCCAAATGCAGAGCCTAAGTCGTACTCGGTTGTACCCCAGTTGTAAGTCAGCTCGATGACGGCACCTTGAGACTCATCACCGTAGCCTAGGAATGCCAGCGTGTACTCGTACTCTTTGTTTTCATTGGTACGAAGTAGCTGCATGCCCATTACTTCAGTGTAGAACTTGATAGATTTGTCTAGATCACCCACGCGTAGCATGGTGTGAAGAATTCGACCGTTTGACATTATTTGCTCCTAGCGATTGTTTCAGACGGGTTTATTCGTCTGGGTACACTTTTTCTTTATATTCACATAGATCTTCAATGATGCAGCTACCACAGCGCGGCTTTCTTGCCACACATGTGTAACGACCATGAAGGATCAGCCAGTGGTGTACATCAAGCTTAAACTCTTTTGGCACCACTTTTAGCAGTTTTTCTTCTACGTCGTCGACGGTTTTACCCATCGCAAACTTTGTACGGTTAGAAACACGATAGATGTGCGTGTCCACTGCAATAGTTGGCCAACCGAAGGCGGTATTCAGTACTACGTTAGCGGTTTTACGACCTACACCCGGCAGAGCTTCTAGTGCTGCACGATCTTCTGGTACTTCGCCGTTGTGCTTCTCTAGTAAGATCTTACAAGTCTTGATGGTGTTTTCGGCTTTTGAATTAAACAGACCGATGGTTTTGATGTATTCCTTTAAACCATCGACACCCAAATCAAGAATGCCTTGTGGCGTGTTCGCAACAGGGTAGAGCTTGTCTGTTGCTTTGTTTACGCTTACGTCCGTCGCCTGCGCAGAAAGCAGTACGGCGATAAGGAGTTCAAACGGTGTGCTCCAATTGAGCTCCGTCTGAGGGTTGGGATTGTTTTCTCGGAGTCGTTCGAGAATTTCAATTCTTTTGACTTTGTTCATTGCTGACTTCCAAACCCGTCTTTGCGGTTTATGAAAAAGGCCCTACGAGTGGTAGAGCCTTGATTTTAGAATTCTTATATTATGCGTTAGTTACGCGGGCGCGCTCAATGGCTGGTTTTTCTTCTTTCGGTTGACGTTCCTGAATTGAGCTGTCGATAACGTTTTTCAACGCAATCAAAAGCCCTACGCCGATAAACGCACCTGGCGGCAACAATGCCAGTAAGAAGCTGCTATCGAAGTGGAAAACTTGAATACGCAGTGCCGCAGCCCAGTCACCCAATAATAGGTCTGCACCATCGAACAAGGTGCCGTTACCGATAAGTTCACGCATAGCGCCAAGTACAACCAATACGGTTGTCATACCAAGCCCCATCCAGAAACCATCCAATGCTGCTGGCAATGGATCATTCTTCGAGGCGTAAGCTTCCGCACGGCCGATGATAATACAGTTGGTTACGATCAGTGGGATGAAGATGCCCAGAGATAGATACAATCCGTAGGCATAAGCGTTCATCAAGAGTTGAACACAAGTTACCAAGGCTGCGATGATCATAACGAAAACCGGAATACGGATTTCTTTTGGTACGTAGTTACGAATCAGTGAAACTGTCAGGTTAGAACCGACAAGCACCAACAACGTCGCAATACCCAAACCAAGGGCGTTGGTAATGGTCGAAGAAACCGCAAGTAGAGGACACAAACCCAGAAGTTGTACTAGGGCAGGGTTGTTGCTCCACATGCCGTTTTTCATTAGCAGTTTATTTTCACTCATGGTTGCCTCCTGCGCAGTCTAGGGGCTGATTCAGAATCTCATCACGAGACTTATTTACGTAGTTTACTGTGTTTCTCACCGCTTTCACTACCGCTCGAGGGGTAATCGTTGCGCCAGTAAACTGATCGAAATCGCCGCCATCTTTACGAACTCGCCAAGAATTCCAGTTACTTTCTGTCACTTGCTTACCAGTGAAGCTCAAGATCCAATCCGTAACGCGTAAATCAATTTTATCACCCAATCCCGGCGTTTCTTGATGGCTTAGGATACGAGTACCAAGGATCTTGCCTTGGTTATCGATGCCGGTGATGATTTTGATTTCACCGTTGTAGCCATCTGGTGCGATGGACTCAATTGCCATTGCCGTTGGTTGACCATCTTTGGTAGCAATGTAAGTTGGCATCGAGCGAACCGTACCTAGATCGGGTGCAGAGACCATAGTACATGCCGCAACAAGGTTGTTGTCATGCATTTCTTCCGGAATCACTTGGTTAAGAACCGACAGCAATTGCTTTTGTTCCTGAAGCTTAATTTGATCTTTTGTTAGGTACTGAGTCAGTGCCACAAGACCGGTTGTTGCACAGGCGAAGATCGCCAATGTCAGACCATTTTTTCTAATAGCGGTTAACATGTTTACCTCAGTGACCGTAAGTTCTTGGTTTGGTGTAGTAGTCGATCAACGGTACACACATATTGGCAAGCAGAACGGCAAACGCAACGCCATCTGGGAAGCCACCCCAACTACGAATAATGAATACCAACGCGCCGATCAGAGCACCGAAAATTAAGCGACCTTTCACGGTCGTTGATGCCGAAACAGGATCGGTTGCGATAAAGAATGCGCCTAACATCGTTGCACCTGAAAGTAGGTGGAAGATTGGTGACGCGGTTTCTCCCGGCATGATCAAGCTAAACACGGTACTAAACAGTGCCAAGCTGCCTAGGAAACCAACTGGAATGTACCATTGGATGATGCGCTTTTTGATCATCACTAGACCACCAACCAAGTAAGCTAGGTTTACCCATTGCCAACCGATACCCGCAAGTCCGCCAAACATTGGTTGTGATAGCACCTCACTTGGCGTTGCACCAGTATGAATACCAGTTTTAAATGCATCTAATGGAGTTGCCATTGTTACGCCATCCACGCCGGCACGAACTTGTTGCAGCGACAAACCATCAAAGTCATAGCCAGTGAAGATCAGAGACAACGCATCTGCAAAAGTCACGTGCTCAGACATCAATGAAACAGGCGCGCTCCAACTTGTCATTTGGACAGGGAAGGAGATGAGCAACACAACGTAAGCGACCATCGCTGGGTTAAATAGGTTTTGGCCAATACCACCGTATAAGTGCTTCGCAATAACGATTGCAAAAATCAAACCGATAACCATGATCCACCAAGGAGACCATGGTGGGATTGCTACGGCTAATAGCCATGCTGTCACGATGGCACTGTTATCACGCAGCGCACGCATTGGAGAACGCTTACGCACAAGCATGACTAATGCTTCAAGTGACACTGCGACGGCAATAGCGAACACAAGTTGAATGATGGTGCCCCAACCAAAGAAGTAGGTTTGAGCCACTAAGCCAGGAATAGCGCACAGAGCTACCCATTTCATCAAATCAGGCGTGCTGCGACGGCTGTGAGCGTGTGGTGAACTGGCAATAAAAAACGACATTACTCGTTCTCCTCAGTATTGTTCTTATTCGCTTCTTGCTGAGCTTTACGTGCTTTGGCGCGCGCAATGGCTGCGGCAACAGCAGCTTTCTTTGGATCCACTTCCGGCTCTTCAGAAGGCGTTTCTTCAACAGATTCTGTTTGTGCTTCTTGCTGAGCTTTACGTGCTTTGGCACGAGCAATGGCTGCGGCAACCGCAGCTTTCTTTGGATCGACTTCTGGTTCTTCAGAAGGCGCTTCCGCTTCAACAGATTCTGTTTGCGATTCTTGCTGCGCTTTACGTGCTTTAGCACGAGCAATCGCTGCGGCAACCGCGGCTTTCTTCGGGTCGACTTCTAGTTCTTCAGAAGGAGCTTTTGCTTCTACAGGTTCTGTTTGCACTTCTTGCTGCGCTTTACGCGCTTTAGCACGAGCAATGGCAGCAGCAACAGCGGCTTTCTTTGGATCTTCAGCTTGATCAGCAGGTGCTTCCGCTTCTACAGATTCTGTAGAACCTTCTTGCTGAGCTTTACGTGCTTTAGCACGAGCAATCGCTGCAGCAACCGCGGCTTTCTTCGGATCCACTTCTGGTTCTTCAGCAGGCGCTTCAGTTTCTACAGATTCAGTAGAACCTTCTTGCTGAGCTTTACGCGCTTTAGCACGAGCAATGGCAGCGGCAACAGCAGCTTTCTTTGGATCTTCTGTTGGTTCAGCAGGCGCATCCGTTTCTGCAGACTCAGTAGAACCTTCTTGCTGAGCTTTACGTGCTTTAGCGCGAGCAATAGCAGCGGCAACTGCAGCTTTCTTTGGATCTTCAGATTGTTCTGCTGGTGTTTCCGCTTCTGCAGATTCCGTAGAGTCTTCTTGCTTAGCTTTGCGTGCCTTAGCGCGAGCAATGGCAGCGGCAACAGCAGCTTTCTTTGGATCTTCAGTTTGTTTAGCAGGTGCTTCTGTTTCTGCAGATTCGGTCGAATCTTCTTGTTGTGCTTTTTTCGCTTTAGCTCTGGCGATAGCTGCCGCGACGGCCGCTTTCTTGTCACCGGCTTCGGCAGGTGTTGATGCGTCTTCTTGTTGAGCTTTCTTCGCCTTAGCACGGGCAATCGCGGCTGCAACCGCTGACTTCTTATCGTCAGCATTATCCGTAGCTGCGTCGCCTTGTTCTTTTTGCGCTTTGCGTTCGCGAGCAAGACGTTTGCGTTCTTCGCGTAGCTTCGCCATTTCTGAGTTATCAGGCTCAGCTGCACCAGATTGAGCCGCTGCAGCTTGTTTCGCTTTTGCTTTGGCAATCGCGGCTGCAACCGCTGGTTTCACTGCTGGCTCGGCTTTCGCTTCGGTATTCTCTTTTTGTGCTTTCACGCGAGCGATGGCTGCGGCAATCGCATCGTCACCGCCAGATGCTTTCATGTCTTTACGACGATCATCCGCGGCTTTCTTAAAGCGATTTTCACGTTCTGCTTTCTCGCGTTCCATACGCGCTTTCTTCTCTTCAAAGCGCAGCTTAGCTCGTTCAGCTGCTGCCGCTTCTTGAGCGCGTGTACGGATTTCAGCTTTCGCTTGACGATAGTATTGAACCAGTGGAATTTCACTTGGGCACACAAACGCGCACGCGCCACATTCAATACAGTCTTTTAAGTTCAGCTCTTCGAGCTTTTCGTATTCTTGGCTTTTCGCATACCACTGAAGCTGCTGTGGCAATAGCGATGCAGGGCACGCTTCCGCACATTGGCTGCAACGGATACATTCCATTTCGTATTGGTCAGAAGCGATCTCTCGACGCTTTGGTGCCAGAATACAGTTTGCTGTTTTAGTGATAGGAACCTGAGCGTGGGGTAGGGTAAAGCCCATCATTGGACCACCCATGATTAGGCGCTGCAGTTTCTTATCTGCTTTATAGCCAAACTCGTCTAACAGTGCTTGTACTGGCGTACCAAGAAGTGTCCAAACGTTACGTGGTTGCTTGAAGGTTTTACCCGTCAGAGTCACGATGCGATTGACTACAGGTTCACCATCGATCACTGCACGTTTAATTGAGTAGAGAGAACCAACGTTTTGAACCAGGATGCCAATATCCGCAGGGATAGCGCCGCTAGGAACTTCTTTGTTGGTCAAAATCTTGATGAGCTGTTTCTCACCACCAGAAGGGTATTTGGTTGGGATAACGCGGATCACGATGTCTTTGTTCATCGCCGCTTGTTCCAGCGCTTTGATTGCTGCTGGCTTGTTATCTTCAATACCAATGATGGTGAGTTTTGGCTTGAGGATATGCTCGACGATCTCGATACCTTGGATCAGTTCGTCTGCATGTTCCTGCATGAGTTTGTCATCGGCGGTGATGTAAGGCTCACATTCTGCCGCGTTAACGATAAGAATTTCGGTACGTGCAATACCCGATTGGATCTTCTTAGCCGTTGGGAAGCCTGCGCCACCCATGCCAGAGATACCAGCAAGACGGATCACATCGATTAACGCATCTGCAGATTCTTGGGTGTAATCGGCAACTGGCGTTTTCTCACACCAAGTATCGTTACCATCTGGCGTAATCACTGCGCACAGTTCGCTTAAACCCGATGGGTGAGCTACGGTTCGTGGCTCAATAGCTGTTACTTGCCCAGAAGTTGGCGCATGAACAGGAACGGTGAAACCACTATCTGACGCCGTTAGCTGTTGACCTTTCAACACTGTGTCGCCAACAGCAATCAATAGATTACCTGCTTTACCGATGTGCTGTTTTAAAGGTAGGACGATTTCCGACGGAATGGCTGCATGAACCAATTCAGTTTTGTTGGATTGCTTTTTGTTTTCTGCCGGATGCACGCCGCCTGGGAAATCCCATAGCGAACCAGTACGAATTTGTTCAATCAAAGACAACATACGAAACCTTATTTAATTGAATCAGTCACGTTCGCTGCGTTGGCAGCATCCGTAATGTTAACCACTGGAATGGCGTTAAGTTTCCATTTCCAGCTCTCTGTGGTGGTTTCCACAGGAATCATTTCAATACAGTCAGTTGGACAAGGCGCAACGCACAAGTCACAACCCGTACATTCGTCTTTGATCACGGTATGAAGGGCTTTAGTACCACCAACAATCGCATCCACAGGACACGCTTGGATACACTTGGTACAACCGATACACATGTCTTCATGGATGAAAGCAACGGTTTTGACTTTGCTGTCGAGATCGTGTGCCGACTCTTCCGCTTCAACGCCCATCAGATCCGCTAGTTTTTCAATGGTCGCTTGACCGCCTGGAGGACACTTATTGATTTTGTCGCCGTTAGCGATCGCTTCGGCGTATGGACGACAACCAGGATAGCCACACTGACCACACTGAGTTTGCGGGAGAATAGAGTCGATTTGATCGACAATTGGATCCGCTTCGACTTTGAAGCGAATCGATGCAAAACCGAGTATTGCCCCGAATACAGCGGCGAGGGCAGCAAGAGCGATGATCGCAATTAAAATCGTACTCATCGTTTACTTCACCAAACCTGTAAAGCCCATAAAGGCAAGAGACATAAGGCCTGCGGTGATCATCGCAATTGACGCGCCTTTAAATGGCACAGGTACATCAGCTGCAGCAATACGTTCACGCATTGACGCAAATAGGATCAGTACCAAAGAGAAGCCAACCGCTGCGCCAAAACCGTAAATGATCGATTCGATAAAGTTGTGGTTCTCGTTGATGTTAAGCAGAGCAACACCCAGAACCGCACAGTTCGTTGTGATCAGAGGTAGAAAGATACCCAACAGACGATACAGCGTCGGGCTGGTTTTGTGCACGACCATTTCGGTGAACTGTACAACAACAGCGATCACCAAAATAAAGCTCATGGTTCGTAGATATTCGATGCCCAGTGGACGTAAAACATAGCTTTCCACCAAGTATGCACACACAGACGCGAGCGTTAGTACAAAAGTTGTAGCTAAGCCCATGCCAATTGCTGTTTCCAGTTTTTTAGACACGCCCATAAAAGGACACAAGCCTAAAAACTTCACCAGTACAAAGTTGTTCACCAGCACAGTGCCGACCAACAACAAAATATATTCGGTCATAGTTATTACGTTCTTAAAATCCGATCCCAATATTATCGTGTTTTGTGACACCAATAACAACCAGAGAACGGTGTGGTTTTATGCACCCGATGGAAAATTATACGTGTATGTGATGTGAGCGGATGAATTAATAAGAAATTGAAAAGTTTGGTGAATGGTTGTTAACAAAGAAAAACGCAATTACCGCCACTGATTTAACGCACGCGTTGTTGATGGTTTTGGTATCACTTCGTATGGTTCGCCAGAAACGACAAAAGCTCATACCCCTAATGAGTTAGAGGCATGAGCTTTGATTATTTTACAATCTCGCGATTACAGTTTTTCTGTAAAAGTTCGGCTGATCACGTCTTGTTGTTGCTCTCGAGTTAGCGAGTTAAAACGTACTGCGTAGCCGGACACTCGAATCGTCAACTGAGGGTATTTCTCTGGATGTTCAACCGCATCCAATAACATCTCTCGGTTAAGAACGTTGACGTTAAGGTGTTGGCCACCTTCAATCGCAATGCCCTCGTTGCTCGCTTCGTGATGGAAGTAACCATCCATTAGCGCGGCTAGGTTTTTCTTCTGACTTAATTCATCTTTACCCAGTGCGTTAGGCACAATTGAGAAGGTGTAAGAAATACCATCTTTCGCGTAAGCAAACGGCAGTTTAGAAACCGATGCCAAAGACGCAACCGCCCCTTTTTCATCACGACCGTGCATTGGGTTTGCACCCGGGCCAAAAGGCATACCTGCGCGACGGCCATCTGGTGTATTACCCGTTTTTTTGCCGTAAACCACGTTAGATGTGATCGTTAGGATCGATTGAGTTGGCACTGCTTCGCGGTAGGTGTGCATCTTCTGAATTTTCTTCATGAAGCGCTCAACCAGATCACAAGCGATGTCATCAACACGGGCATCGTTGTTACCAAATTTTGGATAATCACCTTCGATTTCAAAATCAACGGCGATGCCATCTTCATCACGAACAGGCTTCACGGTCGCGTATTTAATTGCCGCCAAAGAGTCAGCGACAACAGACAGACCTGCAATACCACACGCCATAGTGCGGTGTACGTCGCGATCCATTAATGCCATCAGTGATGCTTCGTAGCTGTAACGGTCATGCGAGTAATGGATGATGTTCAACGCTGTGACGTATTGCGTTGCTAACCATTCCAACATGTTGTCGAAGCGTGGCATCAAAGCGTCAAAGTCGAGAATTTCATCTTGAACTTTGTCCACTACCGGACCCACTTGCGCTTTCGATTTTTCATCGATACCACCATTGATGGTGTAAAGCAGCGCTTTTGCAAGGTTGGCACGTGCACCAAAGAACTGCATGTGCTGACCAACAATCTGCGGGCTCACACAACATGCAATCGCGTAGTCATCATTGTCGAAATCAGGACGCATTAGATCGTCGTTTTCGTATTGAACAGAAGAAGTATCAATCGATACTTTTGCAGCGTATTGTTTGAACGCCTCAGGTAATTGCTCTGACCAAAGAATCGTCATGTTTGGTTCAGGAGCAGGGCCCATAGTATGTAGTGTATGTAAGTATCGGAATGTCGTTTTAGATACTAGCGTACGGCCATCAACCCCCATACCTGCCATCGCTTCTGTTGCCCAGATTGGGTCGCCAGAGAACAATGAATCGTATTCTGGTGTACGAAGGAAGCGAACCATGCGCAGTTTCATGATGAAGTGGTCGATCATCTCTTGCGCTTGTGATTCATCAATCAAGCCATTTGCGATATCACGCTCTAGGTATACGTCTAGGAAAGTTGATGTACGACCTAATGACATTGCTGCGCCATTTTGTGATTTAACGGCCGCCAAGTAACCAAAGTAGGTAAATTGAATCGCTTCTTGCGCTGTTTTTGCAGGTAGCGACATATCAATGCCGTATTTCAAACCCATTTGACGAATGTCTTCAAGTGCTTGAACTTGGTCTGCAATTTCTTCACGTAGACGAAGTGTTTTCTCAAGATCGCCACCGCGCTCTAGGAAAGTCTGTGTCGAATTGTATTGCTCTTTTTTGTCTGCTTTTAAGAAGTCGATACCGTAAAGGGCGATACGACGGTAGTCACCAATGATGCGACCACGGCCATAGGCATCAGGAAGACCAGTGATGATGCCTGATTTACGACACGCTAGGATTTCTTTGGTGTAAAGGTCGAAACACGCTTTGTTGTGAGTTTTACGGTATTCAGTGAAGATCTTTTCAACCGTTGGATCCAATTCGCGGCCATAAACTTCACACGAGTTTTTCACCATGCGAATACCACCATTAGCGATGATTGCACGTTTTAGAGGCTGATCGGTTTGTAAGCCAACTATCTTTTCTAGATCTTTGTTGATGTAACCCGCATCGTGAGAAGTAATCGTTGATGGCAGATCGGTATCGAAATCAACAGGAGCGTGTGTGCGGCTTTCTTGTTTAATGCCTTCAAGCACTTGGTTCCATAATGCTGAAGTAGATGCGCTAACCTCGGCTAAGAAGGACTCGTCTCCCTCATATGGTGTGTAGTTTTTTTGGATGAAGTCACGAGTGTTGACAGAGTTTTGCCATTCACCAGCAGTGAATCCAGCCCATGCTTCTAGCATATCAGTCGTCGGAATAGTCATTAGTAAATCCCTAAGTTATTGATAAATAGAATGGAGGCGACGAGTAGGACGGAACCATTCTTAACCCTGTCAATCGTATGGATTTACTATCTATGAGTAAAATGAATGCTTTTCATTTTTTGAATGATTAATTTGCATTAATCTGAAATTCAATGGCTTATGTATTTAAATTGCCTTGAGATATGCAAATTTATTGTTGATACAGTGAACTTGTGGGCGAATTGATAGTACAAGCTGCTGACGAAAGAGCTTAAGTTAGCCGGACTTACAAAGAGACGTATTGATGAAACGATACAGCGCTATCTTGATGTCAACATTCAAGAAGGGCAGATACGAAAAAAGCCCAGTTTTTCAACTGGGCTTTTCGGGAATTTGGCTCCTCCTGCTGGATTCGAACCAGCGACCTGCGGATTAACAGTCCGTCGCTCTACCGACTGAGCTAAGGAGGAATTGCTTTGCTTGAAAGCGGGTCGAATCTTACCGAGCACCTATATTTCTGTCAACACCAAAAATACACATTTCTAGCAAAAAAATAGTGCTTTTTTTTCTTTACTTTTTTGTATGCCTTATCAGTAAAGGGCTGGAGTTAGTTATCCACCAAAATTGTGGATAAGTATGTTGATGAGATCTGAGTAAAGATCTTTTATATGCAACAGTGCTGGTTTGTTTTGAATTTTTAATCAGAAATATGCACTGAATAATCATATAAAACAGTGATTTATTTAAATCGACGCAAAATTGCTTAAAGTGGATAAGATTTGGTCTTTTGGGGATAAAGGATAATATTGGGTGTTTCTGGGGAAAAGTTGTGGAAACTAAATTGTGATGATTTGGGGACGTTCATCAACTAGGGCGAAAGACTATAACAGAGTCGCCTGAGTAAGGCTAGATCAAAGTAAAGAAAGCGCAAAAATTAATTACAATGAGCTATAAATCTAAAATAGACGTAGATTTCATCTAACAAGGTGTATATATATACAGCCAAAGTGCAGTAAATTTAAGGAAGGGTATGAGTAAAGTTTATGAACTGGTCTCTGAATATCAACCATCCGGTGATCAGCCAACCGCGATTAAGCAGTTGTTAGAAGGGTTAGATGCAGGTCTTGCCCATCAGACATTATTGGGCGTAACTGGCTCTGGTAAAACATTCACATTGGCAAATGTTATCGCAGAAGCACAGCGACCAGCGATTCTTCTTGCCCCTAACAAAACCTTAGCTGCTCAATTGTACGGCGAAATGAAGTCTTTCTTCCCCAATAACGCGGTGGAATACTTTGTGTCGTACTACGACTACTACCAACCAGAAGCGTACGTTCCGACCACGGATACCTTTATAGAGAAAGACGCTTCAGTTAACGCGCATATTGAACAAATGCGTTTGTCCGCTACAAAAGCACTACTAGAACGTAAAGATGCCATTATTGTCGCGTCAGTATCGGCTATATATGGTTTGGGTGACCCTGAATCGTATCTACAAATGATGCTGCACTTACGTCGCGGTGATGTGATTGACCAGCGCGATATGCTACGCCGTCTTGCAGAGCTGCAATACTCACGCAATGACGTTGCATTTGAGCGTGGCCAATTCCGTGTTCGAGGTGAAGTGATAGACATCTTCCCAGCCGAATCAGACCAAGATGCGGTACGCGTAGAGATGTTTGACGATGAAGTCGATTGCATCAGCGTATTCGACCCATTGACTGGTGTGGTCAAGCAGCGCGACCTTCCGCGCTATACCATTTATCCAAAGACGCACTATGTTACGCCACGTGAGCGTATTCTTGATGCCATTGAAAGCATTAAAGACGAGCTTGAAGTGCGTAAGAAGCAGCTTCTGGATAATAACAAGCTTCTAGAAGAGCAACGCATCAGCCAACGAACTCAGTTCGATATTGAGATGATGAACGAGCTGGGCTTCTGTTCAGGTATCGAAAACTACTCTCGTTACTTGAGTGGACGAGCGGAAGGTGAGCCGCCACCGACACTATTTGATTATTTGCCTCACGATGGTTTGCTGATCATCGATGAGTCCCACGTTACGGTTCCGCAAATTGGTGCCATGTATAAAGGTGACCGTTCACGTAAAGAGACGCTGGTGGAGTTTGGTTTCCGCCTGCCTTCTGCATTGGATAACCGTCCGATGAAGTTCGAAGAGTTTGAAGCGATTTCTCCGCAGACGATATTTGTCTCGGCGACACCGGGTAACTACGAGCTTGAAAAATCAGCCGATGAAATTGCTGATCAGGTGGTACGTCCGACAGGTCTGCTTGACCCAGAGTTGGAAGTACGTCCGGTAGCGACTCAGGTTGATGATTTGTTGTCTGAAATTCGAATTCGAGCGGCGAAAGATGAACGCGTTCTGGTGACGACGTTAACCAAGCGTATGGCAGAAGACTTGACCGAATACCTACATGAGCACGATGTGAGAGTTCGTTACCTTCACTCTGATATTGATACGGTAGAACGTGTTGAAATCATTCGCGACCTTCGTTTAGGCGAGTTCGATGTGCTGGTGGGGATCAACTTGTTAAGAGAAGGTTTGGACATGCCAGAAGTTTCACTAGTGGCAATCCTAGATGCGGATAAAGAAGGTTTCTTGCGCTCCGAACGTTCACTGATTCAGACCATTGGTCGTGCTGCTCGTAACATCGAAGGCAAAGCGATTCTGTACGCGGATTCGATCACTAAGTCGATGAAGAAAGCGATGGACGAAACGGATCGTCGTCGTGAGAAGCAAAAAGCGTATAACGCAGAGATGGGTATTGAGCCTCAGGCCTTGAAGCGCAATATTAAAGATATCATGGAATTGGGTGATATCACTAAGTCGAAGCGTCAGCGCAATACTAAGCAAGTGCCGCTATCGAAAGTGGCTGAACCTTCGCAAACCTACGAGATTATGTCTCCGCAGCAGTTGGAGAAAGAGATCAGTCGCTTAGAAGCGGCGATGTACCAACATGCTCAAGATCTTGAGTTTGAGTTGGCAGCCCAAAAACGTGATGAGATAGAGAAGTTGCGCGCTCAGTTCATTGCCAATAGCTAATTCAACGCGCCTTACAATGCCCAAGTGCTTATGTCTACAGACGGTGCTTGGGCATTTTATTATCCCCCTGTTCAACAGACAAAAAAGAAGCCAATAGGCAGTCGGGTCTATTGGCTCGTTTTGTGAACATGTCGTTCACTAACAACGTCAGTTGGCTAGGTGACCCGAGGGGTCATTATTTATACAGCATGGTTTGTGCCACTATTTAACCTGTTGATATTCGGTTTAATTTGGTTAGAATACCCACAATCCAACAAATGATTATTTGCAAAATGCAAAGCGTAATGCGATTATTATTTAAAACACAACAAAAAATCGGCTAGGCTATGCAACAAATAACAGAAGGTCAAAAGTCTCGTTATCTACTAATGGTAGAAGACACCGCATCCGTTGCGGCATTGTACCGTTCTTACCTGACGCCTCTCGGCATCGATATTAATATTGTTGGAACAGGCAGAGACGCCATCGAAAGCCTGAACCATCGAATTCCCGATCTGATTCTGCTCGATCTCCGCTTACCTGATATGACGGGGATGGACGTATTGCACGCGGTGAAGAAAAGCCACCCAGACGTGCCAATCATCTTTATGACTGCACATGGCTCTATCGATACAGCGGTAGAAGCGATGCGTCACGGTTCTCAAGACTTCTTAATCAAACCATGTGAAGCCGACCGTCTTCGTGTCACGGTGAACAACGCAATTCGCAAAGCAACCAAGCTTAAGAATGAAGCGGATAACCCGGGTAACCAAAATTACCAAGGCTTTATCGGCAGTAGCCAAACCATGCAGCAGGTTTACCGCACCATTGACTCCGCTGCGAGCAGTAAAGCGAGTATTTTCATCACAGGTGAAAGTGGTACCGGTAAAGAAGTGTGTGCCGAAGCGATTCACGCAGCAAGCAAACGTGGCGATAAGCCGTTTATCGCTATTAACTGTGCTGCGATCCCGAAAGATCTGATTGAAAGTGAATTGTTTGGTCACGTAAAAGGCGCGTTTACCGGTGCTGCGAATGATCGTCAAGGTGCGGCTGAGCTTGCCGATGGTGGCACGCTGTTCCTTGATGAATTGTGTGAAATGGACTTAGATCTTCAAACTAAGTTATTGCGCTTTATCCAAACGGGTACTTTCCAAAAAGTGGGCTCTTCAAAGATGAAGAGTGTCGACGTGCGATTCGTATGTGCGACCAACCGCGACCCTTGGAAAGAAGTGCAAGAAGGCCGTTTCCGTGAAGACTTGTACTACCGTTTGTACGTGATTCCTTTGCACCTTCCACCGTTGCGTGAGCGCGGCGAAGACGTGATTGAAATTGCGTATTCGCTACTGGGTTATATGTCTCACGAGGAAGGCAAGAGTTTTATCCGTTTTGCACAAGATGTGATTGAACGTTTCAACAGTTACGAATGGCCGGGTAACGTTCGTCAGTTGCAAAACGTACTGCGTAATATTGTGGTACTGAACAACGGCAAAGAAATTACGTTGGACATGCTGCCACCACCACTGAATCAACCGGTGGTTCGTCAATCGATTTCAAAATTTATTGAACCTGAAATCATGACGGTGTCAGACATTATGCCGCTTTGGATGACTGAAAAAATGGCCATCGAGCAGGCGATTCAGGCGTGTGACGGCAACATTCCACGCGCTGCGGGCTACCTAGATGTCAGCCCTTCGACGATTTATCGCAAGTTGCAAGCTTGGAATAGCAAGGACGAAAAACAGAACGTATGAGTACGGACGTATTAAATCAGCAAAAAATTGAAGAACTCTCTGCCGAAATTGGCCGTGATAATGTTCCTGTTTTGCTTGATATTTTTCTTGGGGAAATGGATACCTACATCAGCAACCTATCCACTCTTGTAGGTACTGAGCAGTTGGTTTACTTAAAAGAGATAAGCCACGCGTTGAAGAGCAGCGCAGCGAGTTTTGGTGCTGATCGACTGTGTGAACTGGCTATTGCCATTGATAAGCAAGCCAAAGCAAATCAGTTGGTAGAGCAGGGGAGTGAAGTTGGTGAGATGCTCGATTTATTGCATGTGACTCGCGATACTTACCGCTCTTGGACAAAGTAACCAACTCAGATAACCAAAGAAAGCAATAACAGCTGTACATAAACAAGAAGCCCTTCCGATGTAGAAGGGCTTTTTTATGAACTTTGCTTAATGATAGTTAATCAGTGAGTAACTGGCTCTCAATCGCAAGCTTCAGCTTTTCACGGTCGTGACGCCAATCGCGGTTAGTCGACGCCAATGATTCAGTGACAACGTTCCAGTTATCTAGAACTTCTTGTTCGGTCTCTTCTGCTAATACAACATCTATTTTTCTGCCTTGGCAAGCGCGCTCACACCATTCAAGCTTTTGCTTCATCGTCATTCGACCTGCAGGGCCATATTCCGGGCTTAAGTTCGCCACAAAAATCACTTTTGCTTTTTGGTTAGCGGCAATCGCTTTACCAAGTTCTGGCAACAGCAGTGGCGGCATGATGCTTGTTAAGAAGCTACCAGGGCCAAGAATAATTACGTCTGCTTCTGCCAGTGCAGTAACGGCTTCTTTCGTTGCCGGGACTTCTGGCGACAGATCGAGGCGACGTAAATCGGTGTCCATCTCATCAACGTTGGTTTCACCCGTCACCCACTGCCCATCCACTGACAACGCGGTGAGATCGGAAGGGTGCTCAGACATAGGAAGAATGTGAACGTCCACTTTGAGCATGTTGCGGATAAGGTTGATCGCATCGAGAGGGCGTACCGATAGGTTATCCAGAGCGGTCAGCATTAGGTTACCGAGGTTGTGTCCGTCGAGTTCACCAGTACCTTTAAAGCGGTACTCGAACATCATTGAACTGATCGATGGCTCGGTGATTAACTGATTGATACAGTTGCGCGTGTCACCCCAAGCAATACCCCCCTGACAATGACGGATGCGACCAGTTGAACCGCCGTTATCGGTTGTTGCCACAATGCCTGTTGCATTGCTGCCAAAATCTTTTAACGCCGCCAACATACGGCCCAAACCGTGACCACCGCCAACTGCGACCACTTTCTTATCGGTGTAGATATTCATTACGTTCTTCTAATAATCTTGTAAAAAACGACTACAATTTAACTTAATGAGTGCCAAAGGGGTACTCACTAAGCGGTAAATTGTGTTTCTAGAGAGTTTTTTATCACTCAAGTCTGGATTCCATTACAAATATTAAGTATTTTACACGGCAAAGCTATCAGGGGTTTACCTCCTCTGGTTGCCATAACTCCGAGCTCACTATGCTAAGTCCTAGGATAAGCGTCTTGAGCCAGTGACATACTGTCACAAGGGCATACTTGGAAATGATTATGCCTCCCGTGTTTGGAAAGGTGTTCCGTGGCGCAACAATTCGAAGACAAATTTCATCGTAAGTTCTATTACTTGCGTCTGTCAGTGACTGACGTATGTAATTTTAAATGTACCTATTGCCTTCCTGACGGCTATAAGCCATCGGGCAATAAAAACTCGTCATTTCTTTCTCTCCCAGAGATCAAACGTGTCGTAAAAGCGTTTGCAGATTGTGGTACCTCAAAGGTACGTATCACAGGTGGTGAGCCGAGTTTACGCAAAGACTTTACTGACATTATCCACTCAGTAGCAACCACGCCGGGTATTAAAAAGGTCGCGACAACGACCAATGGCTACCGTATGGCAAAACAAGTTGCTGACTGGCGTGAAGCTGGCTTGACCAACATCAACGTGAGTGTGGATAGCCTTGACCCGCGTATGTTCCATCAAATCACAGGTGAAAATAAGTTCACTGAAGTGATGAATGGTATCGAACGTGCATTTGAAGTGGGTTATGAGCAAGTTAAAGTTAATGTGGTACTAATGAAAGACCTCAACCACAACGAGCTACCTGCTTTCCTCAACTGGATTAAAGACCGTCCTATCCAACTGCGTTTTATCGAGCTAATGCAGACGGGAGAAATGGATGGTCTGTTTGCTAAGCACCATGTTTCTGGTGTCGCTATCCGCAATCAATTAATTGCCAATGGTTGGTTACTCAAAGTACGTTCTCATAATGATGGTCCTGCACAGGTATTTGTTCATCCAGATTATAAGGGTGAAATTGGCCTGATCATGCCATACGAAAAAGACTTCTGTGAGAGCTGTAACCGACTTCGTGTATCCGCTTTGGGTAAACTGCATCTGTGTCTGTTCGGTGACCATGGCGTGGAGCTGCGTGACCTACTAGAGCGTGACGAGCAAGAAAATGAATTGATTGAACGTATTCAAGCGCAGCTGCAAACGAAATCCGTGAGTCACTTCTTGCACGATGGCAACACAGGTATGACGCCACATCTCGCGTCTATCGGCGGTTAATTCCAATCAGATTTCACATCAGGAGCAGACGTGGCTTCTGATGATTTTTCCAGAATCGATACCTTGCGTATCAAAAAGCAAATTAAAGAATAGGTGAACAAATGGGTCACGCTGAAAGCAAATTTCAACCTGCAAACATTGCCGTTCTAACGGTATCTGACACTCGTACTGAAGAAAACGACACCTCTGGTGGTTACCTAGTTGAACACGCGAAGGAAGCAGGTCATAACGTCGTTGATAAGCAAATCGTAATTGACGATATGTACAAGATCCGTGCGATCGTTTCCCAGTGGATTGCGGATGAAAACGTACAAGCAATCATGATCACTGGTGGTACTGGTTTCACTTCACGTGACAGCACTCCAGAAGCACTTAAGCCTCTATTCGATAAAGAAGTAGAAGGCTTTGGTGAGCTGTTCCGTTTGGTTTCTTATGAAGAAATTGGTACTTCAACCATTCAATCTCGTGCGATTGCTGGTTTCGCTAACCACACTGTTATCTTTGCAATGCCAGGTTCTACTGGTGCGTGCCGTACTGGTTGGACGAAGATCATCAAGCAACAGCTAGATGCAAGCCATCGTCCTTGTAACTTCATGCCACACCTATCTGTATAACCTTTCCTAAAAGCGAAGGAAAAACAATGACCCAATTTACACATATCAACGCGTCTGGCGAAGCTAACATGGTGGACGTCTCAGCAAAAGCGGAAACCGTTCGTGAAGCACGCGCTGAAGCGTTCGTGCACATGGCTCCAGAAACACTGCAACTTATTGTTTCAGGCCAACACCACAAAGGTGATGTGTTTGCGACGGCTCGTATTGCTGGTATTCAAGCAGCTAAGAAAACATGGGATTTGATTCCTCTTTGTCACCCTCTGTTGCTTTCTAAGGTTGAAGTTCAACTGGAAGCTATCGAAGCAGAAAACAAAGTACGTATCGAATCTGTATGTAAGCTAGCGGGTAAAACAGGCGTAGAAATGGAAGCGCTGACGGCGGCTTCAGTGGCGGCGTTAACGATTTACGATATGTGTAAAGCGGTGCAGAAAGACATGGTTATTGAACAAGTTCGTCTCCTAGAGAAGACGGGCGGCAAATCTGGACACTTCAAGGCGGAATAATGATTAAAGTACTTTTCTTTGCTCAAACGCGAGAGCTAGTTGGTATGGATGGTCTAGAACTTGAAGGCCAGTTTGATAATGTAGAAGCCATTCGAGCTCACCTTGTTGAGTCAGGTGCTGACAAAGAAGGCAAGTGGGATTTAGCGCTAGAACCAGGTAAGTTACTGGCAGCGGTAAACCAGTCCATCGTACCTCTAGATACAGCAGTGAAAGCGGGTGATGAAGTCGCCTTCTTCCCACCGGTAACAGGGGGCTAATATGGATCCTCGCGTTTCTGTACAAGCTGAAGACTTTTCGGTCGATCAAGAATACCAACGTCTATCAGAAGGCACGTCTTCTGGTGCGGTAGTGACCTTCATCGGTAAAGTTCGTGATATGAACCTTGGCGACAACGTGATTGGTCTTCACCTAGAGCATTATCCGGGTATGACGGAGAAAAGCCTGATCGACATCTGTGATGAGGCGGAATCACGTTGGCCTTTGTTAGGCGTTCGCGTTATTCACCGTATTGGTGATCTCGATACTGGTGACCAAATCGTTTTTGTTGGTGTGTCTAGTGCACATCGTGGTGCGGCATTTGATGCTTGCGAGTTCATTATGGACTTTCTAAAGACTAAAGCACCATTCTGGAAAAAAGAGCGCACCACCAGTGAAAACCGCTGGATTGAGTCTCGCGATACCGATCATCAAGCTGCACAGCGTTGGGAAAAGTAGGGTAGTTTTTTATTCTGCTAGCAAATCGTTTAAAGCCAGATGTTAATAGCGTCTGGCTTTTTGTTTTTTTAGCGTTCAAAGCGAGCTCATTTTCTACTCTCACTTGCGGTCAAAACCACCATTTTTCCTCTCTTTCTCCTCTCGGTGACCTTGTTCACAATAAAAAATATCGAACGAGATATATGCAATTATTAATTAGACTCAATGTGTCATAAATGTTAATTTTTGTACATATATCTAGCATAAGATGCTATCAAAGAGTTTGAATTTAGATTTATCGAAAGTTTTGCCTGTCAAATGACCATGCGAATCTGTATTTCTCTACTCAATACTTTTTGTGCGGTATTTATTGCTAAATATGGGCGCTATTTACAGAATTATTAGTTTTTTTGCTACATTTTTATGGCAAATTACTTCAATGGTTGCTAATGTGTGCCGCAGTCTTTGTAAGGTTTTAGTGTTTTGTGCTCAAAAAGTGCGCTAAAAAATTCTAAAATTCTGACCGTTCCAGTCCCTTACAGAGAAGTCATGGATGCTAATGAAAAACTTGGAGTTTTACGCATGTATAAGAACAAAATCACCCAAGCCCTTCTTCTAGGTGCTGGTCTGGCAGTGGCTGCCTCTTCTACTACCGCTTTCGCTGCTGACGTTCCAGCAGGCACTAAACTTGCTGAGAAACAAGAAATCGTTCGCGGTAACGGTACCGAAGTTGCAACAATTGACCCGCACAAATCTCAAGGTGTTCCAGAGTCGCATGTGATTCGTGATCTCCTTGAAGGCTTAGTGAACCAAAATGCAGACGGCGACACTATCCCTGGTGTAGCTGAGAGCTGGGAAACCTCAGACAACAAAACTTTCACTTTCCACCTACGTAAAGACGCTAAATGGTCTAACGGCGATCCTGTAACAGCACAAGATTTCGTATACAGCTGGCAGCGTGCAGTCGATCCTGCAACCGCTTCGCCATACTCTTGGTACATGGAATACACCAAGATGAAAAACGCGAAAGACATCGTTGCAGGCAAAAAAGACAAGAGCGAGCTAGGTGTTAAAGCGACAGACGACCACACACTTGTGGTTGAGCTAGACACAGCGGTTCCTTACTTTGTAATGATGGCTGGTCACACAACAATGAAACCAGTACACAAAGCGACAGTTGAGAAGTTTGGTGATCAATGGACGAAACCAGAAAACTTCGTAGGTAACGGCGCTTATGTAGTAAACAACTGGGTTGTGAACGAGCGTCTAGAGCTTGTTCGTAACGAACAGTACTGGGATAACGACAAAACTGTTATCAACAAAGTAACGTACCTTCCAATCGAAAACGGCGTTGCTGAAATGAACCGTTTCCTATCTGGTGAAATCGACTTCACGTCTAAACTGCCGACTGAGCACTTTAAGCGTCTGAAGAAAGAGCACCCAGAGTCAGTATCGGTTGAGGGCAGCCTGTGTACTTACTACTACTCATTCAACACTAAGAAAGAGCCTTTCAATGACGTTCGCGTTCGTAAAGCGATTTCTTACGCAATTGACCGTAACATCGTAGCAAACGCGATTCTTGGCCAAGGTCAGAAGCCTGCTTACTTCCTAACGCCTGAAATCACTGCGCACTTCAACCCTGAGCTACCAGCTTACGGCAAGATGACGCAAAAAGAGCGTAACGAAGAAGCGGCACGCCTATTGGCAGAAGCGGGTTACGGCAAAGACAACCCTCTTAAGTTCTCTCTTCTATACAACACCGATGAGAACCACAAGAAACTGGCAGTAGCGCTTGGTTCTATGTGGAAGAAAACTCTAGGTCTAGACGTAACGCTAGAAAACCAAGAGTGGAAAACTTACCTATCTACGAAAGACCAAGGTGATTTCGAAGTAGCACGCGCTGGTTGGTGTGGTGACTACAACGAAGCATCTTCATTCCTAACCCTTATGGTTAGCTCGAACACAACTGGTGGTCAGCACTGGGGTAACAAAGAGTACGATGCTCTGATCGACAAAGCGATCAAGTCGACTTCAGAAGAAGAGCGTACCAAGATCTACCTAGAAGCTGAGCAACTGATGGCTCAAGATATGCCTATCGCGCCTATCTACCAGTACGTTCGTTCTCGTCTACTAAACCCGCACGTTGGTGGTTTCCCTGCTAACAACGCGGAAGAAAAGATCTACACCAAAGATCTTTACATCAAAGCAGACTAATTAAAGTCGCTTCAAGACTATAAGAATAAGGCCCACACGTCCCAAAAACGGGACGTGCGGTGCCTATCATCAATTTTTTTAACTGTCACAGACTGAAAGAGTGAGTTTATGCTTAAATTCATCGCAAAAAGGATATTTGAGGCGATCCCAACAATGTTGGTTTTGATCACCGTATCTTTCTTTCTTATGCGTTTCGCACCGGGTAACCCATTCTCGAGCGAGCGTCCATTACCGCCAGAAGTTATGGCGAACATTGAAGCCAAATACGGCCTAGATAAGCCAGTATTTGAGCAGTACACCACGTACTTGACTAACGTTGTCCAAGGCGACTTTGGTCCTTCATTCAAATACTTAGATTACACAGTAAACGAGCTAATCTCGGTAGCACTACCAGTATCGGCGAAGGTAGGTTTCATTGCCTTTATCTTCACGGTCATTCTGGGGGTGACGATCGGGACCATAGCCGCGCTCAAACAAAACTCGTGGCTTGACTACACTATTATGTCTACGGCGATGCTTGGGGTAGTAATGCCATCCTTCGTGTTGGCGCCAGCTTTGATTTACTTGTTCTCGCTCCACTGGAATTTATTCCCTGCAGGCGGTTGGCATGATGGCTCATGGCAATATTTGGTGCTGCCAGTGATTGCAATGTCACTGCTTTATGTCGCCACGTTTGCTCGTATCACTCGTGGTTCAATGATCGAGACATTGAACAGTAACTTTATCCGAACTGCCCGTGCGAAAGGTCTAAGCTACCGTTACATCATCTTGAAACACGCATTAAAACCAGCCCTGCTTCCTGTAGTGTCTTACATGGGACCTGCGTTTGTCGGCATTATCACCGGCTCGGTAGTTGTTGAGACCATCTTTGGTCTGCCAGGTATTGGTAAGCTGTTTGTAAACGCAGCCTTCAACCGTGACTACTCGCTAGTAATGGGTGTAACCATTTTGATTGGTTTCCTATTCATCTTGTTCAACGCTATCGTTGATATTCTGCTAGCAATGATTGACCCGAAAATTCGCTACTAACAGGGAAGTATGGTTATGTTAACGAAAAAAGAGAATCTTGAAGCGGTCGAGAAATTTGCAGAGAACCTGGAAGTTGAAGGCCGTAGTTTGTGGCAAGACGCCCGCATCCGCTTTATGCGTAACAAAGCGGCGATGGTGAGCTTGTTCATTCTTGCATTGATGACCCTTGCGGTAATCTTCCTGCCAATGCTGGCACCTTACACATTTGACGATACAGACTGGTACGCAATGCACGTTGGTCCAAGTGCTGAGCACTGGTTCGGTACTGACAGCTTAGGTCGTGACCTTTACGTACGTACGCTGATTGGCGGTCGTATCTCTCTAATGGTTGGTGTTCTAGGTGCATTGGTTGCGGTTGTGATTGGTACGCTTTACGGTGCGGCTTCTGGCTTCATCGGCGGTAAAGTTGACCGTATCATGATGCGTATTCTTGAAATCCTATACGCGGTTCCGTTCATGTTCCTAGTTATCGTACTAGTAACATTCTTCGGCCGTAACATCGTTCTTATCTTCGTCGCTATCGGTGCTATTGCGTGGCTAGATATGGCTCGTATCGTACGTGGCCAAACGCTAAGTCTACGTAGTAAAGAATTTATTGAAGCGGCACACGTTTGTGGTGTGAGCAAGTGGAAGATCATCACTCGCCACATCGTTCCAAACGTACTGGGTATCGTAGCGGTTTACTCAACACTACTTATCCCAAGCATGATTCTGACTGAATCATTCCTTTCATTCCTTGGTCTTGGTGTACAGGAACCAATGACAAGTTGGGGCGCACTTCTACAAGAAGGTTCGCAAACAATGGAAGTGGCAATCTGGCAGCTGGCGTTCCCAGCAGTATTCATGGTTGTGACTCTATTCTGCTTCAACTACGTTGGTGACGGTCTGCGCGATGCGCTGGATCCAAAAGACAGATAATTAAAAATAGAAAGAATAAAGGAAGCAATGATGAGTTTATTAGATGTCAAAGATCTGCGCGTCGAATTTACCACGCAAGATGGTATCGTAACCGCAGTAAACGATTTGAACTTCTCCCTAAACCAAGGTGAAACCCTAGGTATCGTAGGTGAGTCGGGTTCAGGTAAATCACAAACCGTATTCGCTATCATGGGTTTGCTAGCGAAGAACGGTATCATTTCTGGTAGCGCGAAGTTTGAAGGAAACGAGATCCTTAATCTGCCAGAAAAAGCGCTGAACAAGGTTCGTGCAGAACAGATCGCGATGATCTTCCAAGACCCAATGACGTCTCTTAACCCATACATGAAAGTTAGTGACCAGCTGATGGAAGTTCTGATGCTGCACAAAGGTATGGGTAAAGCAGAAGCGTTCGAAGAGTCGGTTCGCATGCTTGAAGCGGTTAAAATCCCAGAAGCTCGTAAGCGTATCACCATGTACCCACACGAGTTCTCAGGCGGTATGCGTCAGCGTGTAATGATCGCAATGGCGCTACTGTGTCGTCCAAAACTGCTTATTGCGGATGAGCCAACGACGGCATTGGACGTTACGGTTCAAGCGCAGATCATGGATCTGCTGAACGAACTGAAATCTGAGTTCAACACTGCAATCATCATGATCACGCACGACCTTGGTGTTGTTGCTGGTTCATGTGACAAAGTACTGGTGATGTACGCAGGTCGTACCATGGAGTACGGCACTGTGAACGAAATCTTCTACAACCCAAGCCACCCTTACGCGGAAGGTCTATTGAAGGCGATCCCTCGTTTGGATACAGAAGGCGAGATTCTACCAACGATTCCTGGCAACCCGCCTAACTTGCTTCGTCTACCACCTGGCTGTCCTTACCAAGATCGCTGCCACCGTGTGATGGATCGTTGTAAGCGTGAAGCACCAATTCTGACGCCGTTTGGTGATGGCCGTCAGCGTGCATGTTTTTCTGAATGGGAGGCTTGGAGCAAATGAGTACAGACAAAAAACTAATTCTGGATGTATCTGATCTGAAAGTTCACTTCAGCATTGCATCAAAATCTGCATGGCCTTGGGCAAAACCTTCAAGCCTAAAAGCGGTAGACGGCGTAAACGTTCGTCTATACGAAGGTGAGACTCTTGGGGTAGTAGGTGAGTCTGGTTGTGGTAAATCGACGTTTGCTCGCGCGATCATTGGTTTGGTTGAAGCAACAGATGGCGAAGTAGTTTGGTTAGGCCAAGACCTAACGAAGATGAAAGACGTCCAACGCCGTGAAACGCGCAAAGAAATTCAAATGATTTTCCAAGATCCCTTGGCTTCTTTGAACCCGCGTATGACAGTGGGCGACATCATCGCTGAGCCGCTAGAGACGTTCTACCCAGAACTGACTAAGCAAGAAGTGAAAGACCGCGTTAAAGAGATGATGGCGAAGGTAGGTCTACTGCCAAACGTTATCAACCGTTACCCACACGAGTTCTCAGGTGGTCAGTGTCAACGTATTGGTATCGCTCGTGCGCTTATTCTAAAACCGAAGATGATCATCTGTGACGAACCGGTATCAGCATTGGACGTATCGATTCAAGCTCAGGTTGTTAACCTATTGAAAGAGTTGCAAAAAGAGCTTGGTCTTTCATTGGTATTCATCGCGCACGATTTGTCAGTGGTGAAACACATCTCTGACCGCGTATTGGTTATGTACCTAGGTAACGCTGTTGAACTGGGTGAAGCGGAAGCATTGTTTGCCGATCCAAAACACCCATACACACGTGCGTTGATGTCAGCGGTTCCAATTCCGGATCCGGAAATTGAACGCAGCAAGAAGATTCAGATGTTAGAAGGTGATCTACCATCACCAATTAATCCTCCTTCTGGTTGTGTGTTCCGTACTCGTTGTCCTCAAGCGACGGATGAGTGTGCGAAGACCAGACCACACATCGAAGGTTCAGACGTTCACGCAGTATCTTGTCTACACGTAGCAGTGTAATTAAATTCAGCCTGTGACGGGCTTAAGCGCGGCTCCTTTTATAGGGTCGCGCTTTTTTTATGCCTACGATATTGGCCGGAATTAGTTCATTCGAAATTCTTGAACAAGATGGACTAAGTGGCCGGATTATAAGCTTTGCGTGATTCGCTAATATAGTGGAAAACAAATTAAGAGGAGAGCAGTCATGGGTAAGTTAGTTGAGGGCGTTTGGCATGATGTATGGTACGAGACTAAATCTAATGGCGGTAAGTTCGTTCGAGAAGATGCGGGCTTTCGTAATTGGATAAAGAACAAACCCGATGCGACATTCCAACCTGAAACGGGCCGTTACCACCTTTACGTTTCTCTTGCTTGTCCGTGGGCGCACCGCACGCTGATCTTCCGCAAACTCAAAGGGTTGGAAAAGCACATCGATGTCACGGTTGTTTGCCCAGACATGCTCAGCGAAGGTTGGCAGATGGGTTTACCTGAGCCACTATTTGGCCATACTCGTATGCACCAAATCTACACTCAAGCTAAGCCCGATTACACTGGTCGCGTTACTGTTCCGGTTTTGTGGGACAAAAAGACCAACACCATCGTGTCGAATGAGTCTTCTGAAATCATCCGTATGTTCAACTCCGAGTTCAATGAGTTAACGGGCAATCATGATGATTATTACCCAGAGCAACTTCAAAGCGTGATTGATGAGTGGAATGACTACATTTATCCGAACGTGAACAATGGCGTATACCGTTGTGGTTTTGCGACAACGCAAGAAGCTTACGAAGAAGCGTTTGATTCACTGTTTGCTGCACTGGATAAAATCGACGCTCACCTTGCAACGCATCGTTATCTAGCGGGCAATAAAATCACCGAAGCAGATTGGCGCTTGTTTACGACCCTTGTTCGCTTTGATGCGGTATACGTAGGTCATTTCAAATGTAATAAACAACGCATTGCCGATTACGCAAACATTCAAGGCTATTTGAAAGAGCTATACCAAGTAGAAGGCGTTGCAGAAACCACAGACTTCTACCACATTAAGCGTCACTACTATTTCAGTCATACCGGTATCAACCCAACACAAGTGGTACCCAAAGGCCCTGAATTAGATTTGGATTCGCCTCATGGTCGAGAATCTATCTAAGTTTAAAACTTCAAAGAAAAGCGCCATTTGATGTGGCCCTTTTCTTTTTTCTCAATATCTTCTCACCATCACAGCTTCTTCCTACCGATCACATAAACTGATGATATAACAACCGATCTTTGACTGAGGTGGGGTATGGATATCAATGAGTTTGTCAGTGGCGAGCATCTAATTTGGAATCTGTTTGTTGCTCTGCTTTTGGGAGCGATTGTGGGAACCCAACGTGGCTGGGTGATGCGCAACAGCGTCGAAGGTAGTCGCGTTGCAGGTATCCGCACTTTCTCTTTAGTCGGTTTGCTTGGTGGCTTGGTTGGGATTCTTGCCAATCTGTATACGCCTTTGCTACTCGGCTTTGCTCTTATTGCTTTGGTGATTCTTGCTTGCATTGCGTTTGTTATTCAGCAAAAAAAGAGCGAGGACATCAGCATCACCGGCGTGGTCAGTTTGGTGATCACCTTTGTACTTGGCAGTCTGGCTGTTTCAGGTGAAGCGGTGCTGGCTGCTGCGGCGGCAGTCATCACAGCAGTTGTGCTGGATAACAAGAAAGAGCTTCATCAGGCTTTGCAGCGCCTTCAAGAGTACGAGCTTGATGCGGCTTTGCGTCTTCTGCTTATTTCCATCGTTTTATTGCCTCTTTTACCTAACCAAGCGTATGGTCCTTGGAAGGCTCTGAACCCTTATGAGATCTGGTGGATGGTGGTGTTGATCGCCAGTATTTCATTTGTCGGTTATTTCGCGATTAAGATCGGCGGAGCGAAGCGGGGCATATTGTTTACGTCTGTCTTCGCTGGCTTAAGTTCTTCTACCGCACTGACGTTGCAGTTCTCTCATCTTTCACGTGAGCAGGAAGGTATCAGCCCTCTGCTCGCAAGCGGAATCTTGTTGAGTTGCGGCACTATGTTTCCTCGCTTGTTGATTGTCCTATCTGTTCTCAATCCTCAATTAGTGAGTTTGTTATGGCCGATTGTCTTAGTCATGATGATTGCACTTTATTTGCCGGCTTGGTGGATATGGCGTCGAAGTGAAGTCGAGAAGATAGAGCAATCAAACAAACAGACTAACCCGTTGGCGCTTCAATCAGCACTGTTCTTTGGTGTTGTGTTGGCGATCATTATGTTGTTATCTCATGCCCTTTCAGATTGGTTTGGCAGTGCAGGTATCTTAGTTCTATCTGCGGTGTCGGGGATTGCGGATGTTGATGCTATTTCACTGACTTTAGGACGACAAAGTACTCAGTCTTTGGCGATAGATGTTGCTGTGCTCGGGATATTTATCGCGGCGTCAGTGAATACCATTGTTAAGATGGGGATGGTACTTATGATAGGGGCTCGTCAACTGTGGGCTAAGGTTGTTCCACCTATGTTGAGTGCGGTTTGTTTGGGTGGGCTTGTCTATTTGGCGCTTTAGAACAAATAACAGTCTGATGCAAAAACAATTTATTAGGTCGCGAGCTAGGTTCCAATCTGTAATTATCAATCAAGTAAAACTCATTCCTTTTTCTATACTGATTCACCAAGTGCTGAGCTTTCGTGCTAAGCACCAGGAATCTGAACAAGGAAGAAACGATATGATTACTGTATTTCCAGGAGTGGTCGAAGGTACGGGCTTTAAATGGAAAACCGTGGAACAACCTATCACTAAATATAACGACGCGGTGGCCTATTTACGCCAATCTAGCGCGGCCGCAGCACTATTAGATTTCCTCTCGGGAGGTGAAGAGGTCACGTTACTTTGTACAACTGACACAACTAGCAGCTTTTTTCCTGCAGAAATCGTAAAACAAGCAGGCTGCAATGTTCGCGGCAGTTTAGTGACTTGGAATCCTTTTGATAGCTTGAATGTAAACGACATTAAGCGCAACAAACCCGTCGGGCGCAGTCGTGTGCCAAACAAAAATGTATCTAGAGGGACGCAGTCACCAGCAGTTGGACTTATTCATGAGTTTGGTCACGCGCGTCAATACATGTTGAAACGAGATTGGTTCATGACGCACTATCGCGCAGCCTCAAGTGGTAGTGATAGCGATAGGCTCATCATAGAAAATGATAACTTGCTTACCGTAGAGTCCGTCGTTGCTCGCCAGCTCAATGAAGGTGTTCGTTGGAAGTATAGGGATATTGGATCGAGTAATACGAATTTGAACGTGCAGTATCAATTAAACCGTCCAATGGACCCGATTCTTGTCTAGCAACAAGAAATAAAAAACCTCGCCGTGGCGAGGTTTTTTCATTCAGAAAGATGCGGTTAATTAGTTAACAGCTTTTTCTTTTGCTTGGTCAGCTTGATCTGCCTGAATCGCAGTTAGAGCAACTGTGTACACGATATCGTCTACTAGTGCACCGCGAGATAGATCGTTTACAGGCTTGCGCATACCTTGCAGCATTGGACCGATAGATACTAGGTCTGCTGAACGTTGTACCGCTTTGTAAGTCGTGTTACCAGTGTTTAGGTCTGGGAATACGAATACTGTTGCTTTACCTGCTACTGGAGAGTTAGGCGCTTTAGAAGCTGCCACGTTTTCCATGATCGCTGCATCGTACTGTAGAGGACCGTCGATCACTAGATCTGGACGTTTCTCTTGAGCAATCTTAGTTGCTTCACGTACTTTATCTACGTCTGCACCCTTACCAGATTCACCAGTAGAGTAAGAGATCATAGCAACGCGAGGGTCGATACCGAATGCCGCTGCAGAATCAGCAGATTGGATAGCGATTTCAGCAAGCTGTTCCGCTGTTGGATCTGGGTTAATCGCACAGTCACCGTAAACCAATACTTGGTCAGGTAGTAGCATGAAGAATACAGAAGATACGATAGACGCATCAGGTGCAGTCTTGATGATTTGGAACGGAGGAACGATAGTGTTTGCTGTGGTATGAACCGCACCAGAAACTAGACCGTCTACTTCGTCGTTCTCAAGCATCATTGTGCCTAGGAATACTGAATCTTGTAGCTTCTCACGAGCAACAACTTCAGTCATACCTTTAGCGCCACGTAGCTCAACTAGACGAGCAACGTAGTTTTCACGAACTTCATCAGAGTTGATGATAGTTACGCCAGCACCTAGCTCAACGCCTTGTTGTGCAGCAACGCGACGGATTTCGTCTGGGTTACCTAGAAGCACACATTCAGCGATGCCGCGCTCAGCACAGATAGCCGCAGCTTTAACTGTACGTGGCTCGTCACCTTCAGGAAGAACGATACGTTTGCCAGCTTTACGAGCGAACTCAGTTAGCTGGTAACGGAATGCTGGTGGGCTCAGACGACGAGACTTCTGAGTGCCTTCGGTCATAGACTCGATCCAGTTACCGTCGATGTGACCAGCAACGTGCTCGTTGATGAACTCGATACGCTCTTTATCGTCTGCAGGAACTTCGATAGAGAAGCTCTGTAGGTTTAGAGAAGTCTGCCAAGTGTTACCTTGTGCTTTGAAGATCGGTAGACCAGTTTCGAACGCTGGCTTACAAAGACCAGTGATCTCTTCAGGGATGTCGTAACCGCCAGTCAATAGAACTGCACCGATATCAACACCGTTCATTGCTGCAAGTGCTGCTGCAACGATTACGTCTGGACGGTCTGCTGAAGTAACAAGTAGAGAACCTGGTTTGAAGTGCTCAATCATGTTTGGCAGAGAACGTGCACAGAAAGTGATGCTCTTGATACGACGAGTCGCAATGTCACCTTCGTTGATGATGTCAGCGTTTAGGTGCTGAGCCATATCGATTGCACGAGTAGCGATAAGATCGATGCTCCATGGCACGCAACCTAGTACACGAATTGGAGAAGTGTTGAAGATTTCCATCACTTTCATTTCGTTTTGCTTCGCGCTGTCTGCATCGTCAAAGATTTCAGATAGGTCAGGGCGAGTACGGCCAGCTTCGTCAACAGGTGCGTTTAGCTTGTTGATGATTACGCCAGAGATGTTCTTGTTCTTAGTACCACCGAAGTTAGAACATGCTACTTCGATGCGCTCTTTAAGTTGAGCTGGGTTATCGGTACCAGGAGTAGCAACAAGAACGATTTCCGCACCTAGAGTTGCTGCGATTTCCGCGTTCACTTGGTTAGCGAATGGGTGCTTACGAGTTGGTACTAGACCTTCGATAAGCGTTACGTCTGCATCTTTGTTGATTTGGTTGTAACGCTCAACAACAGTTTCTAGCAGCTCGTCCATGTTGTCGTTACCGATTAGGCTTTCAGCAACAGACATCGCTAGTGGTTGACCGATCTTCATATCGCTGTTGTAACCAACGATAGTTGAAGTTAGATCAGGTTGATCACCGCCAGAACGTGGCTGTGAAATTGGTTTGTAGAAAGAAACCTTAACGCCTTTGCGCTCCATTGCGCGAAGAACACCCATGCTTACGCTAGTTAGACCAACACCAGCACTTGCAGGGATAAGCATAATAGTACGAGACATTCGTAGAGTACCTTTAGCTATTGGGGGATAAAAGCTCAACTCTTATTCCATGAATAATTCAGAGAATAGGAGTTAAGCCCCTAAGAAATTCTTTTGGAAGAAAAACTGGCTAGCCGAGTGGCTAGCCAGTTAAATCTATTAAAGACCTGCTAGGCGTGCAGTGTCTTCAGCAATTACTAGCTCTTCGTTAGTAGAGATAACCATTGCTGGGATACGGCTGTTAGCTGTAGTGATAGTACCTTCGCCGCCGAAACGTGCTTTAAGGTTAGCTTCACCATCAACTTCGATACCGAAGATACCTAGACGGTTTAGAACCATTTCACGGATAGGACCAGAGTTCTCGCCGATACCGCCAGTGAAAGTGATTGCGTCTAGACGACCTTCCATAGAAGCAGTGTAACCAGCTACGTACTTAGCTAGACGGTGACAGAACACGTCCATTGCGCGAGTTGCTTCTTCTTTCTCACCGTAGTTGTCTTCAACGAAACGACAGTCAGAAGTCACTTCAGTTAGACCAGCAAGACCAGACTCTTTAGTTAGCATGTTGTTGATTTCTTCAACAGAGTAACCTAGAGCGTCGTGTAGGTGGAATACGATAGCTGGGTCGATATCACCACAACGAGTACCCATTACTAGACCTTCAAGAGGAGTAAGACCCATAGAAGTGTCTACAGATTTACCGTTCTTGATTGCACAAACAGAAGCACCGTTACCTAGGTGACAGTTGATGATGTTTACTTCTTCAACTGGCTTGTTTAGTAGGCCTGCAACTTCACGAGTGATGAATAGGTGTGAAGTACCGTGCATGCCGTAACGACGGATACCGTGCTCTTTGTATAGTTTGTATGGAAGAGCGTATAGGAAAGACTCTTCAGGCATAGTTTGGTGGAACGCAGTGTCGAATACAGCAACGTTTTGAAGCTCAGGGAAGTTGTGCTTAGCAGCTTCGATACCGATGATGTGCGCTGGGTTGTGAAGCGGTGCGAAAGTCGCAGCGTCTTGAATACCTTTTAGTACGTCATCAGTGATTAGTGCAGATTGAGTGAACTGCTCACCACCGTGTACGATACGGTGACCGATAGCGCCTAGGTTAGCTTTAAGCTCTGGCTTAGAAGCAAGAATAGTTTCAACCATGAACGCTAGTGCTTCTTCGTGTGCTGCACCGTTACCTAGTTGAGCTTCGTGTTTACCGTCAAGTTTCCACTTGATACGTGCTTCAGGAAGGTGAAGACATTCAGCAAGACCTGATAGGTGCTCTGCACCTGTTTCTGCATCAACAACAGCAAATTTAAGAGAAGAACTACCGCAGTTTAAAACTAAAACTAGCTTAGACATGTGTGACTACCTGTTATTCGTCTGATCAAAATCAGTTAAAGGATGAAAAATTAATCACAAGAATAGACGATACCGCCAAGGGTGCGCACTAATCTTGGTCAAAAATTGTTCTAATTCCGTATAAATGAATAGTGATGAACCCATCCACCACTATGAAGCGATCCGTGCAGAATAAAATCTCGGAGTTGCTTAAATTGTAAATAACAGCAACAATGAGATTGAGGGTCTGCAAAGGATAGCGATAATAGGTAATGATAACAAAAAAATTTTGAAAGAATATTAACTTTCATCAATTTTTTGCGCCTTCAGTTGAAATGTTCAACTATTTTTTAGTGAGAGAGCGGTATGAGCAAACAAGTCGGATTGATCCATAGCCTGAAAGACGGCCAAAGTTACATGGAGATCTGGCCGGTTCGTAAAGAGCTGAACGCCATTTTTCCCGAACAACGCATTATTAAAGCAACGCGCTTTGGCATTAAAGTGATGCCAGCGGTCGCCGCGATCGGTGTGCTCACTCAAATGGCATTTAATAACTACGACGCACTTCCTCAAGCGATCGTAGTTGCGCTGTTCGCAATCAGCATGCCGCTGCAAGGTATGTGGTGGTTAGGCAGTCGCTCCAACACCAAATTGCCGCCAGCGCTGGCCTCTTGGTATCGCGAGCTGCACCAAAAAATCACAGAGTCAGGATTTGCACTTGAGCCAGCAAAAGCTCGTCCAAGATACAAAGAACTTGCGGTGATCCTAAACCGAGCGTTCCGTCAGTTGGATAAGACTGCATTAGAGCGTTGGTTCTAACTCCTCAAATCTACAATTAACTCATTGAAATGGAGTGTGCTTTCTAGCCACTCCATTTTTTATGCCCGCAACATGACTTTTCGCCCTTATCTTAGTTTGCAATAACCGCCTCTCGTACCGATTGCGAGATCACAAATGTTACTTTGTTGTTAAATCTTGCTTTTCTTTCCCAACACTTAGCGTTAATAATGACAATTAGATGCACAAAAAGTGCGCAGCAATAAACACAACATCCCATCTTCCGCATTATTTCTGTTGAGCATTCATTTTCGATGAGGCTTTCAGTTCAAGGACGAAGATACATCAAGGAGTCATGATGAAAACGAAACGTTTACTCGCCACTGCTATTCTTGCCGCGACCACGGTTTTTTCCTCAGCTAATGTGCTTGCTAACACTGCGACGGTTGCTGTTTCACAAATCGTGGAGCACCCAGCGCTCGACGCGACTCGCCAAGGCTTATTAGATGGCTTGAAAGCGAAAGGATATGAGCAAGGGAAGAACCTAGAATTTGACTACAAAACCGCACAAGGTAACCCAGCTATAGCAGTACAGATTGCGCGTCAGTATGTGGGGGAGAGTCCTGATGTGCTAGTGGGTATTGCCACACCATCGGCTCAAGCTTTGGTGTCCGCAACGCGTTCTATTCCAGTGGTGTTTACTGCGGTAACGGATCCGGTGGGCGCAAAGCTTGTGAAATCCATGCATCAGCCAGGCAAAAATGTGACGGGTCTTTCTGATTTGTCTCCGGTTGCTCAACATGTTGCTTTGATTCAAGAGATTTTGCCAGAAGCGAAATCCATTGGCGTGGTCTACAACCCTGGTGAAGCCAATGCAGTGACTTTGGTGCAACTGTTAAAAGAGAGTGCAGAAGCAAATGGACTTAAAGTGGTTGAAGCGACGGCTCTGAAAAGCGCTGATGTTCAATCCGCGACCCAAGCCATTGCTGCTAAATCAGATGTGATTTACGCACCGACAGACAACACGGTAGCCAGTGCGATAGAGGGTATGATCGTGGCTGCAAACCAAGCTAAGAAACCAGTATTTGGTGGCGCGACGTCTTATGTAGAAAAAGGCGCGATAGCGAGCTTGGGCTTTGACTACTACCAAGTCGGTGTTCAGACCGCTGAGTATGTTGCGGCTATTTTGGAAGGACAAGAGCCGGGCAAGCTAGACGTAAAAGTCGCAACGGGCTCAGACCTTGTTGTGAATGAAGGAGCGGCCACTAAGCTTGGTATCCAGTTACCAAGTTCAGTTGTAAAACGTGCGACCAGCATGCAGTAAGAGTGACGTTCAGGTCGGAGTAATGCCGACCTGATTTGTGCAGAAAGGAGCAGTTATGTCTGCATTTGCTTTTTTTGGTGCGCTCGAAATTGGCCTCATTTACGGCTTAGTGGCTTTGGGCGTTTACCTTACGTTTCGTGTTCTTGATTTTCCTGACTTAAGTGTTGACGGCAGTTTCCCTATGGGAGCCGCTGTTGCTGCGACTGCAATCGTCGCCGGCATCAACCCTTGGATCGCAACCGGAATGGCTGTGATTGCTGGTGGGATGACTGGGTGGGTGACCGCTTTTCTTGCGGTTCGATGCGGCATTCTCCACCTATTGGCTTCTATTCTCACCATGATTGCGGCGTTCTCTATCAATATTCGCATCATGGGTAAGCCCAATATGGCTCTTCTAGGGGAAGACACCATTCTTACTCCGTTTGAAGCCATGGGAGATTCTATGTACATCCGGCCGCTGGTTGTCGGTGTACTAGTATTGCTCTCTGCTTTGTTTGTCGTACGTCTCCTCAACAGTGACTTTGGTTTAGGGCTAAGAGCGACAGGGGTGAACGCTCGAATGGTGGCGGCACAAGGAGCAAGTACGGCTTTTTACACCTACTTTGGCCTCGCGCTTTCTAATGGTTTTGTTGGTTTTGCTGGCGCTCTATTTGCTCAAACCAACAGCTTTGCTGATGTCACTTCTGGTGTGGGTACGATCGTAGTTGGTTTAGCTGCAGTTATCCTCGGCCAAACTCTGATACCAGGGCGTAAAATCTGGGTTGCGGTTTGTGCGGTAATTATCGGCTCAGTGCTTTACCGTCTGGCTGTTGCCTTTGCGTTGAGCTCCGGCATGTTTGGTCTACAAGCATCGGATTTAAACTTAGTGACGGCTGTGCTCGTTGCTGTGGCGTTGATAGCGCCAAAACTGAAACAGAGCATGAAAGCGAAGCAACGCGCGACCAGTGCGAAACAAGCCGCATCAAAAAATGGTTCAGGGGAGGCGCTATGATTGAATTAAACAACATCCAAGTGACCTTTAATCCCGGAACCATTTTGGAAAACAGAGCCTTGAAAGGTGTCTCGTTAGAAGTTCCTGAACATCAGTTTCTCACCGTTATTGGCTCCAATGGCGCAGGGAAATCGACCTTGCTCGGGGCGGTGACAGGGGAAACCCCGATGATTGGTGGTCAGGTGATCATTGATGGGCAAGACGTAACCCGGAAAACCGTGGCGCAACGAGCGACTCAATGTGCTCGTGTATTCCAAGACCCGTTAGCGGGCACTTGTGGGGATTTGTCTATCGAAGAAAACATGGCGTTAGCTTACATGCGAGGTAAGCGTCGTGGTTGGGGAATGGCGCTCTCTTCTCAACGTCGTAAGCTTTTCCAAGAGCGCATTAGCATTCTTGGGTTAGGGCTTGAGGATCGCCTTGGGGACAGTATTGGGTTGCTCTCCGGCGGACAACGACAAGCGGTGAGTTTGGTCATGGCAACACTATCAGACAGTAAGCTGTTGTTGTTAGATGAGCACACCGCTGCGTTAGATCCGCGCATGGCGGCTTTTGTTATCGATCTAACCAAACGTATCGTCAGCGAGTTCAACCTCACAGTGATGATGGTGACGCACTCAATGAAAGACGCGCTGGCTTGCGGTGACAGAACGGTCATGCTGCACCAAGGTGAGATTGTTCTTGATGTCGCAGGTGAGCAGCGTGCCAATATGCAAGTCCCGGACTTACTAGAAATGTTCTCTAAAGTGCGTGGTGAAGAGTTGGCAGATGACAGCTTGTTGCTGAGCTAACTTAAAGAAAGAGCAAAACTACGCCTACCAAACGTGATCCTCCTTGAGAAAATTGCATCTAAGGCAATGTCGAAAGGAGGATTTTTCGGTAAATACTCTTTATTAAAATAGCGGAATATTTCAATACTAAGAGCACTTACCATGACCCTTCCATTTATCTTCCATAGCCAGACCGAAGATGGCCTTGTATTTGATGGTGAACTGCTAACCGTCACTCTGAAAACTGAAAACGTTAAGTTTGATAGCGTGCATGTACGCTGTGAGCCTGACAACGAAGAATATCTGATTGAGATGCTACCTCGCGGCAAGGCTGGTGAACTTCAACTATGGCAAGCGCAGTTCGCGGCGAACCGAGATCGTGATGTCACTCATTATGTATTCAAGCTCATCAAAGGCAATCAGCAATTTTGGTTAGATGACAGAGGTGTACATAAACGTATGCCACCGAAAGAATTCCACTTTAAGCTGAACACGCAGTCTCAACCACCGAGCTGGTTGCAAGAACAAGTCTTCTATCAAATCTTCCCAGACCGTTTTGCAGCTAGCCAAGATGAGCAAGCAATTCGAAATGCTTACGCGCAATACGACCCAGATACCGTGGTCAAATCTTGGGGAGAGGCAGTAGGTTCTCATCAAAATACGGGCGCACGCGAGTTCTTCGGCGGCGATTTAAAAGGCGTTGAAGAGAAACTCGATTACTTAGATGACTTAGGCGTGACGGCGTTGTATTTCAATCCTATCTTCACGGCGCCAAGCAACCATAAGTACGATACGAAAGACTACCTTAATATTGATCCTATGTTTGGCACTAATGAACAGTTTGCGCAGCTGTGTGCGCAAATTCATGGCAAACAGATGAAGATTGTCTTGGATGCCGTATTTAACCACACGTCCGTTCATCATCCATGGTTCGATATTAAACAAGAAGGTCAGGGGGCTTATGGCAATCCGGACTCGGACTTCCGCGACTATTACTTCTTCGAGGGACAAACCAACAATTACATTGGCTGGAAAGGCATTGGCAATTTACCGGTTCTGAACTTTGAGAACGAGCGAGTTCGCGATCACATCTACCAAGGTGAAGAGGCGGTGATTAAACACTGGCTCAAACCACCATATTCTGTCGATGGTTGGCGCTTTGACGTTATTCATATGTTGGGTGAAGGCGATGGCGCAAAAAACAATGCGCACTATGTGGAAGCGTTCCGTAAAGCAACCAAGGCGGTCAACCCTAATGCTTATGTGTTAGGTGAGCATTTCTTTGAGGCAACACAATGGTTACAAGGTGGGCAAGAAGATGGCGCAATGAACTATTACGGTTTTGCTCATCCAGTCCGTGCTCTGATTGCTAAGAAAGACATCATGTATGACCCAATTGACATCGATGCGTTAGATTTTAAAGAGTGGATGGATGAGGCGCGAGCCAAAGTCCCATTTGCAAACCAATTGTCTCAGCTTAATCAGTTAGATAGTCATGATACCGCCCGTTTTCTGACGCTTTTAGACGGCGATAACGAAAAAATGCGAATCGCACTGGCTTTACTCATGACTTACATAGGTACGCCTTGCCTCTATTACGGGAGTGAAGTGGGATTAGAAGGTGGGCTTGATCCTGACAACCGCCGTTGCTTCCCGTGGGAGCAGGTTGCTGAGTCTGATTGGCTGCCTTTATATCGTGACTGGATAAGAATTCGCAAGCAATACAAGGCGCTACAGTCCGGTAGTCTGCAATGGCTCCACTGTGATGAGCAGGCCATGGTATACGCTCGACAATGGAAAGAAGAAACAATAGTTGTGGCATTTAACCTAAGTAAATACGAACAAAATGTTAACCTGCCTTTATGGCAACTTGGCTTAAATGCAACACACTTGCATCAAATATTAGACAAAGGTGAAGTCGAGGTGGCTGAACGTCATTTTTCTGTCAATATCCCAGCATTGAACTGCAAAATATGGCAAGTGAAGTGACACCTGATGCCTTATTTATTAAAATTTATGAATACATAAGTGAAAAACTATAAATAGCCCTTCGATAATCAGTACTTTCGAAGGGTTGAAATTATTAAAAGCCAATGGTGTTCAATGGGTAATAAAAGGCGATTTAGCCTCAAGTTTGTCATCTTCTTCCCTCTATTTTTGTTTGTCGCAGTTATGATCGTGACTGCGAAGAACTATTACGATGCGATGAATCGTTACATCACGTTGGAGTATGCGCAGATTGATCGTGCGTTGAACCGAGCGATTAAAGTGCTTACCGCTTTAGACTACAGCTTTGTTAATTATTCAAATCCAGCCCATCCTTTGTTTCAAGAACACAACCATATGATAAGAAATGGCATGTGTTACGTATGGCCCATTGACGTATTGCTTTTAGAAAACAAACATTCGGGAGGTTTACCTGCGGTCGAACTGGATTACATGATTGTTGGTCAAAAAGAATTATGTGAGCAAGGCTCCGCTCTGTTTAATTTGGCAGAAAAGAAAGCGGGTTTTGCGCCGTCATTGTCGTTTTTGCACGATATTGAATCGCACATTATAGGTATCCACTATATCGACCAGCGTGGCTACGTTATCTCATCGCCAGATACCTATGCTGAAAACTTTTCCCAAGAGCTATGGAATACGCTAAAAGCGCGACCATTTTGGCAAAAAACAGCTCAAGAAACCGTAAAAGTCACCATGTCAGGTCCTGCGCCAATGCTGGCTCGTCGTGATGGTCAAGTCATCAGCTTGACAGTACCTATTTATGAGAAGGCTGTTCATCAAGGGGTTCTATCCATTGATTTTGATGTTGATGAACTACTTAAGACCAATGAGAATCTCGCGGGTAAGCTGCATATCATTTCTAACGTCACGCCGATACCTCAAAACGCAATGCGAATTCAACCTGTGGAGCACGACCGTTTAAGTGCTGACCACAGCATTTATTACGAATACAACCTGTGGAGCGAGTTCAAGAATCTGTTGGCGTTCGAGAAATACAGCGTTGCGGTTGCATTCTTTATCTATGTATTAAGTACCGTTGCTCTGTTCTTGGTCAATACTCAAACAGAGCGCCGTTACTTCAAAGAGTTGGCGGCGAAAGATCCGATGACGGGTTTACTCAACCGACGTGGCATGCAAGCGGTATGGCGCAACAAAATGACCAAGAAGCACGTCGCGCTTGCCGTTTTTGATATCGATGATTTTAAAGCGATCAACGATACCTATGGGCATGATGTCGGTGATGATGCCATTCGTCTTGTGGCTAAGTGTATTCGTGACAATATTCGTCATTCGGATGTGGCATCGCGTTTTGGTGGTGAAGAGTTTGTTCTTGCCATCTACGATGAAGATTTCGATAGCATGCTGCGTATATTGGAGCGAGTAAGAAATGCGATTAGTAAAAGCTCGAAAAGGGTGGTTGCTGGTGGTTTTACAGTATCAGGCGGTGTCGAGTTCAAGTCTTCTTCTCAATTAGAAAGCTTTGACGAACTGTTCAAAGTAGCCGATGAAAAGCTCTATGAAGCAAAGAGCACCGGTAAGAACAAGATTTGCTACTAAGTAGTAGATCAAAAAAGGGCGAATTCATCGCCCTTTTTTGATCTTTAAAACTGCTTTAACTTGCTTTACGCGACGCGAGACTGCAATTCATCACGATAACGCTGAATGTGCTCAACGATTGGTGCCGCTTTGTTGAACGTGCGGATCTCACGGAACAGGTCATTTGCTTCTGGGTAAGCTTGGCGTAAGTAAGAGAACCACTGTTTTACGCGGTTCGGATAGTACAAACCTTTGTCACCTTTCATTTCAAACTGAGAGTAGTAAATCAGTAGTTCGACGACTTCTGCCCAAACCATTGGCTTATGATTGTATTTCACCATATTACCCAGATTTGGAATATTGAATGCACCGCGACACACCATCAGGGAATCAACGCCTGTGGTTTCGATACAACGTTGACCATCTTCGTAGTTCCAAATTTCGCCATTCGCGATTAATGGAATGTCAAAACGTTCACGGATTTGGGTGATGTATTCCCACTTGATTTCAGAGGCTTTGTAGCCGCCTTGTTTTGTACGGGCATGAACCGTCAGTTCGTTTGCGCCAGCAGATTGAATGGCATCAACAATCTCAAAGCAGTCTTCAGGGTTTTCCCATCCAAGACGAATTTTAGCGCTCACAGGAATATCGTTTGGAACAGCGTCACGACACGCTTTTACCACGTTATGAATCAGTTCTGGATGCTGAAGAAGTGCCGCGCCACCTTTACTCTTGTTCACCAAGCGAGCCGGGCAGCCGAAGTTAAGGTCGATACCGCGCGCACCAAGCTCAGCGGCTTTGATTGCGTTTTCTGCCATCCAATTTGGTTCTTGACCAAGTAACTGTACGTGAACAGGTACGCCAGATGCAGTTTGTGAGCCTTGAAGAAGCTCAGGACACAGACGATGGAATACGTGATCAGGTAACAGCTGATCGATGACTCGAACAAACTCTGTCACACACAGATCATAGTCGTTTATCTCGGTCAGGATTTGGCGCATCAAATGGTCCAAAACGCCTTCCATCGGGCCTAATACAACTCGCATAGCTTGCCTAATACAGTTTGGTGGTAAAAAGGAGGGCGATTGTAGCGATGTGAGTGAAGTTTGTCATTAAAAGACTCATCAGCATCGAGCGACATCAACTAGCATCTTATTAGCTCTAGGGTATAATGCCGCCAAATTCATGGGAAACCAGATGTCATGCAATACACATTAATTGAGAAAGGTGAAGTTCAGCTAGACGAATCTTCACTGTTTTTGGAAGGTGCAGTATTTGCTGCAAACCTGATGACAAAACCGCTAACACCAGAAAGCTGGCTAGAGCCACTACTTGGTGAAGGTTTTAAAGCCATTCAGCCAGCCGTTGAAGAGCAGATTCACAAACAGCATAACTACATTCTGCGTAATGAGTACTCGATTCTTGCGCTGACTAATAGTGATGCAGAGCAACTAGCAGACTTTGCTGAAGGCTTTATGTCTGTGTGGCCAATGATTGAAGAGCAATGGCACGATGTTGTGCTCAACGACGGCCTAGAGCGTATGTTGCAAGCATTATTGACCACCATGATGTTGGCGATTGATGAAGAGCAAACGCAACAGCAAATGCGTGATGCAGGTATTGAGAACCCGCCAGCATTAGCCGATTTGGTGGATCAACTTGATCTCATGATCAACGAAGTAGCGCTTGGTGCTGATGAATTGATGGTAGGTAAAAAATCTAAGAGCTTGAACCCGTTTAAAGACGTTGGCCGTAACGACCCTTGTCCTTGTGAAAGTGGTAAGAAGTTCAAACAGTGTTGCGGTAAGTAATTGCAATATAAATAAAAAGCCGACCTTGTGGTCGGCTTTTTTGATCTACTTGATCGGTATTCAGCGTGAAAAGTTATTACCGATTACTGAATTGGATTTTTACGCTTACCACTAAAGAACTGAGCAATCACGATGAATGCAAGTGCAACCAAGTTACCTGCGAAGATGACAACCAACCACTGAGGCATTGAAAGGCCAAAGAATTGCCAAACAATCTTCGCACAGTCGCCATACGCTTCGAACATCCAAGGCGCCCATTGGTTAAGTGGTGCCCAGCTTGGGAAAGTCACGAATAAATCACACGTTGCGAACGGTGATGGGTTGAACTGATAGTCGACGTGCTGCATCGCCAGCATCAAACCTTTATAAGCACTTGCTCCCCATGCAGCTAACGCTATCCAGCGCACGAGAGGGTTGTTTGGTGCAACAAGACCAATCATTGCCGCGACACCAATTCCCATCATAGCGACACGTTCATAGATACACATAACACACGGTGCTAGCATCATGACGTGTTGAAAGAATAGGGCACAAGCTTCAAAAAAGACGATGGCCAAAAGGAGTAGGAGCCAAGATAAGCGTCCCTTCGAAAACTGGTTAAGTGATGCAAAAATACTCACGGTTACAATCCTGTCTGAAAATATAAAAAAGCTCTGATTACTCAGAGCTTTTTAACTTGGATAAGTTTCCTAATCAACTCAAATTTTTAGTGTCCACCTGACACAACTGGAGTTAGATCACCACTACTTGGCACAATCCAGCCCGCATCGTAGAAGAATGCTGTTGCTGGTTCTAGGAAGAACATGATGCCCATCAAGCCAACAAGCGCTAATACAACCGTGTAAGGAAGCGCCATGATAACCATGCGACCGTATGATAGACGAATCAAAGGTGCTAGTGCTGATGTCAGTAGGAATAGGAACGCAGCTTGGCCGTTTGGCGTTGCAACTGAAGGTAGGTTAGTACCTGTGTTGATTGCAACGGCTAGTAGGTCGAACTGTTCACGAGTGATAAGGCCTTCAATAAGCGCTGTCTTCACTTCGTTAATGTAAACTGTGCCCACGAATACGTTATCCGAAACCATCGAAAGCAGACCATTAGCAACATAGAACAGAGCAAGTTGAGCGCCCTTATCTTCAACAGCAAGTACTGCATCGATAACAGGTTTGAATAGCTCTTGGTCGATGATAACGGCAACCACTGCGAAGAACACAGCAAGTAGTGCTGTAAATGGCAGAGCCTCTTCAAACGCTTTACCCATCGAGTGCTCTTCGATAACACCAGTAAACGAAGTCGCTAGGATAATTACAGAAAGACCAATCAGGCCAACAGCTGCTAAGTGAAGTGCAAGTGCGGCAATCAACCAAACAGCGATAAGGCTTTGAACCCAAAGTTTCGCTACGTCTTGGTTAGTACGAGTCTTGCGTTCTTCACGGTCGAAATCGACTAGGATTTGGCGCACGTTGTCAGGCAGTTGAGCGCCGTAGCCAAACACTTTTAGCTTCTCTACAACCACACAAGTGATCAAGCCACAGATGAATACTGGCAAAGTTACTGGAGACATACGAATTAAGAACTCACCGAAGAACCAGCCCGCTTGGTCAGCGATGATCAAGTTCTGCGGTTCACCAACCATGGTAGTGACGCCACCTAGTGCTGTACCAACACCTGCGTGCATTAACAATGAACGTAGGAATGCGCGGTAGTTCTCTAGGTCATCACGCGTTAGCTCAGTGATGGTGTCATCTTGAGTGTGGTCGTGGTCACCGATAGGGTTTCCAGAAGCCACTTTGTGGTAAATCGAGTAGAAACCAACTGCAACACTGATTACAACGGCAATAACGGTCAGCGCGTCCAAGAATGCTGACAAAAACGCCGCTGCGAAACAGAATGCGAGTGAAAGTAACGTTTTCGAACGAATACCAAGCAGGATCTTTGTAAAAATGAACAGCAGAAGCTGTTTCATAAAGTAGATACCCGCAACCATGAATACCAACAGTAGAAGTACTTCGATATTCGCTACCAGCTCGTGCTTCACCTGTGCAGGGCTAGTCATACCGATAGCAACCGCTTCAATTGCAAGCAAACCGCCGGGTTGAAGTGGGTAACACTTCAGCGCCATTGCTAGCGTGAAAATAAATTCCGCTACTAGCAACCAACCTGCAACAAATGGGTCAATTAGGAAGAATACAATCGGGTTAATAATTAGGAAGGCTATAATGGCAACTTTGTACCAATCAGGCGCTTTACCAAGGAAGTTCTTGATAAAGGCATTTCCGAGCGACATCGGCATGATAATTCTCTTTATAACAAAATTATGAATAGACACTACAATAGTGCTTAAGTATCTGTTTGTTAGACTTATTATCTAGTCTTTTAAAACAATAACTTAGAAAAACAACAATCCATTGTTTTACTGTAGTCTTGCCAAGTTACTTCCCCTGAACTTAAGCACCGCTCACTTTCGACCGCAACTCTACACCTCGGCATTTTATAGTCAATAACAAAACGTGATGCTGCCGACTAAAACTGCTTTTTATTTGTAATAACGCGATCAAAACGGCGTTACTATACCACGAAAAGATTAAAAAAAATCACCTTGGAATTTAAAACAAAGTCAATTACGAGAAAAGATAAATTAAGAAAGAATATTAATCGTAAAACACAAATTTATTTTGCATATTTTGAGCAGAAAAATGTGACGGGGTAGGCTTTATTTTCCGTGAGTTTGTGGCTGTTCCAATTTTTGCAAAATATAAATTTTGCGCGTTTGGTTCCAAGTGATTAGGGTTTTAAATTAAGGATATATGTAGAGTATTAACTCTATATTGAGATTTCGTTTCATTTGTTGATCGTTAATTTTCGCAAATCGTTAAGTAGTGGTATGATGAGTCGCATCGACCCTTAGAAATCAATATTGGATAAAAACAGAATGGTCATTAAGGCTAAAAGCCCTGCGGGTTTCGCAGAAAAATACATAATCGAGAGCATTTGGAACGGCCGTTTTCCACCTGGCTCAATATTACCCGCTGAACGTGAGCTATCTGAACTTATTGGTGTTACCCGTACGACTTTACGTGAAGTGCTTCAGCGCCTTGCGCGCGACGGTTGGTTGACCATCCAGCACGGTAAGCCAACTAAAGTGAACCAATTCATGGAGACATCAGGTCTGCATATTTTGGATACACTGATGACACTTGATGTTGATAACGCAACGAACATTGTGGAAGACTTGCTTGCTGCACGTACTAACATCAGCCCAATCTTTATGCGTTACGCGTTTAAAGCGAATAAAGAGGCGTCTGAGCGTACTATTCAAAATGTTATCGACTCATGTGAAGCGCTAGTGAAAGCACCTTCATGGGATGACTTTATTGCAGCATCTCCATACGCAGACAAAATTCTGCAAAGTGTGAAAGAAGACAACGAGAAGGATGAAGCCAAGCGTCACGAAATTCTGATTGCTAAGACGTTCAACTTCTACGACTACATGCTGTTCCAACGTTTGGCGTTCCACTCAGGCAACCAGATCTACGGTTTGATTTTTAACGGCTTGAGAAAGCTATACGACCGTGTAGGTAGTTACTACTTCTCGAACCCTGCATCGCGTGATTTAGCACTGCGCTTTTACCGCCAGCTTCTCGAAACCTGTGAAACAGGCCAGCGTGAGCAACTTCCCGTTGTGATTCGTCATTACGGTATGGAAAGTGCACAAATCTGGAATGAGATGAAACAACAGCTGCCAACGAACTTCACAGAAGACGACAGCTAATCGATTGTTGAAGTCCAACGATTTCATATAAAAACCGCAGGTATCACCCTGCGGTTTTTTTGTGTTTGCTTTTCCGAAGCTCGGTTTAGGCTAAGGACAGTCTGGGTAACGGTAGGTAAAGGGTTTCTATGATGTCTGAGAGCATTTGATCATAGGTATTGAACACAGTAAGGGACAAGTCGGAGGTAATGTCGTATAACTCCTCTTCACTCAGTGACAATACTTCACCTTCTATATATTCATTTAGAGATTGAATCGACCTAGCAGACATCGGAGAGGCAACGCTCAAGGGGCTAATTACTGCCAATTGATTAAGCCTCCTAATCATTACCGATGCGTAATTTCTCATCCGTTCAGGCCCACCTCTGTCTTGCATGTCTTGAATGCTGATACGGAGCTGTGTCAGCGTTTCTAAGCTATCAATCACGGTTTGCCAGTTCATATGGTATTCGTCATGCAACTCATCTCTCTGGGCAATAGCGAGCCATGCGATGGTAACTTCATCCATTAAGAACAAACTATGACGGATCAGTTTGCCATGCTCCATCTGATTCCGCGCTACCGTGTTGTCCTGCCATTGTTCCATCAACTTATCGATTTTGATTTGCAGCACGCGATACATGGGTTTGTTCTCAAAGCGGGAAGTTTCCACGAGCTGATGCAGTTTATAACCTAACTCCTGATGAATTTGCTCTATCTCTTTTTCATGATGTTGTTGGTATTGGATAGAGTAGTGGGTCACCGCTCGGTGACGGCGCAGTAGGTGAACCACATCGCGTAATAAGGTGAGTAATTGATATTTGCGAGCATGTTGCTTTTCTCGCTTCGCAGCCAAGTGATAGATCCCTGCCAGAATGGCAATCGAGATCAAAGTAGAAATCAAAACAAACATAACCAACTCCTTGTTAGTGCTTTTGACCTAGCAACGATGAAAGAGCAGTTTTGATGCCAATAGTTAAAGTTAATAAAAACAATGGCTTATATTTGTAGTGAAAAAGGAGCTGTACGAATTTGGTGCGTAATCTCCCCAAAAGTGTGAATTTGGTCAAATTACATCGCAGTTGTGTATACCTTTCCGGATTGGATGAAATTAGTGCTAGTTCTAAAGTCGCAAAGTTTTCTATTTGCATTTAATTGCTCAGGAACCCTCGATTCAAGTCACAATGCCGATAGGCTAAATGATGATCTATTTGTATATGCTATGGGTTGTTTATGTGAATAACAGAGGGAATTACTTTGTCCAACGCGCTTGAAATTTGCTTTAGTACAACACCAAAGTCAAAGTTACCTGTAGATGTCAAAAACAAAACAGCCTACAGCCAGTTCAGAAAAGATAATCCGCATATACTCGGCACCTTTATCCCTGCAGGGACTCCGTTCATTCTAAGTAATAATTCGTCTAATTCCGTAGAGAAAATTAGGAATGATAGGCCAGATATTGCATGCGCTCTTGACACAGTGAAGAGTTGGTCTCAAGAAACGAAAAGAAATGTGGCCCACCTTTCTAGCGAATTTGGCGATGAAAACTTACAGGCAATAGCATACATCTATGAAAAAGAAATTAAGCCGTTCTTAGATGCAACTAATACCGTTATGGGCGGAAAGTTGGATGAATACACCGCCGCTGGAGCTGCGGCAACCGCGATCAATGAAAAACAGGCTAGGATGAGTAAGTTTGGTAAAGCGTTGCTCAGCTATCAGAATGCCCTGATCAATGTACGACTTGCTGCTAAAAGTGGAGCCAAGAAAACTGAACTTCTGAAGCTAGGCAACAAAGTTAAGTTCGCACATGACTCTTTAAACAAGCAGTTTCTAAAAGAACTGACTCATTACTCGGGTCGAGTTAAAAGTAGTAAAGGCAATATCTGGAGTAACCCTGAACGAGGAATAAACATAGCTAAAAGCGGCAGGAACTCAAGTAAGCTTCAACTCACATCTCTTGCCAATATACGTTCTGTTAGAGCACTAGAGGTTGGCTCTGATGTTATTGGAAAAAAGATTATTGCCATAGATGCAGGTGTCAGATTCAACAACGTTCGCAATGCGAAGAGTAATGGTAAAGATTGGCAAAAAAAAGCGGTGATGGAAGTCGCAGGCTTCGGAGCGAGTAATGCTGCAGGGGCTTGGACGACCGCAAAAGTTGTAACGGCAGGTATGGGGATTGCGTTAGCAGCGGGGCCACTGGGTATTGTAGTACTTATTGGTGTTGGGTTAGGGGCTGGCTATGCGGCTGCAAAAATGGGTGATTGGTTTGGGCAAGGTTTAGCAGAAAAAACCTATGAAACTAGCTCTAAAGTAAATTGGTTTTAAAGGAGTAATTGTGTTTTATTTCGATCTTATAGTGATGATTGTTGGTTGGACATGGTTACTGAGCACATTGGTTTTTATTCGTGTATCAGCAAAGCGGATTGAGGCAAAAATATTGCAGGATGGTCACGATCCAATTGGCTGGGACAGAAATGGGTGGGGTTTTAGATTTCCTATGTACGCCTCAGTGTTGATGCGAGGTAAACCAGCGAAAGTGTCGCTGGTAGAAGACAAACTTATTCTAAAGTATGCGACAGTCTTTGACCGAGTGCTTGCGTATATTGTCACAATAAGCTTCGTGATGGCACTTGCTTTGGGAGCAGTAATGGGGTTGGGGCCTGAAGAGTACAGAGTGAAAACCAGTTAAGCGCAGGGCTCTGTAGAACGGTGAGTACAAGCCTAATTGAAAGGCCAAATCCTGCTCTAGGGAGCAAAGTGTTTTATTTTGATATTGTAAACATGATTATTGGATGCACTTGGCTAGTGAGTACCTTGCTTTTTATTCGTATATCGGTAGAGCGGATTGAGAAAAAAATGTTGCGAGATGGTCATGACCCTTTTGGTTGGGACAGAAATGGGTGGGGGTTTAGATTTCCCATGTACACATCGGTATTGATGCGAGGAAAGCCAGCTAAAGTATCACTTGTGGATGACCAACTAATACTAAAATACGCAACAACGTTTGATAGAGTACTTGCGTATGTTGTAAGCATCAGCTTTATGCTTTTCCTTGTGTGTGGTGCGATCATTACTTGGGGACCGGAAGAGTATAGGTTGCACTAAGTAATTTTCTCTCTGTCTCGTCCTAAAATACGTTGACAGTTTTTCACTAAGCCAACTGCCCCAGCAGTTGGCTTTTTTC
>NZ_JH976126.1:188432-357917 GCF_000305755.2 Vibrio sp. HENC-03 | reverse complement strand
AATCAACATCAGCGCGAAAGCGGGTGACGATATCGAAGAGCTAGCGACGTACATCAACGGTCAAACAGACCTAGTAAAAGCGTCAGTAGACCAAGACGGTAAACTGCAAGTTTTCGCTGGTAACAACAAAGTAGAAGGCGACGTTGAATTCTCTGGCGGCCTATCTGGTGAGCTAGGTCTAAGCGACGGTAAAAAAGTAACGGTTGATACTATCGACGTAACATCAGTTGGTGGCGCACAAGAATCTGTGGCTATCATTGATGCGGCATTGAAATACGTAGACAGCCACCGTGCAGAGCTAGGTGCTTTCCAAAACCGTTTCAACCACGCAATCAGCAACTTGGATAACATCAACGAGAACGTGAACGCGTCGAAGAGCCGTATCAAAGATACAGACTTCGCGAAAGAAACGACTCAAATGACCAAGTCACAGATTCTATCGCAAGCGTCAAGCTCAATCCTTGCGCAAGCGAAACAAGCGCCTAACTCAGCGCTAAGCCTACTAGGTTAATCAACCTAATATGACGCGATACAAAAGCCAGGCTCACCCCTGGCTTTTTGCTTATTCAAATCACGCATTAGGGACACCGAATAGGACAGGTGACAAGGAGTTCGTATCGATTAGATGGTCTCTTTAAATACCAATGTCACTGCGATGATGACGCAGCGACACCTCAGTCATGCGGCTGAGCAAAACATAGAGTCTCAGCGAAATCTCACCTCGGGTTATCGGATTAACTCCGCCAGTGATGACGCTGCAGGTCTGCAAATCTCCAATACTCTTAACGTTCAAACTAGAGGGCTTGATGTCGCCTTGAGAAATGCGCACGACGCGTACTCCGTGGCACAAACTGCAGAAGGCGCTTTGCAAGAGAGTAGCGATATATTGCAACGCTTACGCTCTCTGGGGCTTCAAGCTGCAAACGGCAGTAATGACTCAAGTGATCGGCAAAGTATTCAATACGAGGTCGTAGCGCTGCAAGATGAGCTTGATCGTGTCGCGATCACGACGACATTTGCAGATAAAAACCTGTTTGATGGTTCTTACGGCTCGCAAAGCTTCCATATTGGTGCGAATGCCAACTCTATCTCTCTGACACTGCGAAATATGCGCAGTCACATCCCGGAGATGGGAGGGCAGCATTATGTTGGTGATGCGGTCGATAAAGATTGGCGAGTCACTAGAGATAATCAAACCCTTAAATTTGAATACCAAGACAGTAAAGGGCAAACCCAAACAGAATCTATTGGGCTCAAGCTAGGAGATCGCATCGAGCAAGTTGCCACTTACATCAACGCACAGCAATCGATAGTGAGTGCTTCAGTGACTGAAAACAATGAGCTGCAATTCTTTGCCTCGACGCTGAATGCACCTGAAGGTGTAACGTTAGAGGGCAGTTTAGCGGATGAGATTGACGTTAGTGCTGGTGGTTTTGTCACAATGGACGACATCGATATGTCGACAGTTGGTGGGGCACAGCTTTCGATTGGAGTGATTGACGCGGCAATTAAGTATGTTGATTCACATCGAAGTGAAATAGGTGGCTTCCAAAACCGGGTGAGTGGCACGATGGATAATCTTAATACGGTGAACCGGAGTGTGACTGAATCTACAGGGCGGATACGCGATACGGATTTTGCTCGAGAATCGACGGAGATGGTACGCTCACAAGTGCTGCAAGATGCGACTACTGCATTGTTAGCCCAAGCGAAGCAGAGACCGAGCTCGGCACTTGGCTTGCTCAGTTAAAAGGGTTGCAGCGATGAACATCGCTCAGGAACAAAAGTTTCAGGTAATAAAAAACGCTGCCAAAGGCAGCGTTTTTTTCGTGTTGGGCTAAGTAAAAATTACTTAGTTACACGTAGAACTGGAGTTTCACCAACAGTAACAGAACCAGAAAGCTTGTTCAGCTCTTTGATTTCGTCCATGTTAGAGATAACAACTGGAGTTAGCGTTGATTTCGCTTTCTCTTCTAGAAGAGCTAGGTCGAATTCAATTACAGTGTCGCCAGCTTTAACAGTTTGACCTTCTTCAGCGATACGCTTGAAGCCTTCGCCTTTAAGTTCAACAGTATCGATACCGAAGTGAACGAAAAGCTCAACACCGTCGTCAGACTCGATAGAGAACGCGTGGTTCGTTTCGAAGATCTTACCGATAGTACCGTTTACAGGAGCTACCATTTTGTTACCAGCAGGTTTGATAGCAATACCATCACCAACGATTTTCTCAGCGAAAACAACATCTGGCACATCTTCGATGTTCACGATCTCACCAGAAAGTGGTGCGATGATTTCGATTGCACCTGCGTCAGCGCTGTCGTCAGATACTAGCTTCTTAAGTTTGTCAAACAGACCCATTGTGTCATGCTCCTAACGTTTTATTTAATTCTGTCGAATTATAGTATACCAATCTTTCGAGATAGACGACTTTTTTTAACCGCCTATCTCATTGGAATTAGTTGATTATTGAGTTTTCTCTGCAATGAACTTTTCTACAACTGCTTCGATTTCTGCTGCTGTTGGTAGAGAAAGTGCTTCTTCAGCCATTGCTTTCACTTCTGCGAAGTTAGAGTTACGGATAACTTTCTTCACTTTAGGGATAGAGATACCGCTCATTGAGAACTCGTCTAGACCCATACCTAGAAGTAGAAGTGTTGCACGCTCATCACCTGCTAGCTCACCACACATACCAGTCCACTTACCTTCAGCGTGAGAAGCGTCGATAACTTGCTTGATCACAGTAAGTACAGCTGGTGATAGTGGGTTGTATAGGTGAGAAATCATCTCGTTACCACGGTCAACCGCCAGTGTGTACTGAGTTAGGTCGTTTGTACCGATAGAGAAGAAAGCAACTTCTTTCGCTAGGTGGTGTGCGATAGCTGCTGCAGCTGGAGTCTCAACCATTACACCGATTTCGATGTTTTCGTCGAATGCATGACCTTCAGCGCGTAGTTCTGCTTTGTACTCTTCGATTGCTTTCTTAAGCTCACGGATTTCTTCAACAGAGATGATCATTGGGAACATGATACGTAGTTTACCGTGTGCAGATGCACGTAGGATACCACGTAGCTGGTCACGTAGGATTTCACGACGATCCAAGCTGATACGTACTGCACGCCAGCCTAGGAACGGGTTCATCTCTTTTGGAAGATCCATGTATGGAAGATCTTTGTCGCCGCCGATGTCCATAGTACGGATGATCACAGACTCACCATTCATTGCTTCCGCAACTTCTTTGTAAGCTTGGTATTGCTCTTCTTCAGTTGGAAGTGCATCACGATCCATGAACAGGAATTCAGTACGGTACAGACCAACACCTTCGCCACCGTTACGGATGATACCGTCACAGTCTTTAACAGTACCGATGTTACCGCAAACTTCTACGCGGTGACCGTCAGTTGTTTCAGCGTGTAGGTCTTTTAGCTTCGCTAGCTCTTCTTTTTCAGCAAGGAATGCAGCTTTAACTGCTTTCGCTTCTTCTAGTTCAGCTTCTGAAGGGTTGATAACGATTTTGTTGTTCATCGCATCAAGAATCAGCATGTCGCCGTTCTTAACTTGCTTAGTGATGTCGTTAGTACCAACGATAGCTGGAAGTTCTAGTGAACGAGCCATGATTGAAGTGTGAGAAGTGCGACCACCGATGTCACAAGCGAAACCAAGAACGTAATCTAGGTTGATTTGTGCAGTTTCAGATGGCGTTAGGTCGTAAGCCACTAGGATAACTTCTTCATTGATGTCGCTTAGCGAAACAATGTTGATGCCTAGAGCGTTCTTAACGAAACGAGAACCGATATCACGGATGTCAGTTGCACGTTCTTTCAGGTATTCGTCGTCTAGAGACTCAAGAGCCGTTGCTTGCTCTTCGATCACAGAGTGGATCGCGTGGTCAGCAGACATTTTGTCGTTTTTGATAAGTGCTAGGATTTCTTCTTCTAGCTCTTCGTCTTCAAGAAGCATGATGTGACCTTCAAAGATCGCTTCTTTTTCTTCGCCAAACGTTTCAAGCGCTTTTTGCTTGATAGTTTCTAGTTGAGCAGAAGATTTGTTACGAGCGTCAAAGAAACGTGCAACTTCTGCTTCTACTTGATCATCAGAAATAGTGTTTGTGTTTAGGACAATTTCATCTTCTTGAAGTAGTAGTGCTTTACCGATTGCAATACCTGGAGATGCTAGGATGCCTGAAATCATAGCCTTACCTTAAGTTGGTCAACTTTATAAAACGGGAGAATAATGGGTGCGCTAACGAATAGTATTAGCTTAGTTTTGAGCCTATTTCCAACGAAGCCATTTTGCTTTCACAAAATGGCTTCTGAAATAGGAGACCGAATTAGTGTAGTTGGTCCATTAGAGCAACTAGGTGGTCAACTGCTTGCTGAGCTTGTGGGCCTTCAGCTGAGATAGTAACTAGAGTACCTTTTACTAGGCCTAGTGTTTGTAGCTTGAATAGGCTCTTAGCGCTAGCGCTTTTACCGTTAGAAGTCACAGTGATGTCCGCGTCGAATGCTTTAGCTTCTTTAACGAACTGTGCAGCTGGACGAGTGTGAAGACCGTTTTCTGCTGTGATTTCTACTTGCTTCTCGTACATGTGATATACCCCAATAAATGTATTTTTTTGTTAGTTTGTGACTGAGTTTTAGCTTAACTGCTTTACACCTTGTGCGCTAGCACGGGAGAGTTCAAAGCGTGTCAGAACTGATACTAGTCAAAAGTTTGGTGATTGCGCAACTGTTTGCGTGCGTAATCACTCTGAAACCTTTTTGGTTTAGATTCTTTATTTTGAACCTAAAAATAAAACACCCTGATATTACCAAAGGTGGGGCAGGGATCAACAAAAAAGCCCCTGAACGGGGCTTTTTTAAACGAAAAATTGATTTGACCACATATTACTGTTGGTTCTCTTTCTCGGTAAAGATGCCGGCAAATAGTGCCGTACTTAGGTAACGTTCACCAGAGCTTGGAAGAACAGTTACAATCGTTTTTCCTTCAAATTCAGGTAGTTCTGCAAGGCGGTTTGCCGCAACGACTGCTGCACCTGAAGAAATACCCGCTAGGATACCTTCTTCTTCCATTAGGCGACGAGCCATCTCAATCGCTTCTTCAGACGTTACTTGCTCAACACGGTCTAGAAGTTCTAAATCTAAGTTACCAGGGATGAAACCAGCGCCGATACCTTGGATTTTGTGAGGAGCCGGTTGGATTTCTTCGCCTGCTAGCGCTTGTGCAATCACTGGTGATTCTGCTGGCTCTACTGCCACAGAAGTGATGGCTTTGCCTTTTTCACCTTTGATGTAACGGCTTGTACCAGTGATAGTACCGCCCGTACCAACACCTGCTACGAATACGTCGATTTCACCGTCTGTTGCTTCCCAAATTTCAGGACCCGTTGTCTTCTCATGAATCTCTGGGTTTGCAGGGTTGTTGAACTGTTGTAGAAGCAGGTATTTGTCTGGATTGCTTGCTACGATTTCTTCTGCTTTCGCAATCGCGCCTTTCATGCCTTTTGCTGCTTCTGTTAGTTCTAGATTTGCACCTAGCGCTTTAAGAAGTTTACGGCGCTCAAGGCTCATTGATTCAGGCATCGTCAGTGTTAGCTTGTAACCGCGAGCTGCTGCTACGAATGCAAGCGCAACACCTGTGTTACCACTGGTTGGCTCTACTAGCTCAACGCCTGGCTTGAGCGTACCTGCTTTTTCAGCTTCCCAAATCATGTTTGCACCAATACGGCACTTAACGCTGAAGCTTGGGTTGCGCGCTTCGATTTTCGCTAGAACTTTACCCTTGCTCACTTTGTTTAGGCGAACTAGAGGAGTATTACCAATGGTAAGAGAGTTGTCTTCGTAGATCTTGCTCATAGTGATGTTCCTTCATTACACGTTTTGTGAATATGGATAGAAGAATATGCGGTATAAAAAAAAGGGAAAAGGATTAAAAAGTTATATCTTATGAGGTTGGTCAAGAAATCCACAAAATAACTGAGGAGGCACATTCGTCCTCCTCAATTGGTTTAAAAAGCCACCTATTATTGATGCTTAAATTCGGTAACCCACATCGCGGTTGCGCCACAGACAGCAACAGGCATAACGATAAGATTGAGAATTGGGATAGTCGTGAATACAGAAACCAACACACCAAATCCATATGCCTTACCTTGCTTTTGTTTCAATTTGTAACGCATGTCGTTGAAAGGGACTTTGTGGTTATCAAATGGATAGTCACAATATTGAATCGCTAACATCCATGCGGTGAAAATAAACCATAGAAAAGGTCCAACGGTTTGACCTAATGCTGGGATGAGCAAGAGTAAAAACAGACCTATCGCTTTTGGTAACACGTAAAGTAGTTTGCGCCATTCACGGGCCATCACGCGAGGTACATCCTTGATGAGTGCCGCAAAGCCGTCGTCATTGACTTTTTGTCCTGTAAGAGATTCTTCTACTTTCTCTGCCAACAACCCATTAAAAGGCGCAGCGATGAAGTTAGCTAATGTACTAAAGAAGTAGGAGAACGTGGCCAGAATGGTCAATACCAATATCGGCCATAAGATGTACGTAAGCCAAGAGAGGAACTCTGGCAGCTTACCAATCCAATTCTCGATCCAAACATCGAGATGGGAAAATAAATAGAAGATAGCGCCACCAACAAGCAAAATGTTGGCAAGCAGCGGCAAGACGACAAAACGTCGGATCTCAGGGGAGAGAGCTATTTGAATTCCGTATAGGAAGTAACCGAATCCGGTTCTAGGCTGATTATTCGACTTCATATCCATTTTGTTTCTTGTAAGTGAAAACCCATTGTACCTGTGGATGCTTTTCTTTCAATGCCCTAACAATTTGGGTCTTGTAAAGTGGAATCGTGGCAAGAATCACAACAAAAAGCGGAACTTCTTGCATTAAGTTGTTCTAAACCTACATATAGTTTTGGTAAAGTAAAAGCATCATTCGGATTTATTGCACTTGGGTTACTGCTCAAGGATGTGCGAGTAGTAAGAACAAGTAGATTGAGAGTAAATAATGCAGGAATTGCGATTCGTACTCATTGTTGTTGGCGCATTAGCCATCGCCGCATTGCTATTTCATGGTTTGTGGACAAGCAAAAAAGAAGGCAAAGCGAAATTTGGTAACAAGCCGCTTGGTAAGTTGGACGTTGACCAAGAGGATAAAGACTCCCTAGATCAAGAGCGTGAAATCGCTCCTGCTCCAGAAGACGATTTCGAAATCATCCGCAAAGATCGTAAAGAGCCTGACTTTGGGATGGAAAGTTCTTTCGACAACAAATTTGCCTCTGATCCACTGATCGATGATGTTCTTGATGTTAGAGAAAAAGAACACAAAGAAGAGCGCGAAATCCCTGCTTTTGTCGCAACGAAGAAAACCGAAGACGAACTAGAGCCTGTTTTGCAAGAGCCAGTACAGTCGTCGGTTGTTGAAGAAGAAATTATTGAACCAGTCTTTGAAGCTCCTGAAGTACCAGAAGCGCCAGTTATGCCACAAGTTGAGGCGACACCGGTAATGGCTGAAGAAGTGATTGAAGAGCCAAAACCTGAACCTGAAATGCAAGTGATCGTTTTGAACGTTCATTGCGCTGGCGATGAGCCTTTCATCGGCACTAAGCTGTTCGATAGCATGCAGCAAAATGGATTGATTTACGGTGAGATGAATATCTTCCATCGTCATGTTGATTTGTCAGGCAATGGCAAAGTGCTATTTAGCGTGGCCAACATGATGCACCCAGGTACGTTAGAACACGGTGACCCAGCTGAATTCAGTACTAAAGGTATTTCGTTCTTTATGACGCTACCTTGTTATGGTGAAGCAGACCAAAACTTCAACCTTATGCTGCGTATTGCACAACAAATCGCTGACGATATGGGCGGTAATGTTTTGGATGATCAACGTAACTTGATGACACCAGATCGATTGGCTTCATATCGACGTCAAATAGTTGAGTTTAACGCTGCTAGCGCATAACCTTAACAACAAATAATGATAGGGCTCCGTTAGGAGCCCTTTTTCTTAGATTCCCAACCTCATTGAACAATATACACGGGGCTTTAATATGTCTGAATCAGTACTTCAGCGACTAGAAGAATTAAAAGAGTCGTTGCATTACCACGCTGTTCGTTACTACGTGGAAGATAACCCAGAGATTCCAGACGCAGAATACGACCGTATGATGCGTGAACTATTGGATATTGAAGCCGAGCACCCAGAGTTGGTGACTGTTGACTCTCCAAGCCAACGTGTTGGTGGTCAGCCTCTGTCTGAATTCAGCCAAGTCACTCACGAAGTGCCAATGCTGTCTTTGGACAACGCGTTTGATGATGCTGAACTGGATGGTTTTCACAAACGTGCTCAAGACCGTGTCGTTGGCCATACCATTAAACAATACTGCTGCGAGCCTAAGCTTGATGGCTTAGCTGTGAGCCTGCTGTATGAAAATGGCGTTTTGGTGCAAGCGGCAACGCGTGGTGACGGTACAACGGGTGAGAACATCACTGAAAACGTACGTACTATCAGCGCTATTCCATTAAAGTTACAAGGCAAAGACTGGCCGACACGTCTAGAAGTGCGCGGTGAAGTGTTTATGCCAAAAGCGGGTTTTGACAAACTTAATGAGAATGCACGAAAAAAAGGCGAGAAAGTTTTTGTTAACCCACGTAACGCGGCAGCAGGTAGCCTACGCCAACTAGATTCCCGTATCACTGCATCACGTCCTCTAAGCTTTTATGCATACAGTGTTGGCGTTGTGGAGGGGGCAACTCTTGCTAACAGTCACTACGAACGATTCTTACAAATCAAATCGTGGGGCTTGCCAATGTGTCCAGAAACCAAGCGTGTCGATAGCTTGGAAGAGGTTAAAGCGTACTACCAAGATATTCTTACTCGTCGTGAAGCTTTGGCTTACGAAATTGACGGTGTCGTTATCAAAGTGGACGACATTACGATTCAAGAGCGTTTAGGTTTTGTCGCTCGTGCTCCTCGTTGGGCTATTGCCTACAAATTCCCGGCTCAGGAAGAAATCACTACACTGAATGAAGTTGAGTTCCAAGTTGGTCGTACTGGCGCGATTACTCCAGTAGCCAAACTTGAACCAGTATTTGTTGGTGGTGTAACAGTCTCTAACGCTACGCTTCATAACGCAGACGAGATTGAGCGTTTACAAGTGATGGTCGGTGACCAAGTCGTGATTCGTCGTGCTGGTGACGTGATTCCACAAGTGGTGTCTGTTATCAAAGAGCGTCGCCCTGAAACGGCTCGTGAAATCCTTTTCCCAGATGCTTGTCCGGTATGTGGCTCTCACGTTGAGCGTATCGAAGGTGAAGCGGTAACACGTTGTACTGGTGGCTTAGTATGTCAGGCACAACGTAAAGAAGCGTTAAAGCATTTTGTTTCCCGCAAAGCGTTAGACGTAGACGGCCTGGGTGACAAGGTGATTGAGCAGCTAGTGGATCGTGAGATGGTGGAAACACCAGCTGATCTATTTAAGCTTTCTGCAGGTGTCTTAACCGTACTAGAGCGTATGGGGCCGAAATCGGCAACCAACGTTGTCAATGCGCTTGAGAAATCAAAACTCACTACATTGCCACGCTTTTTGTACTCACTCGGCATTCGTGAAGTAGGGGAAGCAACCGCAGCCAACCTAGCACAACACTTCAAGAATCTGGATGCTATTCAGCAAGCGACAGAAGAGCAATTGATTGAAGTACAAGACATTGGTGTGATCGTGGCAAAACACATTACGACTTTCTTTGGCGAAGAGAAAAACCAAGCTGTTGTTCGTGACTTGCTAGAACAAGGCATCAACTGGCCAGAGATTGCAGCACCACAAGAAGGTGTTGAATTACCATTGGAAGGCAAGACGGTCGTATTAACTGGCACGCTTTCTCAACTAGGTCGCTCAGAAGCGAAAGAAGCATTACAGAATCTAGGCGCGAAAGTAACGGGTAGTGTATCTAAGAAAACAGACATTCTGTTTGCTGGTGAGAACGCGGGTTCTAAGCTTGCAAAAGCGCAAGAGCTCGGTATTGAGATTCAAACTGAGCAAGACTTACTCAACTTGATGAATTAACTTCTATCAAAAAAGCTAAAAAATACCTAAAAGCCCCAATTGCCAGTCAGTTGGGGCTTTTTCTTTGCAATTAAAAAGTCACTCAATAACCTCCGAATTCCGCTGTTTAGTGATTTCAGTGATCATGATCGACCCTTCAACGATTCATCTCCTATAGACCAAAGTCTGCGATCAACTTCAAATTGAGCTTTGTTATTTTTATCTAACTAATTGTATTTAAACTACTTAATTGCTTGTTGTGTCTTTGGTGTTAAAAATAAGATCTGGATCAACAACTTATATGGAACTTTGGCGTTGGTCATATTTTTTTAGAAAAAAAATAAGTTCCATTTGGATGTTTTTAGATGCGAAGTTAGTCTTAGAAGCGTGGATACACGGTGTGTATGCAGGAACTAAAAAGAACCGATTTAGAAATATTGAGGTTCACTCAGGAATTTACTTCTCTCCTTCGGCGGCCAACTTAAGGTGAGATAGAAAAATACAGCTATATCCATTTTTAGGAGTTTTTTCCATGGACAAATTTTTTAAAGTATCTGCCCTTTCTGCGGCAATGATGGGTGCAGTAGTTGCTGCTCCAGCAATGGCTGAAGATCCATTAGGTCCAGAGTACGCTGGCGCAGTTTCAGAGTTTTTCTCTGAGTCGACTATCAGTGGTAACCTTAACTTTTGGATGCGTGCTCGTGACCGTGGCAATGTAGATGCAAATGGTAACGACACTAAAAAGGTAACGAACCTAGACCACGGTTCTATCTTTGCAAACCTAGGCTTCAACTCTGGCTATGTTGGCGGTGTTGCTGGTCTTGATGTTGTTATCTACAGCACATTCGACATGTGGCAAAACGGTGGTGCAGACCACGAAATGAACTTCTGGGGTGTAAACAACCCATACGATAAAGAAGCGAAAGACAGCGCATGTTCAAATGTATGGACTGACTGTACAGACAACGGCGTTTCATTTGCTACTGCGGCAGCGAAGTTCAAACTAGGTGATTCTGCTACTGCGAAACTTGGTTACTTCCAACCATCTGTACCTAGCTCTCTAGGTGTTAACTGGTCATTCGCTCCTGGTACTTACCTAGGTGGTGAAGTTGGCGGAAAAATCGGTGGTTTTGACCTAGGTTTGGTTGTTGCGACTGAATACAAAGCACCGTGGTTCAAAGAAACTTACGAATTCAGAACAACTAAGGGTGAAGACGCAGGTACACTTTACTCTGTAGGTGGTCGTTACACTCTAGACAACGGTATCTCTCTAGATGCAGCATACGGTGGTCTATCTGATGGTGACCGTTGGAACGCTCACTTTAAAGTGAAAGGTACAACAGAAGGTGGTCTATACTGGTCTCCTCAACTATACATCGTTGATGATAGCGAACAGTACGACAGCACTGCATACCAGCTAGCACTTTTGACAAGCTTCTCTTCTGGTCAGTACTCATACCGTGCTGAAGCGACATACACTGGCGCAGATTCTGGTGACCCAGCAAACGTTGGTAACATGTCTTACCGTCTAACTAGCCAATACGGTGGTTCAAACGGTGCTTACGAAATCTGGTGGAACAACCGTTCTGACTTTAACCACGATGAAGAGCTAGCAGTATTTGGTTCTGTGTCTCGTGACTTCTCTGATATCGGTGGTAAAGGCTTTAGTGCTGGTCTAAGTGGTGCATACGGCTTCGGTTCATCTGCTCAAGGTTACGATGACCTTAGCGAGTACGCATACAGCGTTTTTGCAAACTACGCAATCCAAGCTGGCGCACTTAAAGATGCTCACATCAGCTTCTACTACACTAACTACTACAATGATACAAACGCTCCAAACTGGACAGGTTACACTAACTTGTTCCAAGATGAGGAAGATTTCAAGCTAGTACTAGCAATTCCGTTCTCAGTTAAATAAGCGAACTGAATAAACTAAATAGTGTCTAAAAAGCTGAGCATACGCTCAGCTTTTTTTGTCTCAGAGACCAAGGAGCTAACCATGAAGAAAGCACTGATCATTCCATTTGTATTATTCTCCCTTCAAGCTTGCAGCACTGCCCCTAAAACTCCAGCCGAGTATTGGTATGGGCAAGGTGAACGGTTTGGCTCAAATGGCTACCGCTACGACAACGATGTTTTAGCGAACTTAAAAGAGAGTGTTTCTTTTGACGAAGCATCCTACAAGTCGGGCTATGAAGCAGGTAAAGCAGAGTACTGTGATCCTTTCAAAGCGTTTGAAAAAGGTATCCAAGGTACTCGTTATACTGACCAATGTGCAGGTCAGCCTCAAGAAGTAATGATCAAAGCGGAATGGCAAAGAGGGTGGGATGCATTTATCGGTGCTGACTTCTACAAGTTCTAAGTTTTTTCATTTAATGGCCAACGAAGTTTATCCCCATAAAATAGATAAACTTCGTTAAAACCATTGATAATGTTAATTATTTAAATGTACCACCGTACATTGTGCATAATTCTCGTGGTAGGTGTTTTACTGTACCATCACTAAATGTGCAATCTACGCCGGCACCGAATGCATGTCCCGCTGAGTTTTGTGCTAAAGAAATTGGAGATGCAAAAATAAAGCACGCGATAAATAAAGCAGCAATCTTTTTCATGGTGAATCCTCTCACTCATTAAATTTCCAGCTTAGGCTGAATAATTAATTGATCTTTCAATTTAAAGTTAGAATTGTTTTATTTCTTTATCGTACCATTTTGATGTTGGCATAAGACGATTGGCATATAATCGCTAGTCCCGTCTGGTAGATAGCATTGCACGTTAGGCCCTGTAGCACTGTTACCGTTTGAGCCTGAGTAGGCAAACACGCTTGATGAAAACAACACCACAGCGAACAACATCATTGTCTTTTTCATAGTACTTCCTCTTACTTACCTTAAAAAAATATAAGCACTTAATTGACATGCTTATGCGTTAAGTATGTATAGAGACCTAGAAAGATCAAAATTAAATTCAACAGTGTTTTATTTTTTAAAATAAATTTAGATTTCGAAAAAGGATATATATTTTTCTATGTGTCTGAATTATTTAATTTGAATAATTGAGTAAGAGTAGGAAAAGAGAGTATGCTGATAATATTTATATCACTTAATTTTTTCGGTTAATTTAAATAAGTGAATGAAATAAAAGAAGTAGTTTGAATAGATATGAAATAGGGTGCTTTGCACCCTATTATTTTGACACAAGTCAGCGAGAAACCGGTTTAATCTTAAGAATAATACCGTCAACGGCGATAATTTCGACTCGAGTTCCTGCTGGTAAATCGTGTTCTGATTCAGCAGACCAAGTAGTATCTGCCACTCGTAACCGGTTCATCCCCACCGTGAAATCTTCATCTAATGTCACGATACTACCGACTAATTGCTTCTGCTTTTGGTTAAGATCGCGCGCGCTGTCGCTCTTACGATCTTTCGACCATTGCTTTCTCCACCACAGCCACGTTGTCATCAAGCTGAAAGCGGCAAAAGCTAACCATTGCATCTGCCAACTGATGGGCAAGAATGACAAAATGGTTCCGACGATAAGCGCTGATATGCCAAGCCATAAGAAATAGCCAGCAGTGCCGAGTAGCTCGATCGCTAGCAAAGCGAAGCCAAACGCAATCCAATGCCAGAATGTAACGCTTTCCAATAGGCTAAATAAATCCATAAGTAGACCTTAGTCTTTACTTTGTTTGAACATCTCTGCGATACCAGCAACGGAGCCCATGAGTCCAGTTGCTTCAATCGGCAACATGATAATCTTACCATTTTCTGCTTGGCCGATACTCTTCAATGCCTCAGTGTAGCCCTGAGCAATAAAGTAGTTCACTGCTTTGACGTCGCCTTTAGCAATGGCTTCTGACACCATGTAAGTTGCTTTTGCTTCCGCTTGCGCCGCACGTTCGCGGGCTTCTGCATGTAAGATCGCAGACTGCTTTTCACCTTCCGCTTTTAAGATCTCTGATTGTTTTTGACCTTCAGCGCGTAAGATTTCTGCTTGGCGCACACCTTCAGCTTCTAAGATCTCTGCACGTTTATTACGCTCTGCTTTCATCTGAGCATTCATCGCTGCAGTCAGATCTGCGGGTGGCTGAACGTCTTTAATCTCAATACGTGTCACTTTAACACCCCAAGGGTTAGTCGCTTGGTCAACAATAGAGAGAAGCTTGGTGTTGATCATGTCACGTTGGCTGAGCATTTCGTCCAGCTCCATTGAACCAAGAACTGTACGGATGTTAGTCAACGTAAGGTTACGAATAGCATGCTCTAGGTCGTTTACTTCATAGGCTGCTTTGGATGCGTCGATAACTTGAACAAAGCCGACTGCGTCGATAACGACATTCGCATTATCTTTAGAAATGACTTCTTGAGCTGGAATGTCGAGAACTCGCTCCATCATATTGATCTTCTGACCGATTCTATCGACAAACGGAATGATTAAGTTCAAACCTGGTTTAAGAGTGTGGGTGTAGCGCCCAAAGCGTTCAACTGTCCAGTTGTTGCCTTGAGGAACGGTTTTAATCGCAGATGCGAGGAGGATGATGGCTAGAGCAACGAAAATACCGATGGTGATGAATGAGTCAATTGGCATGTGCTATTCCCTTAAGTGCATAGTATTGATTCATTTTTACTCATTTGGGCCTATGAAACAATCGTAGAAATGAGAGGTTTGATAAATTCCAGACAAAATAAAGGCCGGAAATTCCCAGCCTTTATTCACTTTAATTTCAGATTGTTACTCTACGTCGAGCTTTTACTTAGGATATTCAATCCAACTTGAACCATCTAACGAGACGTAGTACTTACCATTTACTTCAATCACCGTTGAGCCAGAGTTCTGCGCGACGACTTGTGTTTCAGGTAGGTTTCCTGCTAACTCATCCGGACTAAAGGATTTCTTCTCATAAATGTTTTGCTCAAGAATATTCGATACCAATTGCGATAGCGCTAAATAGCTTGATGGTGCTTTTACGTGCTTAGTATCGCCTTGGCGTTGGATACCTTCGCCGAAGACTTTAATTCCGACAGGAGTGTGAACGATCGTTGGTGCCGGAATCTCACGCATGCCTGAAATCTGCATTCTATCTCCTCGCATACCGGCGCCATGTTCTGGCACTAAAGCAACAACGATATTGCGTTTAGAGGCTTTAAGCTCTTGGAAGAACGAATAAAGATCATCAAGAAGGTTCTTTAGACGTTTCTTGTAACTCACCATAGACGTTGTCGAATTGGCATTGATGATGCGGTTACCATCATGCAATGAAATGGTGTTATACAACGCAACGACTTTCTCATCCTCGCTTTTGATTCGTTGTTGCCACCAATCATCAAGCACCTGTTTGTCACGGAAGATCGACGAGCCATCAAATGATTTTTGATAAGGCTTGAACCCTTCTTGAGACATCAAGTTCGTTTTGAGATCGCCATCTTTTTTGATCAGTTCTAAGAAGCTATCGAACACACCGTTATGGTTCATCAACAGATTTTCTTTGAAGCCGAGATCTTTCAGGTTATCGAACAAGTAACATTGCTTTGGAGCAGGCTCGAACAATTTACTGTGTTCTTGTTGACCACAGCTCGCTCTCAGCAGTCTAACAACGGCAGGCCCGCTGTAGGATGTCGCCGCGCTGAAGTTGTCAAACATGACATCAAACTCTTTGAACAACGGGTGATCTGCCATACCAGCAATCTCAATATCATCCCAAGCGACGGAACAGATGCTCAAGAACAGCAAATCAAACGGAGCATCTTGTGCACTATCAGGGCTGAACGAGACACGTCGTGACGCTTCTTTCGCAAAGAAATCTGCTGTCATACTGTTGAGCGACTCATCGTTGATTTCTGTGACTTGAGGTTGTGTCGTTTCCGCCACTTCCGTAGTTGCTGGTGGCGCAGGCTGAGTTGTCTCAACGGCGACTGAACCCTGTGGCGTTTTGGGAATGCTGACGTAAATCATCGCGATGACAACGAATACAGAAACGCGTAAAAACTTACTCAGGATGAAATACGCTGCGCACAAAGCAAACAACCCAAGCAATGCTTGCACAGAGATGAAGCGTCCCATGAGTTCGACAAGATAGCTAAACTCAAACTGCATCAACTGACCCGCCTGAGCCCATAATCGCTCTAACGGAGGTAAGAAAGAGTCATAATGCAGTAGCCATGCAGCGATGATCATTGCGATAACATGCCGCAGGACATTCAATGCTCTTACTGGCACAGGTAACAGAATAAAGAGCAAGAGCGCAAAGTTTTCTAGCGGATGGAAATCGATGATCCCTTGGAGGAAGAGGGCAACTTTGGCAATAAAATAAATGTTCCACCAACCCAATCCAATTGTGAACTGAGCGGGCTGTTTAGAGTGTGAAGTCATCACTTAAGCTTCTTGTTTTTGTTTGCAGAAAGATCTTGTTCAAAGTATTGCGCGCGTTTTAAGTATCTATTGTAGAGTCGCTTTATCGCGCTGACTGCATCACGCAGAAAGTAGCCAAGGACTAATCCTACGCAAAGGCTAATGCCTACGGTGAGTATAAAGTCATCAATGTTCATTCCTGCTCCTTAATGTTGATGGCTTTTTTTACTGCGAACAAAGCAGGAACCTCGCTCATAGGCTTTTTCGTTACCGCGAAAATCTGTTTCTCCGTGGTCAAGCTTGATACCTCCTCGGAGATGCTGACTTCATCCTCTAGGATGTATTTTAGTTCAGCTTCGATGTCGTAATGGGTATCGAAGGTGCGCGTTGAGTGAAACAAATCTCGAGGTGGAAACTCGAAAATATTGTTGAGTGCAACATCGATGTCGTTATGACGGATAGCACTGAACAAAACGTACAGTGCTTTGTTACAAGCGGTGACAACATCACCATCTCGTCGAATGTGGCACAAACGAAGGCATTCTTCAGGACTCATTCCCGGCAGCAAATTCAACTTAATCAAAGCAAAGTTGACGCTAGAACGGCTCGAACTGGCGATCACATCCGTACAGTATTGACTGAAGTCTCTGTTATGCAGGTAGCCTTTGCTGCCAAATTTAACGTCGTACTTTAGTAAGGCCTCTAAGCTTTGAGGCAATGCACGTGTCAGCATTTGTCCTTGTATAGCTTCCACCTGAGTCATAAAGCGCATCTGAGGCACTTGCACCGGTGAAATCAGATTTACACCAGCGCGAAGCAAAAACTTTTCATCCGCGTATCGTAAACATTGTTGTGTTTCTCTGATCACGAGCTTGAGTTGTCTGCCTGCTTTCGTGCGCAGTCGGTAGCAATCCAATGCCAACTGTTGCACTTCGCTCTGGCTTGAACAGTTGAATACAATGGTTGAGGCTCTAGGGCTGTCTAACATCTCCAATAGCTGTTGGTTATTTTCTGCTAGGTGCATTCCTCTTGGCACTTTTGTGCTGTCACCCAGGGCTTCTTTTGTTATGTAAAGTCGTTCGCTATCGGCTTTGTCTTCAGTAACGTCGTTCGTTTGCAACTTTTCATATGGTGTCGCGAGCAAGTGGCCGTTCTCATCAAAAGATAGGATGTATTCCTCTTCTGATTTCACCCCATGTTTGCTGGACCAAAAGTCGACAAAGTAACTGTATCGTGTTTCATCTAATGCGCTCATCGTCGCTAGACCAGCAAGGTATTGATTATTCGTCAACAACTTAGGCTTAAGTATCGATGTCGCCAAATGACCATAGATACATATATTGATAATGAGCGATTTTTTATGGGCGAATTCATTTATTGTTCTTAGGAATATGCCTACATCTTTGTCGCTGCAGTGAGATAAAATCGAGTCGGGAATAAACAAAATATAGTTAGAGCTCTTACTAATATTTATTTTGTGAATATCTTTGGCAAGATTAATTGGGTCTAACTTCTTTTTTTGACTTTTATTACTTATGAAGTAGATCTTATCAAGATAACTATCAGATAAGTCATTGAATTTTTGTGATGCTTCGCGGTTTAGACCGGAAAGGAAAGTTTCTTTATTGGTGAAACTTGTAAGTGAAGTGTTGTAATTTTGGCTTGATGCACTAATTAAGAAATCAATTGTCATGTGTTTGTGAGAAAATAAATTGACGTATACAGATCGATTTTCTCGTTCACTGGTAATTGCGGATAGACCGTTTATTAATGACATCAAAATAGCCTTTTAATCAGTTGGTTATGTTCATCTTTCTTTGTCTTTAAGCTGTCGCTGTATGTAAAACGTTACAGAAAAAAGTGCCAATGTGACAATAAAATGACGCAAAGATATTAAACGAAATTGATCAAAAATAAAATTAGATATAGCATTATCTGCCTTGATGTTTATAAGTTTAAAGTTATGCATTTGCAAACTAATATGTTTATAGTTTGACTATAATTTTGGCTTATATGTCGTAAACGGATAATTACAACTCATCTTCATAATCTCAGTTTCTGAAGCCAAACATCATTTAGGAATTTAATAATCATGTGATCAATGACTTAGGTTGTTCACATTTTTTCTCATTCTATAAATATGTGATGCACGGGTTAGGTGCGTCAAATTTTCAGCATCGTATTTGATAAAAATTTAAGCAAGATAGGAGTGTCTTAGCGCTTTATCAGATGCGTGGATAACGTGGAAAGATGTCGTGACAGAGCCAGCAAAAGACATTAATTCGATCTACTCTTCATATGACTTAACTCAGCATCAATATGTTGAGACGACAGAAAATGAGTCGTATCTCAATGTGAAAAGTAAATGGTTGGTTTTTCAATCTCAATCGACCAAAGACAGTGGGACTGGGATCAAAAACAAACAAGCAGGTCTTGAAACGGAAGCGATATGAAGCGCCTTCTTTTTGTTAGCCTGAGGGGCGGGTGTGGAGCAACCACGATAACCGCAAACTTGGCTCAAGCTTTAGTCAAAATTAACAAGCAGGTTCTTGCGATCGACGCAGTGCCTGAGAATCTGTTACGCCTTCATCTTGGTCTTCCTTACGAAGAGCGAGACGGTTGGGCAGCACGTGTGTTGTCTGGCGATGCCTGGGCAGAGGCCGGGTATCAAAGCCCGCAAGGCGCTCTGTTGCTGCCATTTGGCGAATTGGATACCGACCAAAAGGGTCAGTTCGCTCAATCTTATCAATACCTTCAAGCGCTTGGTCGATCAACGTTGCAAGTCACAGATGCAGAGCAATGGCAGTTGTTCCACGGTGATATGTCTTACCTCATGACTCCAGAAATGAACGCGTTTGTTGAGTCGATGGACATGGTGTTTGTGGTTATTAACGCTGACGCAATGAACTACGCAGTGTTACAAACGGTGCTGAGCCACTCGTCTCAAATCAGCAATCTAGTTGAGTCAGGTAAGCTGCGTTACATTCTTAATCAATATCAGCCTGAGACTGAGATTGGTCGAGATTTCATGCTGGTGTTTAAGAAGGAACTGCAAGCGTCGTTAGTGCCTGTTCTCATGCACCGTGATACGGCATTGGCTGAATGCGCCGCCAATTTGACGACCGTACAGCATTACTCTCCGACGAGCCAAGCAGCGAAAGATTACCAGTCTTTGGCATTTTGGTGCGTTTCTACGCTTGCTGCTGCAACTTCTCAGGGCTAATGCATGCGTAGTCTCAACCTTATCTTCCAAAGCTGGATAGTCGATCAATTTCAGTCGCACAAGCAGGCGTATGAGCAAGCTTGGGAGTGCAAAACCAATTGGTTGGGCAACATTGTGCTTTCTGTTTGGTTTTCATTGAGCTTTGTTTTCCTAAAACCTGTGATTTCTGGTGTTCCCTCTTGGAAGCTGCCTCTGGTCTATTTCCCACAAGTTAACTATGCCGCTCCTCGCTTGTTTGACCCGATTCGATTTGTTGTCCAGAGCGTTTGGTTACTGTGTTTTAAGCAAAGTGTGGCGTCTGCTTGGTCTCATCAAGCCAGTGGTGTCGTGATGCATCTTGCTGAGAAAATCCGCAATGCTTTCTACTTGCCGTTTGAGCTGGTGGCTAAAAGTGTTCGTTGGTTAGAACAAACGGCCAACCAAGTTAAAGATCCTGAAGTTCGTGAACGCATGAAAGCCAGCAAGCCTGCGATGGTATTGAACTATGCATTGCTGTTCCTCGTGGTGTTGCTCGCGTTGCTCTGTTTTACCGTGCCATTCGGCTATCAGGCACAGACTGTATTTGTGCTTTTATTGTGGGCACTTGCCATGATGGTGCGACGCATGCCGGGGCGCTTTCCGACCATGTTGCTCATCATTCTTTCGGTGACAGCATCTTGCCGTTATCTCTGGTGGCGTTACTCATCAACCTTAAACTGGGACGATCCTATTGCACTGATCTTAGGGGGTATTTTGCTTTTGGCAGAAACCTATTCTTGGATCGTGTTGATGCTGGGTTACTTCCAGAATATATGGCCGCTTAACCGTAAGCCGGTTTCGATGCCACAAGATCAATCGACTTGGCCAACCATCGACTTGATGATTCCGACTTACAACGAAGATCTCGATGTGGTTAAAGCGACGGTGTACGCCTCAATGGGTGTGGACTGGCCAAAAGACAAATTGAAAATTCACATTCTCGATGATGGTAAACGAGACAGCTTCCGTGACTTCGCAAAGAGTGTCGGGGTTAACTACATTCGCAGGCCAACTAACGAGCATGCCAAAGCCGGTAATATTAACTATGCGTTAAAGCAGACGGATGGTGAGTTTGTGGCGATCTTCGACTGTGACCACATTCCAACTCGAGCATTCTTCCAGCTCACCATGGGCATGTTCCTCAAAGATCCGAAGCTGGCACTGATTCAAACACCGCACCACTTCTTCTCTCCGGATCCGTTTGAACGTAACTTATCGAACTTCCGCAATGTGCCTAACGAAGGCAACTTGTTTTATGGATTGATTCAAGATGGTAACGATTTATGGGACGCGACTTTCTTCTGTGGATCGTGCGCTATTTTGCGTCGTGAACCGCTTGAAGAAGTGGGTGGTATTGCAGTTGAAACCGTAACGGAAGACGCACATACGTCACTGCGCATGCATCGCTTGGGCTATCGCTCTGCTTACCTTAAGCAGCCGATATCAGCGGGTTTAGCGACAGAAACTTTATCGGCACACGTAGGACAGCGTATTCGCTGGGCGAGGGGCATGGCGCAGATCTTCAGGGTTGACAACCCGCTCACCGGTAAGGGGCTGAAGTTGTCGCAGCGGCTTTGTTACGTCAATGCCATGCTGCATTTCTTATCCGGTATACCGCGTATTGTGTTTTTGATTGCACCTCTGGCGTTTTTGTTGCTGCACTCCTACGTCATCTACGCACCAGCATTGGCGATCATCCTGTACGTTTTGCCGCACATGATCCACGCCAGTATGACCAACTCACGCATGCAGGGTGACTATCGTTACTCCTTCTGGGGAGAAGTGTACGAAACCGTACTTGCTTGGTACATCGCAAGACCAACCACCGTCGCTTTGTTTGCGCCTCATAAAGGGACATTCAATGTAACGGCGAAAGGGGGCTTAGTTGAAAAATCGCATTACGACTGGGTGATCTCTCGACCGTATTTGGTGCTCGTGGCACTGAATATTCTTGGTTTTGCCGTGGGTCTGTATCGAATGGGGTGGGGGCCCCAAGATGAGGTTGGTACTGTCATCGTTAACTTAGTATGGACGATGTACAACTTGCTGATCTTAGGTGCAGCGGTCGCGGTTGCGGTAGAAGCGAAACAGGTACGAAAAGATCACCGCGTCGAGGTGGCAATTCCTGTTGCGGTGAGATTGCACTCTGGGCATTTGATTCAAGCTCAGATGAAAGACTTTTCATTGGGGGGCGTCCGCATCGAAATCGATGGCGTTGACGAACAAACGTGCCAGTACTTACTCGGTCAGTCACTCGAAGTGATTCTGAATCGTGGTGGACAAGAATTCGTGTTCCCGATGACGGTTGCCTATGCTCATAAAGGCATGTTCGGTATGCAACTCAATGAATTGTCGCATCAACAACAAATCCAATACGTCCAATGTACATTTGCACGAGCTGATACATGGGCGAAATGGCAACAAGGCTATCAAGCAGATAAGCCACTATCGAGTATGCAAGCCGTTCTACAAGTCGGCTTTAATGGATACAAGCGCTTGCTACAACACTGCCCGAAATTTGTCGTGGTGAGTGTGGATGCACTTTTATTTTGTATCGAATTTATTTGGTCACTTCGACCTCGCTATGTCCCAATCAGGACCACAAGTCATGCTAAATAATAAAAAACTAACAGCGTTGACGACGGCAATCACTCTGATGTGTATGTCGGGCAGTCTCGCGGCACAAGAAGTAAAACAGCAATTGTCGGAACCCCAAGCTCAGCAACAAGACGCGGAAAATGCCACCGTCTTTAAGCGAGTCGTTCCATTTACTCAATTGGGCTACAGCGGCTCAATTGCGATTCAAGGCAGTGAAGCGAACGCTTATGTCGGCTTTGGCTCTCGCCTTGATGAGGTGGTTTCAAAAGCCACGTTGTACTTTGATATTACGCCTTCGCCAGCGTTACTTGCTTTGGTATCGCACGTCAAAGTGTACTTGAACAACGAGTTGATGGGCGTGGCGTCTATCGTTGATGGCCAGCAGGGTAAAAAGCTCAGCCTTTCTATGCCGCTGGATACGCGTTACTTCAGTAACTACAACCAAATTCGTTTTGAGCTGATTGGCAATACTCAAAAAGACTGTGCCAACCCGAATGATTCCAGTATTTGGGCCGAGATCAGCCAAAGCAGCCGCATCGAAATGTTTGTGCAAAAAACGCAACTAGAAAGCGATTTGAGCTTACTGCCAGCGCCTTTCTTTGATGTTCGTGACTTTAGCCAACTTAATTTGCCTGTTGTGATGGGCGATAAATATGACTTAGACGAAGTGAAAGCAGCGGGTGTTTTGAGTTCCTACTTCGGTTCTTTAGCGGCTTGGCGTGGTGCGCAGTTCCCTCTGAGTTTCGACACTTTGCCAGAGCGCAACGCCGTGGTGTTTATCACCAACGACAACAAACCTGAATTCCTAAAAGACTTCCCAGATACGGATGGCCCGCGTGTCCAGGTGATTACCCACCCAACCGACCCATACGTGAAGCTATTGCTGGTGATTGGTCGTGATAGTGCTGACCTAAACACCGCAGTACGTGGCTTGGCATTGGGTAACCAGATTCTTACCGGCCCAATTGCCAAGATCAACGAGGTGAAGCAAATCAAACCTCGCGTACCTTACGATGCGCCAAACTGGGTGAGCACAGATCGCCCGGTTGCGTTGTCTGAATTGGTTGAGCAAAAGAGCATGCTGCAAGTAGAAGGTCGCACACCACCGCCTATCAGCGTGAGCCTACGTTTGCCACCAGATCTGTTTACTTGGCAGAGTCGTGGTATTCCAATGGATCTGAACTACCGTTACTCACCGCCGACGGAAGACCATTCTGGCTCCCGTCTGACGTTGAGCATTAACGACCAGTTCATCGAAGCCTTTAACTTGACCACTGCGGGTCAAGGTGGCGACTCTAACCGCGTTCGTGTGCCATTGTTGGATGACAGCATTCTGAGCAGCGACGACCGTGTACGTATTCCTGCATTCAAAGTTGGCAGCAAAAACCAGATCGATTTTGAATTTGGCTTTGCCTCTGTCACTGATGGCTTGTGTCAGGTGACTCAACCAAGCAAGCAATATGCAGTAGTTGATGGTGACTCGACGATCGACTTTAGCGGCTTCCCGCATTACATCGAAATGCCAAACATGCGAGCGTTTGCAACATCTGGCTTCCCTTACACACGTATGGCGGATCTGTCTGAAACCGCAGTTGTGGTGCCAAAAAATGCACCAAAAGAAGCACTACAAACCTTCTTGAATGTCATGGGCTCTTTGGGCGGTGATTCTGGTTACCCAGGTATCCAAGTATTGTTGACCGATAAGTGGGATGCACAAGCGCTAAAAGACAAAGATATCTTGAGCATTGGTGTGGTGCGTTCATTAGAAGAAGCGGCGAACGATCCAGACCAAGTGAATCTGGTGGTTGAAGCAGGCGAGCGCCAAATTCGTCTACCGAGCAAGAATGAACAGCAGCTTGGTATGAACTGGATGAACCCAAGCGATGCTAACCAAGTGCCAGCTGATTATGTTTCAGTGGAAGCAGGCGGCTCCTTTGCTGCGATTTATGGTATGGAATCACCTTACACAAATAATCGCAGTTTAGTGTCTATCATGGCTGCTCATCCTGCTGATTTTGCTACGGTTGATGAAGCACTTGCGGATTCGGGCAAAGTGGAGCATATGTTTGGCTCTGTAGTGACGCTAAGAAACGATGAAGTCGCGAGCTATAACGTTGGTTCTCATTACTTTGTGGGTGAGCTGCCAGTGTGGCAATTAGTGTGGTTCCACTTCTCAAATCATCCAATCATCGTGGCATGCTTCGCTGCGTTATTGATGGTGATCGTGACTATTGTGCTTTGGCGTGTTCTGCGTCAGGTTGCTGCAAAACGTCTAGAGAAAACTGAGGAGAAAGAGGAATGAAAAAGCTGATTGCACTTATCATGCTACTGACTTCTACTCAGCTGTGGGCAAACACGTGTGACTGGCCACAATGGGACACATTCAAGTCGGTTTATATCGAACAAGGTCGAGTCGTGGATGGCAGCGATGAGCGCATGATCACTACATCGGAAGGCCAGTCCTATGCGTTGTTCTTTGCTTTGGTTGCCAATGATCAAAAAGCCTTCGCCGAAGTATTAAACTGGACTCAAGTGCATTTAGCTGGTGGCGACCTTACGGCAAGATTGCCAGCATGGTTATGGGGCAGAAAAGCGAACGGCAGTTTTGGTGTGTTAGATACCAATGCAGCATCGGATTCCGACCTTTGGATTGCTTACGCTTTAGTGGAAGCGGGTCGACTGTGGGATAACTATTACTACCAATCGCTTGGTCATCTGCTTGCTAGTCGTATTCTACGAGAAGAGACTGTAACCATTGACGGTGTGGGCACCGTGTTACTGCCTGCACCAACAGGATTTGAGTTTGGTGATCGCTACCGTGTGAACCCGAGCTATGTGCCGTTACAGCTGATTGCGCGAATGGAAGCTCTGTATCCGCAGTATTCATGGGATGGTATGTATAAAGCAAGTGCGAGAATGCTGACGCGAACCATGCCAAAAGGTTTCAGCCCTGATTGGGCGACGCTCAGCCAAGGCCAGTACAGTGCAGATTCGGTGACTGGGCCAATTGGCAGCTACAACGCCATTCGTACCTACTTATGGGCGGGTATGCTTGATGACCAAGTCACAGAAAAAGCTCAGCTGATTCAGCAAATGCAGCCCTTTGTCGCAGCGACTAAAGCGCTCGGCGCACCACCACGAGAAGTGAATACAGAAACGGGTGAATACACTCAAGTTGGCAGTGCAGGATTTTCTGCCGCTGCTTTGCCTTTGTTGGCGGCGTCTGGTGAGTCTGAGCTGCTCAAAGCACAAGCAAGCCGAGCGCAGCAAGAGCTTATCTCGGACAGAAACGACCACTACTACGACAATGTTTTGAGTTTGTTTGGCCTAGGATGGCATCAGGCGCGCTACCGCTTTGGCAAACAAGGTGAACTGTTGCCTGCATGGAGCGAGCAATGCCAATAGCAAGACGTGCTTCATGGTTGATCTCGCTGGCCATGATGGCGAGCGGGATTGCTCCTGTCTATGCACAAAGTTTTAGCTCAAAACCGCTTAGCAAAGCGCAGTTAGCCGCAGTATACCAACCAGTTGAAACGGTTCAGTTCTCGACGTCTCTTGCTCGGGTAAACTCGGTGGAGTGGCTGGTTGAACAACTGAAACTGGCGGATGCAATAGGACGCGACGACATTGTTGAAAGTACGTTAGAGCGTTTGTTTGCGATTGAGGAAGGCAACCCGATTGGCTTGTATTACCAAGCCAATATGTACTTAAAGCGTAAACAACCTGAGCTGGCGAAGCAGACGTTTCAGCGTTTAACTAAACAATCGCCAAATTCTCCACAAGCCAAAGACTTGGCTGCCATCATGTCTCTTCAAGGAGATAAGAAAGGCGATTACCAACGAGCTAAGCTGCTTGCGAAATCTGGTCGTTACGAAGAAGCCATCCAAGCGTATAAAGTTATTTTCCCAAACGGCATGCCTTCTGCCGCATTGCAGTTAGAGTTTCTTCAGCTGCAAAGCAATCTTGATGGAAGTTGGCAGGCGGTAAAGCAAGGTTTAGAGCGCTTAAATGCAGATTACCCGGGGGTGCCTCAGTTTCAACTCGCATTGGCAAATCATATCCGCAAAGAGAATCCAGCTGACCCATGGATTTTGGATACTTACAAAAAGCTCGCTTTAGCGCCAGTCATTGGCAGCAGTGCGGCGACATCTTGGTTGCGTGCTCTCGATCAACTGCCTATCTCAGAACAAGTGGTTCAACAATACGCGATTTTAGCGAGTTACTATCCATCAGATCTTGAGATACAACGAGCTAACCAAGGCGCGAAGAAGCGCTGGGCAACCGAGCAAAATCTGCGTAAAGACCCAACCTATCTTGCTAAATTGAAAGGTCTCAAACTGCTGGATGAAGACAAAACCTTGCAAGCTGAGAAGCAGTTGCGTTATGCGATGACGACGCGTCCGAACGACCCAGAAATATTGGGTGGTATGGGCAAGGTCTATCTGCGTAAAGGTCAGCAACAAAAGGCGCTTGAGTATTTTGAACGTGCACAGCAGCTAGATAAAGACCCAGATAGTGCTTCTAAATGGGCCACTTTGATTGAAACCTCGCAATATTGGGCTTATTTGGATCAAGGTGATGCACTGGCTGAGAAAGGGCAGTTTAAACAAGCTGAAAGCCTTTACCGTAAAGCCATTCAGTCTGATAAAACACAGCCTTATGCCTTTACCTCTTTAGGGGCGCTTTACTTAGCACAAAAGAATTATGCCGCAGCAGATAAAGCTTATATCCAAGCACTACAACTTGAAGCGCTGAACGGATCTGCCTTACGTGGACGACTCGATGTTCGTATTGAGCAGCAGGATTGGGCGGGTGCGGCTTCACTTGCACAGCGTTTTTCTCCAGCACAAAAACAGGTGGTGTCTGAGAAAATCAATGGCATTCAATCTGAGATCATTCTGGCGAGATTGCGCATTGCGATAGCGAAAGATGACCAAGCAGGTATGCAATCTGCAGTGGAAGAATTGATTGAGCTAAAACCAACATCGCCGTGGTTGAGACTGGATATTGCTGATGTTGTTCGCTCTATGGGGGATAAACGTCGTGCCGACAAACTGATGTCTGAATGGGCGACGAACAGCACTGATCCGGAAATGAAGTTCTCTTATGCCTTGTATCTTGCTCAAGATTTTAAAGTAGATGCGGCGATTTCTGAGTTAGAGAGTGTGCCGAAGCGCGACGTTACCCCTGCCATGGAGCGTAACCTCACACGCTTAAAGCTCAATGCTGATTTACAAGATTTACCCGCGCGTTATCAGGCCTCACCGAAGGCTGTCACTACCATGTTGACGTCGCTTGAGTCTCAATATGCTGGGCAAGTTCAACCTCTAGCAAGGCTTGTGAGTGCGTGGGTAGAGATTGAAAAGGTTGATGAAGCGCAGCGCATTTATCAAAGCATCCGCCCCTCAAGCAAATGGACTACCGACGAAAAACTCGCTTACGGCAGTATGATGGTGAGCTTGAATCAGTTTGATGATTTCGACCAATGGTACGAAGGCTTGGCGTTGAGTAAAGACCAGCAAGCAGTCAGTGCCTCTGAAGCGCTGCAATTTGATGAACTCAAAACACGTCGTACTTTAGCGCAAGCGGATTTGTTACTTGCGAATCAACAACCAGAGCAAGCATTGGCTTTGTATGAACGTATCTCATCAAAACCTGAACCATTCAAGACGCAAGCTCAGGTGGGGTTGTTGCAAGCCAGCGCCCAGAGTGGAGATGAGGCAACCTATCACGACTTGCATCTGATCTTGAATAAGAAGCGTGACACGCTAAATGCTGCTCAGTTGATGACGGTTGCTTCGGTATTCAATCAACTTGGTTACCGCAATGATGCGAACACCCTGAACCGCTTGCTCGATGATACACAGGACGCCGACGCTCTAGCGTATCGAAACAGCATGTCTATTGCGATGGACAATCAGCAATGGACGTTAGCGGAAGAGCGCGGACGTCAGGCACTGAACAGTGATCGAATTGAAAAAAGTGCAAAACCAGATGAAGCAAGTCTAGAGACGCTTACTTTGCGTGAGTTGTATGATACAGCAGATGACTACTGGCTAACGCGCAATGTTAAGTCGGACATCGATACGCTCCATGACCGCAGTGATGGTCATGTAATTATTGGTTGGGATTACAGTGCCCGTGATGGACGTAACTCATCTAACCAAGTGCCAATCGAAGCACGTATTCCGATTGAATCACTCGACGGGCATCTGCTGCTGAGAGCGGATTACGTGTCTATCGATTCCGGCGAGCTAGATTACTACGAGAAGGATCCTAAAAACTTCCCAACTACAACAACGGTTCAAAATGATGCATCGGGTATGTCGCTTGGTGTAGGTTGGCAAGCCAAAGATTGGCAAGTGGATATCGGCACTACACCGATTGGTTTTGACCATACTACTTGGGTAGGCGGGGTCAGTGTGGATGGTGATCTCGGGGACTTCGGATGGACAGCAGAAGCGTCTCGCCGTCCTGAAACCAGCAGCACACTTTCTTATGCTGGAATGACAGTACCGAGTGGAACCAGTGATCCTCAAGGCAAAAAATGGGGTGGTGTAGTTCGAACAGGTGTTAAGCTCAATTCGAGCTGGGATATAGGTGGCCCTTACGGTTTTTGGAGCAGCCTGCAATACCATGCACTGACGGGTGAAAACGTTGAAGACAATACTCGCCTCGGTGTGCTTGGTGGGGCTTACTACAAACTGATCGCAACGGATGATCAGCGCCTGAGCATTGGCACTAACTTGATGTACCTCGACTATGACAAGAACTTGGGCGAATACACACTTGGCCATGGTGGCTACTACAGCCCGCAAAGTTATTTCTCGGTGTCATTGCCAGTCAACTATTACGGTCGCTACGACAGCACATGGTCGTATCAATTGAGTGCTTCCATTTCTAACTCATGGACAGAAGAAGATGCGCCTTATTTATCTTCTAGTGATAGTTCTGAGCGCGGTGGCGGTTTTGGTGCTTCGCTGCAAGCAGCCGTTGAGAAACGAGTGAGTAAACGTTGGTATATCGGTGCGCTGGTGGATCTACAGCGTTCAGAGTTTTATACGCCAAACCATTTTATGCTGTACGGAAAATACACCTTCAATGACCGCTGGCAGCCGATTGAATACCCACCTGCGGTACCTACGCTGTACAGTGATTTTTAGTACCAGCCTCTCTCGTGATGAGTATTTTAGGAATGGTAGAAACAACAAAGGCCGGAGTTTTCCGGCCTTTTCTATTTGAGCTGTCCTGCTTTAAATCGATTCGCTTAGTACAAAATCGAGTAAAGTTGACGGCGGTACTTACTTGCCAGTGCGTTGCCTTGGCCAAGTGCGCTCAAGATATCCATAAAGACTTTCTTCACTTCACCATCTTGTGCGCCTAGGTTGGTCTTAAGAATGTTCCAAAGTAACTCTAGCGCTTCTTCATCGCGACCCACTTGGTTGTACTGAACGGCAAGTTCACACGCCAATTCAATGTTGTCAGGGTTTGCTGCTAGTTCTTGTTCAAGACGCTGAAGCTCTGGGCTTTCTGCTGCTTGAAGGTGCAGGTCTAACTTCGCGATCAAACCTTTGTAGTAGTTGTCTTGGTATTCCAGTGGAATCGCGCTTAACAGCGTTTGTGCCAATTCAAACTTTTTGGTTTCCAGCAAGCAATCTGCCATCGCCAGTTTCACGTCTCCACGGTTTTGAAGCTCTTCCGATAGCGTTTGAAGAATCGCTAATGCCTGAGCATGCTCACCTTGTTGGAGCAATTCACTTGCTTGCTTCAACTGCATCTCATCTTGGCTTGGTAGATGCTTTTGCAGCATTGCTGTAATCGCGTCAATAGGCTGAGGACCACCCATACCATCGACGGCTTGGCCGTTCATGAATAATGCGATGGTTGGTAGCACTTGCACGCCAAATTGAGAAGCAAGAGCAGGTTGCTGTTCACAGTTCAATAGAGCAAGGGTAAATGCACCGTTGTATTGCTGAGTCAGCATTTGTAGATCAGGAATCACTTGTGCGCTTTCTGGTTGAGCGCCCGCCCAAAAGTGAATCAATACAGGCGTGTTCATTGATCCTTCAAGCGTTTCACGGAAATTTTGTTCTGTTAACTCAACGATAAATGGGGATTGCATCAGAGTATCCTTGCTTTTTGTTTCTTGTCGTTGATTGTAGATATGGAGTTGATATTTGGGAAATTCAAGCGATAGAAAGGAAAAACGCTGCCGAAGCAGCGTATTCCTGATAGCAAGCGAAAGTGCTATTAAATTTGGCTAGTCCAGCACGGTTTAGAGAGTCTTGTTAGACGTTATAGTAGTGTGCTGAGTGCGGTATCAAAATAGGATGAACATGGTCAACACTACACCCACACTAAGCCAGTTAAGCTGATTTAATGTCATTATTGTCTCGCGAAAATACAAAACAGAAAGGGTGGCGATACCAAATCTATAGTGAGTATCCACATCACGTTCAGGCTCGATGGATGAAGATACTGACTTAGAAATTGATTCGAACATTGAGGTTTTCTTAACCTACATGCTCATAATGACATCACATTGTTACGGTAAAATTACATCGTGATAAAAATTTTTTATGCTGCTTGTCGCAAAATCTTATCAAGAATACGAGTTGGTAACAGGCGCTTTAATACCGCAAATACTTTGGTCGGTGTGGTGATTCGGTAGCGAATCTTTGGTTTATCACTGGTGAGTGCGTGAAGCACTGGCTCAATACAAGACTCAGCAGGAAGGACAAATTTGTTGTTCGACTTGTCGTTATCCAAACGCTGCTTTTGTCCTTCGTAAGCTGCTCTGTGGGCACTGTTTTCCACATCAATCCACTGCTCAAACGCTTTTAAGGCATTTTGTCTAAACTGGGTCTCTATCGGGCCGGGTTCGATCAGCGCAACTTTGATGTTGGTGTCCATCAATTCCAAACGTAGCGTGTCTGTCCAGCCTTCAAGAGCGAATTTAGAGGCGTTATAGGCACCACGATATTTCATCGCAGCAAACCCTAGCACAGAGCTGTTTTGGATGATTCTTCCTTCACCCTGTTTGCGCATGTGTGGCAACACTTCTCTTACGAGTTGGTGCCAGCCAAAAAAGTTGGTCTGAAATTGTGCTTGAAGTGCTTCTGTAGGTAGATCTTCTAATGCGCCAGGTTGTCCATAAGCGCCATTGTTAAATACGGCATAGAGCTTTCCCTCGGCCAGTTCCAGAGCTGTTGAAACTCCAGCAGAAATACTTTGAGGATCATTAAGATCTAACTGAATGCAGGTTAAGCCTTCACTGGTTAAGCGTTGAACGTCTTGCTCGTTGCGACAAGAGGCAATAACGTGAAAGCCCTCTTTTTGTAAAGCATGGGCACATACGTATCCGATGCCTGTGGAGCATCCGGTGATCAGAACTGACTTTTTCATATTAGGGCTCACAAAAGGCGGTAGTGAGCCTTATGATTCAACAACTTCTGTCTTGAAGCAAGTTCTTGAGTGCAGGCTCGACGCGAGAATAACTGAACTTGAAGCCAAGCTCGGTGAGCTTTTTAGGTTTGGCTCGAACGCTATCAAACAGCAAACAAGACGATTCGCCCATTGCCATGTTCATGACCCATTTAGGGGTAAACAGGATATGTGGTCGTTTGAGAGTTTTCGCCAACGTGCCGCTAAAGATTCGGTTGCTGACAGGGTGCGGGGCACACAAGTTGAACTCGCCATGAGCATGCGGTGTTTCGAGCAAATACATGATAGCCCGAACCATATCCAAAATATGAATCCAAGGCATGTACTGTTTGCCGCTTCCTAGTGGGCCGCCTAAGCCGAGCTTATAGGGGAGAAGCATTTTGGCAAGTGCTCCACCATTTTGTCCAAGCACTAAACCTGTTCGAAGTATGCAAACTCGAGTTTGCTCGGATTCTGCACGCTTGGCAATTTGCTCCCAACGAGCACAAACATAGTGCGCAAATGCCTCACTATTTACGTGTAAGCATTCGTCAAAAGGGTGGTCTTGTTGATCGCCGTAATAGCCGACCGCAGAGCCGCTAATAAATACCGCTGGCGGCTCGGTACTGGCGTGAATTAATTCAACGATTCTCTCGGTCACTTTCCACCGACTGTTACAAATGACCTCTTTCTGCTCCTTGCTCCAGCGCTTATCTGCAATCGGTTCGCCGGCAAGGTTAATCACCGCATCGACGTCATTGAGATCTTCAATCGAATCTAGGGAGTCTAGATATTCAATGTTACCGACATCGGCATGCTGTAATCGCTGTTTTGCTTGCGCAGGGTTGCGCGTCAACAAAATAACCTGATGCGTAGTCAGGAGCTTAAGGAGCTCTGAACCGATAAAGCCTGTACCGCCAGTCAGTAATATCTTCATGTCATCCCTTTGATTGTAAAACCATTCAAATATTATAGTCGTTAACCGCCTTGCATGATCATTTCAATGACTTGCGATGTCGATTTTATTATTAGTTCCTAATGGTTTAGTAGCGATTTCTTACCAAGCGATGCAAAGCTCACAGTTTGAGTAAATGTAACAGAATGTTATCAAGCATTGAGCGTTGCTCACACTTAGCTTCAGCAAACTGTGTCATGCTGAATTTAGAAAGGATGAAGCGTTGCTAGGAGGGGAATATGGAAGCATTTGTTGCTCTGTTTCGAGCCTTGCTAAGTAGCGCCCGTGATTTGCTGCCGATTGTCCTTGTTATTACCTTCTTCCAACTTGTGGTACTTCAAGAGCCGCTTCCTAATCTGGTTTCGATTTTATTCGGCCTTTTACTGGTTATTCTGGGTTTAACCTTTTTCATTTTTGGTTTAGAGCTGGGCTTATTTCCGATTGGCGAAAACATGGCGCAAGCTTTTGCCAACAAAGGGAGTGTGTTTTGGCTGCTGATTTTCGCATTCTGTTTAGGCTTCGGGACAACCATTGCTGAACCGGCATTGACGGCTGTAGCGGAAGAAGCTTCGGAGGTGGCGGCCGAGGGAGGGATGATCGCCAATACTGAGCAATCAATGGAGGAATACGCAGATGGCTTGCGCTTAACGGTCGCTTTGTCGGTGGGGGTGGCGATTGTATTAGGCGTGCTTCGGATTCTTAAAGGTTGGCCGATTCAATATATGATCATCGGTGGCTACATCGGTGTTGTGATCCTGACGGGATTTGCGCCGGAATCCATCATCGGTGTGGCTTACGATTCTGGCGGTGTGACGACTTCTACCATAACGGTGCCATTGGTGACTGCGCTTGGGGTTGGACTGGCGTCGGCGATTAAAGGTCGAAATCCTATGATTGATGGGTTTGGACTTATCGCTTTTGCCTCTTTGTTACCGATGATGTTTGTCATGGTTTACGGGATGGTGGTGGCATGATTTCCTTTGCGCATTTCATCGATACTTTTATCTCAACCATCAGTGATGTGGTTCCTATCGCGACCATTATCTTCGGTTTTCAGTTGGCAGTGCTGCGTCGTCCCGTTTCAAACTTACCCAAAGTAATACTTGGCTTTGGTTACGTTATTTTAGGGTTATCGTTGTTTTTGCTTGGTTTGGAGATGGCGTTGTTTCCACTTGGTGAAACCATGGCGACTCAATTGACCGCACCTGATTTCCTTCGGGAGTTTAAAGTTTCAATTGGCCAAGCCTTAAGTTGGGTTGATTACTATTGGGTGTACATTTTTGCGTTCTTTATTGGTTTTAGCACTACGATTGCGGAGCCTTCTCTCATCGCGGTCGCCATCAAAGCCAATCAAGTGTCTGGCGGCAGTATTAGTGTGAATGGATTACGTGTTGCCGTCGCATTAGGTGTTGCGGTGGGTATTGCACTTGGAAGCTACCGGATTGTGGTGGGCGACCCGATTCATTACTACATCATCGCGGGTTACATTGTGGTGGTGATTCAAACCTTTTATGCGCCAAAGCTAATTGTGCCTTTGGCCTACGATTCCGGTGGTGTGACGACGTCGACGGTGACTGTTCCCTTGGTGACTGCTCTTGGCTTGGGGTTAGCGTCAACGGTTCCGGGACGAAACCCAATGATTGATGGCTTCGGTTTGATCGCCTTTGCCAGTTTATTCCCAATGATTTCTGTTATGGGCTACGCCCAAATCACCCAGTGGTTGAACAAAGAGACCGCGGAGGAGAAAGAAAATGCGCTTTAAATTGATTCTGGCCTTTGTTGAAGACAGCAAAACCGACAAAGTGCTTGATGCCGCACGTGATGCCGGTGCGACAGGTGCAACCGTGATCAACAATGCTCGGGGGCAAGGTTTAAACCAAAAACGAACTTTCTTTGGTCTGACTCTAGAAGTACAAAAAGACGTGTTGTTGTTTGTGGTGGAAGAGCATTTATCGAGGCACATTTTGGAGACAATCAGTGAGGTCGGGGAGTTTGATCAAGAGTCTGGTCAAGGCATCGCAGTGCAGATTGATGTGGAAGACGCAGTGGGCGTCGCACACCAAGTAGAGAAACTGACCAAAGTAGTAGAGGACGAATTATGAGCCATCATGAGTTGATTCGAGTTAGAGACGTAATGGCAGCGACCTACATCATTGTTGATGGGTTAATTACGGTCCATGAAGGGATAACCTTGGCAAGAAAGAGTGAAGTGAAAGCGCTTGTGGTGAAAAAACGCGATGAGGATGATGAGTACGGAATTGTACTAATGAACGATATCGCGAAAAAAGTATTAGCGAAAAACCGCTCGCCACAACGAACCAATCTTTATGAAATCATGACCAAGCCAGCGCTTTCTGTCGATCCTAATATGAACGTGAAATATTGCGCGCGTTTATTTGAGCGCTTCGGTATTAGTCGTGCACCAGTGATTGAAAACGGTGAGGTTATTGGCATGGTGAGTTACAACAATATCGTGATTAACGGCATGGCACGAGAAGAGTTATAGGCGTGTTTGTTGTGAGGCTCACTCATAATTAGGGCAATAAGTTTTCTCAGGTGAGCGACATTTAGCAAACCCCATTCGAATTGCTTATCTGTGCCATTGCATATCCGCAATCTGAGGCTTATTCTTTGAGAATTAAAGAAATAATTGAGGATGTCATGTCATGCCGCTAGTCGCTTGTCCTGTATGTGAGAAACAAATTTCAAAACGAGCTCATACCTGTCCAGGGTGCGGAGAACCCGACCCATTAAATCATTTAGCTAAGTCTAAGTTCCTATCGATGATCTTTTGGGCGGTGGTCTTGGTCGGTGCCGGTTACTTTGCGTGGTTCTACTTGGTGCCAATGTTGGTTGAGATGCTTCGTAACCACTAGTTTCTTACTTCGGTTGAGCTTCTATAAGAATGCCGTAGAATACCCTCATTACTTTTGAGGAGACGATGTCGTGAAATTATTTTTTGCCTCAGACTTGCACGGCTCTTTGCCAGCAACCGAAGAAACCATTCAGCTTTATTTAGCCTCTGGTGCCGATCATCTTATCTTGTTGGGTGATACGCTCAACCATGGGCCAAGAAACCCGGTTCCAGAAGGTTACAATCCTCCACAAGTCGCGGAGTTGCTTAACCAGTACAGTGAGCAGATCATTTCTGTGCGCGGTAACTGTGACAGCGAAGTAGACCAAATGCTGCTGAACTTCCCAATGATGACAGACTACGCTTGGTTGCTATTAGAATCAGGCAAGCGTGTGTTCCTCACTCATGGTCACTTGTACAACAGCGCGAAACGTCCACCACTGCGTGAAGGCGATATCATTGCTCATGGCCATACTCATGTCCCAGTGGCAGAGATGCAAGAAGGGGCGGTGATTTTTAATCCTGGTTCTATGACCTTCCCAAGAAACGGATTACCACGCAGTTATGGTTTGATGGAAGGTAATACGCTGACAGTGCAAACACCAGAAGGTGAAGTGCTAGCTCAGACCACGATTTAACGATCGAGTTATCGAATAAATCGTGAATTGGATAAAGAAGCAAGGGAGCCAATTGGCTCCCTATTTTGTATCTGAATGCCCCAAATCGCGCTCTGGATCGATGATGTCTCTTACACGTTGCTTTAGAATTTTGGCTTCAGGGAAACCTCCGTCTTTTTTACGTTCCCAAATCTGGACTCCATTGCAAAAAATCTCAAAACGGCCACCCGTATCAGGATGTAAGCTGACGGTTTCAATCTCTTCACTGAACGTATGAAGCAATTCTTGTGATAGCCAAGTTGAACGCAACATCCAATTGCACTGACGACAGTAGTGAATGTTTATGATGGCTTTATCCATTTCTTATTTCCTTTCTTTAAATACTAAAGCAGTAGTTTTATTCCCACCGCAAAGGTGAGGATCTCAAACGCGATTTTGATAATTCGATTGCTGTACTTTGTCGCCGCCCATGCACCTAAGCTGCCGCCTAAAAATGAACTCACTAATAAAACCGGTAACCAGGCCCAATGAATTGGTGCTCCGGCTTGTACCACTGCGACGCCACCAATACCGTTCCAAAACAGACCGACACAAATCATTGTGTAGGCCACCGCTTGCTTGTAGTCGTAACCAAACCAACGAACAAGGAAGAGGGTAACAAGTAAGCCAGAACCAGCAGTCAACGAGCCATTCACTACACCAATGAACATCAAACCTAACCCGCCGACTATCCAGCCAAAGGTATCACGATGAATTGGTATCTCTGTCTGGCCCAGTTGTTTCTTAAAGCGAGAGTAAATTCCAAGAGCAAGGATCATCGCCCCGAGCATTTTCTCTGCGATGTTGTCGGGGATTTGGACAATCAGATTAGCGCCAATCACGACTCCGATGCTGCCCACCAGAATCAGATAAAGCGCGACTTTAGGTTTTATTGTGCCTGCTTTTAGATGCGTACTCGCAGCACCAAGTCCAAGGGCAACGGAAGCGACTTTATGCGTTCCTAGTGCGACGGAGAAAGGCAAACCAAGAAAGATCAATAACGGAAATTGCAGTAACCCAGCGCCACCACCAGAGAGCGAAGCGAGCGTATTTGCGATAAGAGAACCAAAGAAGAGAGTGAGGGTATCTAGCCAGTCCATGTGCAAAATAAAAGGGGGCATCTTGCCCCCTTATCATCGAATCAAAATCAGTTTCTAAACAGTACCGTAGAACCGTGGTTCAGGCTAGTCAGTAGTAACGTTTTTTCGTTCACTACGTCAATGCGACGGCTTTGCTCTGCATCCAACTTAAAGATTTGTGTGATGAGACGAAGTTGTGACTCAGAGAAATCTTTAGATTGAGAAGCTGAAATATCTTTGAATTCAGCTGGTGAGACAAGCAAGTAGTTATCGCTCACTTCCCAACGGCCTTTTTCAGAAATATTGATCGTGGATTCTGTATTAGAACCTTGAGCAAACAGGCGAATGTTTGCCACGCGAATGTAATCGCCATTAGGCAAGTACTTCACATTCGATTCCACATTGACTTTACGTAGAGGACCAACCGTATCGTCTGGCAAGTTATCGGTGATCAGTGTCACCATAGTCGATTGCCATTCGTTTGATGTGAGAACCTGTTCTATCTTCAGGTCACTTCCCCAGTATAACCAACCACTAAAAAGGATTGATACGGCCAAAACCGCAGATGCTATCTTAATCTTCATTTCAGCCTCCTTTAATTGCAGATGTCTGTTGGGTCATTACGACCAGCGAAAATACGCAGCGTCACGTTCTCGTAGGAATGCTCGCTGTCGTGAATGTAGTTCAGTATCAGTTGGTTGTTTTGACCACCAGTTGCGATCACTTCTACCGGAGAGGACTCTTCTGCGTGGTGCTCCACGTAGCGTTTGATGCATTGCTCAATTGAAGGCATCCAATCATTTAACTGAGGGTGGTTAACTGGTGTCATTACCGGAACGTTGTGGTATTCACCAATTTGACGGAATTGAGATTCCGCAGGGTTAGTCAGCATCAGTACACAAACAGGCAGCAAGACTGCAACCACAACTAAAATACGAAACAGCCAGTTTGCGTTCTTTTGTGATGGGGCTGTTTTAGGTTTTTCAACCGTCACTTCAGCTTCTGTTGTCTTGTCTACCGGAGTCTCAACCGCAGATTCAGCAAATTGCTCTAGGTCGACAACGGGTGCTTCGTTCTCTTCTTCTTGTTCATCAAGTTCAGGGATTGAATCAGAAGAAAGCGGGCTTAAGCGCTCAACAGTACTGATAAGTTGGTAGCCGCGTTTTGGTACGGTTTTTACGAATTCTGGTGATTTTGTTGAGTCCTTCAACATTTTACGCAGCGTCGAGATAGCCTGAGTTAGGCTTGAATCATCCACCTCAAAGCCTTGCTCACGCCAAACGAACTCGTGCAGCTCGTTACGCGTTATCACTTCGTTAGGTCTCTCTGCCAACATGAGGAGAATACGGCTTTCGTTGCTTCCTAATCGTACAACTTCGTTGCCATTTTGTTGGTCAGCGAGCGAATTACTATTTGGGTCAAAGACAAATCTTTGAGCAAGCAGAAATTTGGTGCCTATGTTAGTCATTTAGTTCTTCTTAGATGGATGATTCTGTAATTATAGTGATTTGCGTCACATAACAAGGCGTGCGCAAAAAGACATGTGCTACGTTTTAGATGCTTTTAGGGACGTAGGATAATTAAAATTTTCTAAAAAAACACCGTTTTTAGCAATATTGACCTTGAATTTACATTTGTCAGCCACATGTTAAATGACATCTTAGTAATGTCGCTTTTATGAGGCGGCGGTTAGGGCTTTGTCATTAAAAGTCTATTTAGTTTAGATGTTATGGAGCAAACATGAGCGAAACCGTATCTCAAAACAAAGAAACTCGTGGCTTTCAATCAGAAGTAAAACAACTACTTCACCTGATGATTCACTCTCTTTATTCCAACAAAGAGATTTTCCTACGTGAGTTGATCTCAAACGCGTCTGACGCATCAGATAAGCTTCGTTTCAAAGCGCTATCTACTCCAGATTTATACGAGGGTAATGCTGACCTTGGCGTTAAGCTAGCGTTTGATGAAAATGCTAACACATTAACCATCTCTGATAACGGCATCGGTATGAGCCGTGATGATGTGATTGAACATTTAGGCACGATTGCAAAATCAGGGACAGCAGAATTTTTCTCAAAGCTGTCGGATGAGCAGAGCAAAGACTCTCAACTTATTGGTCAGTTCGGTGTGGGTTTCTACTCTGCATTCATCGTTGCGGATGCCGTAACGGTTCGCACTCGTGCGGCTGGTCTTCCTGCTGAAGAAGCCGTTCAATGGCACTCAGCTGGCGAAGGTGATTACACCATCGAGACTATCACGAAAGACTCTCGTGGTACTGACATCGTGCTTCACATGCGTGAAGAGGGCAAAGAGTTCCTAAACGAATGGCGTCTACGTGATGTGATCAGCAAATACTCTGACCATATTGGTATCCCTGTTTCTATCCAAACTGCGGTTCGCGATGACGAAGGCAAAGAAACGGGTGAGAAGAAGTGGGAGCAAATTAACAAAGCTCAAGCACTTTGGACACGCAATAAATCCGATATCTCGGATGAAGAGTACCAAGAGTTCTACAAACACGTTTCTCATGACTTCGCTGATCCTCTTACTTGGAGTCATAACCGTGTAGAAGGTAAGAACGATTACACGAGCTTGCTTTACATCCCTGCGAAAGCACCATGGGATATGATGAACCGTGATCATAAATCAGGCTTAAAACTGTATGTACAACGCGTATTCATCATGGATGACGCTGAGCAGTTTATGCCTTCTTACTTGCGCTTTATTCGTGGTTTGATTGATTCAAACGATCTGCCGTTGAACGTATCACGCGAAATTCTGCAAGATAACAAGGTCACTCAGTCACTTCGCAACGCATGTACCAAGCGTGTACTTACTATGCTTGAGCGTATGGCGAAGAATGATGAAGAGAAATACCAATCATTCTGGAAAGAGTTCGGCCTTGTCATGAAGGAAGGCGTTGCAGAAGACATGGCAAACAAAGAGAAAGTTGCTGGTCTATTGCGCTTTGCGTCTACTGAAGTGGACTCTGCTGAACAAACCGTTGGTTTAGCTTCTTACATTGAACGCATGAAAGAAGGCCAAGATAAGATTTACTACCTAACGGCAGACAGCTACGCAGCTGCGAAGAACAGCCCGCACTTAGAGCAGTTCAAAGCGAAAGGCATCGAAGTTATCTTGATGTTTGACCGCATTGATGAGTGGTTGATGAACTACCTGACTGAGTTTGATGGTAAGCAGTTCCAGTCGATTACTAAAGCAGGCTTAGACCTAAGTAAGTTTGAAGACGAAGCGGAAAAAGAAAAGCAGAAAGAAACGGAAGAAGAGTTCAAATCTGTTGTTGAGCGCACCCAGTCTTACCTAGGTGACCGAGTAAAAGAGGTTCGTACGACGTTCAAACTTGCGACTACGCCAGCCGTTGTCGTGACGGATGATTTCGAAATGGGCACGCAGATGGCGAAGCTTCTTGAGGCCGCTGGTCAAGCGGTGCCAGAAGTGAAATACATCTTTGAAATTAACCCAGAGCATGAGCTAGTGAAGCGCATGGCGGACGAAGTGGATGAAGAAGCATTCGGACGTTGGGTAGAGGTGCTACTAGGTCAAGCGATGTTAGCAGAGCGCGGTTCGATGGAAGACCCAACGCAATTTGTCGGTGCTATTAACAAGCTTTTGACTAAGGTTTAATAACCAAACATCAATAAAAAGCTCGCGAAATGCGAGCTTTTTGTTTGTAAACGCATAGATTCACACTTTGAGTGTTGAGTTAGTAATCAATAAAGCTCGAAAGCAGGCATTGCTAACATTCTTTAGTCTTAATCTGCTCATTGCGCAGTGAACCTGTGTTAGAATCGCAACACTTGAATGTGAGTAATAAGGCGTGTATTTTGGCTCGCCTAAACGTTATACCGAAACTTATCGTTGTGAGCACTTCGTAGGGTTAGTGACCTGGAAGTCCAATTATTGTGAGCTTCGGTATAAATCTTAAATATTAAAGAGGATAAATCATGCGCATCATTCTTCTAGGTGCTCCAGGTGCAGGTAAAGGCACACAAGCAAACTTCATCATGGATAAATACGGTATTCCACAAATCTCTACTGGTGATATGCTTCGTGCTGCTATCAAAGCAGGTACAGAACTTGGCAAACAAGCTAAAGCTGTTATCGACGCTGGTCAGCTAGTTTCTGATGAAATCATCCTTGGCCTAATCAAAGAGCGTATCGCTCAAGACGATTGCGAAAAAGGTTTCCTACTAGATGGTTTCCCACGCACTATCCCTCAGGCTGATGGCCTAAAAGAAATGGGCGTTGACGTAGATTACGTTATCGAATTCGACGTAGCTGACGACGTGATCGTTGAGCGTATGGCGGGTCGTCGTGCTCACCTTCCTTCAGGTCGTACTTACCACGTTGTTTACAACCCACCTAAAGTGGAAGGTAAGGATGACGTTACTGGTGAAGACCTTGTTGTTCGTGATGACGACAAAGAAGAAACAGTACGTGCACGTCTAGGCGTTTACCACGAGCAAACTGCTCCGCTTATCAACTACTACGGCAAAGAAGCTGAAGCAGGCAACACTAAGTACCTTAAATTCGACGGTACTAAGCAAGTTGCAGAAGTAAGCGCAGATATTGAGAAAGCGCTAGCATAATTTGCTAACGGCAAAATTTAATATTTTGATATATTTAAAAGCGACCCTCGGGTCGCTTTTTTATTTAGCCTGAAAGTACGCTGAACCATTTGGTTCGATGCGCCGTACAAACCAAGCCGTTTACCATGAATAGGATGTTATGAAAAACAACAATAATAAACAGGGCGTGTTACTGGTTAACTTAGGTACGCCTGATGAGCCAACCGCACCGGCCGTTAAACGCTTTCTAAGTCAGTTTCTTCATGATCACCGTGTCGTTGATATGACGCGTTGGCTTTGGTGTCCGATTCTTCACGGTGTCATTCTACCAATCCGCTCTCCAAAAGTAGCCAAGCTTTATCAATCGGTATGGATGGAAGAGGGCTCACCTTTGATGGTGTATTCCAAACGACAAGCTCAGAAGCTCGCTGCGGCACTTGATATGCCTGTTGAGTTAGGCATGACTTATGGCAACCCAAGTCTGCAATCAGGCTTTGAAGCGTTGCAAGCTCAAGGCGTAGAAGAAGTGATTGTATTGCCGCTTTATCCGCAATACTCAGGCACTACGACTGCAGCTGTTTCTGATGGCATGACGAAAGCATTCAAAAACATACCAGTAATGCCAGAGTTTAGCTTTATCCGCGACTACCACAATCATCCTAAGTACATCGCAGCACTCGCTCAATCAGTTCGTGAACATTGGGCAGAACATGGTCAAGGTGATTACCTACTTTGCTCGTACCATGGTATCCCTAAGCGCTACGCAGACAACGGAGATATCTATCCTAAGCATTGTGCAGAGACAACACGCTTGCTTGGAGAAGCGCTAGGTTTGAGTGACGACCAGATCGGCATGACTTACCAGTCTCGCTTTGGTCGAGAAGAGTGGCTACAACCATACACGGACAAGACACTAGAAGTGCTACCAAGTCAGGGCAAGAAGAAGCTCAACGTGCTGACTCCTGCGTTCTCTGCAGACTGTTTAGAAACGTTGGAAGAGATCTCAGAAGAGTGCCGAGAGATTTACCTAGAAGCAGGGGGCGAGAGCTTCAGCTACATTCCATGTCTTAACGATAACGATGACCACATCGAGATGATGGTAGAGTTAGTTCGCTCTAAGCTGTAACCGTTGATTCGAACGCGTCTTAAAGTGGCGCGGATAAGAGACAACAAAAAGGGTCGCGATTGCGACCCTTTGTTTTTATTTGCACTTTATATTAAGCGATTTGGGTTTGTTGCTCTTCAATTTGTTCCGCTGTGCTGTGCGTGTTTTCAGCGCCATGCATCCAACGAACGAGTGTGTTAGAGAACAACAGTAGAATCACACCAGAAACAGTCGCTGTTACTGCGATACCGCTGAAGATTGCTAGTGCGCCTAGTTCACCTACGTGAGAGCCAACATAACCAGCAACGTAGTTTGCGATCGCGTTACAACCGAACCATGCACCCATCATTAGTGATGCAAGACGTAGCGGAGCTAGCTTAGTTACTAGAGATAGACCAATAGGAGATAGACACAGTTCACCCAACGTATGGAAGAAGAAAGCGCCTACTAGCCATAGCATTGATGTTTTAACCGCAGTATCACCACCTTGCTCCATAACAGCACCGACCATACATAGGAAGCCTAGTGCTAGGAAGAACATCGCAAAAGCGAACTTCATTGGTGAGTTAGGTTCACGTTTACCCAGTTTCACCCATAAAACGGCTAATACAGGTGCAAGAGTAATAATGAAGAATGGGTTTAGTGATTGGAACCACGCAGCAGGAACTTCAAAGCCACCGATCATACGATCTGTGTATTGCTGCGTGTAGATGTTCATTAGACCGCCAGCCTGCTCAAAGCCCGCCCAGAAAACGATAGTAAACAGACTCATTACAAGGATAACCTTGATACGATCGACTTCTTCTTTCGTTAGAGGCTCTTTTTTCGCAGATTTCTTAATTGCTAAGTCACGTTTAGCTGCAGGTACGCGGCCAATGTCACCTAACCAAGATTGCGCCATAGTCATTTGCATCACAAGGCTGATGATCATACCAACACCAGCGGCAATGAAACCCGCTTTCCAACCAAATTCATTGGTTACTGAACCTGAAACAACACCAGCAAGTAGCGCACCTAGGTTAATACCCATATAGAAGATAGTGAACGCGCCATCACGACGGTTATCGCCTTCGTTGTAAAGGTCACCAACCATGGTTGAAATGTTTGGCTTAAATAGGCCGTTACCACAGATAAGCAGAGCAAGACCTAGGTAGAAAGTGTGTAGAGAGCCAAGACCTAGTGCATCTGCTGGCATTGCTAGTGTGAACTGGCCAATAGCCATTAACGCACCACCAATCAGGATTGAACGGCGTTGACCCAAGTAGTTATCCGCAAGGTAACCACCGATAAGAGGTGTGATGTAGACAAGTCCAGTATAGATGCCGTAAAGGTCTAGGGCATCTTTAGTCGACCAGCCAAGACCACCATTCATTGTTGTGTCAGTTAAATACAGTACTAGAATGGCGCGCATTGCGTAGTAAGAAAAGCGTTCCCATAGTTCTGTACCGAACAGAAGGAACAAGCCACGTGGGTGACCAAAGTATTGATGTTGGTTTGACATAAGCTCTTCTAATAGTAGTTATTACATTTTTTAACGAAATCTACGTATACATGTCATTTTGATGACTTACAAACAATAAAATTTTATGTGACGATTCGTTTGCCTTATTAAATGATGGTTCTACGTTGATTTGGTGGGCTTTTCGTCGGTGAATTGGTCGTGTTACAAACTTACTTTTCATTTTTGTCTATAGACTTATTTTCTTAACCTTATGAAAAGGTGTAAGTTGTATGTGCAATATAAAGTGGCTTATTGATAGGTTGCTTGAATATCCATGACTCATCTTGGCCTTAATGCTAGGATGAAACAAAAACATAATTGGCTAGTAATAAAATGAAACGTTGGTATTTATTGTATTGTAAACGAGGAGAGCAAGTTAGGGCTAAGCAACACCTTGAAAACCAAGGCGTAGAGTGCTTTTACCCAACTTTCGAGGTCGAAAAGATCTTGCGAGGTAAGCGACAGAAAGTCGAAGAACCTTTGTTCCCTTGTTATGTTTTTGCCCGATTTGACTACGAACAGGGCCCTAATTTTACTTCAGTTCGCTCTACGCGAGGTGTAGTAGACTTTGTTCGTTTTGGCGCTCAGCCTAAAGAGATACAGGGCGATTTGGTGTATGAGCTCAAACAGCTTGATAAATGCGTAGACGAGCAGGCAAGTGATGAATGTATGCCTCAACCTGGCGATCAGGTTCGTGTGAAGAGCGGTCAGTTTGCGGGCATTGATGCCATCTTCCAAGAACAAGATGGTGAGAAACGTTCAATTATGCTGGTTCAGATGATCACCAAGCGTGTACCTGTCAGCATAGACAACAGCGATTTAGATTTAAAATAGTCTAATTCCATCAAACATAAAAAAGAGGTGCGAAAGCACCTCTTTTTGATCGTATCTATTATGTCTTTCATAAAGGGCTGGTGGAGCCAACCCTTATTGATGTCGCTTAAAACTAGTATGAATCGTTGTGAACGGTCTGTACTGCACGGCCTGATGGGTCAACACAGTTTTGGAACGACTCATCCCATTCAATCGCTTTCGCTGAAGAACACGCTACTGAAGGGCCGCCAGGAACACACTCTGCCGCAGATGGCAGTGGGAACAACTCTTCAAAGATTTCGCGGTATACATAACCTTCTTTTGTTGTTGGTGTGTTGTAAGGGAAACGGTATTGCGCTGTTTCCATTTGCTGGTCCGTCACTTTCTGTTCTGCTACTTCTTTCAACGTATCGATCCAGCTGTAGCCTACGCCATCAGAGAACTGCTCTTTTTGACGCCATGCGATCGATTCTGGCAGGTAGTGCTCGAAACACTCACGAAGAATGTGTTTCTCCATCTTGCCGTTGCCACACATCTTGTCGGCTGGGTTCAAGCGCATTGCTACATCAATGAACTCTTTATCTAGGAAAGGTACACGGCCTTCTACCCCCCACGCTGCTAGTGATTTGTTAGCACGTGCGCAGTCAAACATGTTTAGAGCTAGAAGTTTACGTACCGTCTCTTCGTGGAACTCTTGAGCGTTTGGTGCTTTGTGGAAGTACAAGTAACCACCAAAGATTTCATCGGCGCCTTCGCCAGACAGTACCATCTTGATGCCCATCGCTTTGATCTTACGACCCATTAGGAACATCGGAGTAGAAGCTCGAATCGTTGTTACATCATAAGTTTCAATGTGGTAAATCACATCACGAATCGCGTCCAAACCTTCTTGGATGGTGTACGTCATTTCGTGGTGAACCGTACCAATTTGGTCGGCAACTTCACGAGCCGCTTTCAGATCAGGTGCGCCTTCTAGACCGACAGCAAAAGAGTGCAGCTGTGGCCACCAAGCTTCAGACTTTTCGTCGTCTTCAATACGCATCGCTGCAAAGCGTTTTGCTACCGCAGATGTAATAGAAGAATCTAGACCGCCTGAAAGAAGTACACCGTAAGGCACGTCAGTCATCAGTTGGCGCTTGACCGCTGCTTCTAGCGCTTCAGTCAATTCTTCTTTGCTAGTGCTGTTGCCTTGTACTGCTGCATACTCGTTCCAGTCACGGATGTAGTAGCGTTGAGGCTCTGCATCTGCACTGCCGTAGTGACAACCTGGAGGGAACTCGCTCACGGTCTTACATACTGGTACTAGTGCTTTCATTTCTGAAGCAACGTAGTAGTTGCCGTGCTCATCGTAACCTTGGTAAAGCGGAATGATACCGATGTGGTCACGACCTACTAAGTATTCATCTTTTTCTTCATCGTAAAGTACGAATGCGAAAATACCGTTTAGTTCTTCAAGAAGGTCTGCGCCCATGTCTTGGTATAGCGCTAGGATAACTTCACAATCTGAATCGGTTTGGAACTCGTATTTGCCTTCGTAGCGAGCACGAATCTCTTTGTGGTTGTAGATTTCACCGTTTACAGCAAGGATGAGTTTTTTATCAGGGCTGTATAGTGGTTGCGCACCACTATTTAGGCCAACGATCGCTAGACGTTCATGCGCTAGAATTGCGCGCTCTGATGAATAAATACCAGACCAGTCTGGACCGCGGTGACGAAGCTTTTTCGACATCTCAAGGGCGATAGGGCGCAATGCTGCTGCATCGCTCTTAATGTCTAAAATGCCAAATACTGAACACATACAACATCCTTTTTAAACTAAACAATTTTTAATCGGTATGGGTTCAATTTGCCATTCTGAGTAAAAAAAGCAACGTTTGATGATTAAAAAAATGATAAAAAGGCTTGATGGTTAGATGTTGTTTAAAAATAACTTTGATTTGGTGAATGAGATCAAGGTTTGGTTTAAAAAATGCACAAAAAAGCCCTCTTATTAGAAGAGGGCTCAATAAAGCTGGTTGCGTTTTATGCTTATTTCATCGGTGTAAATTGAGGTTGAAGTTGCTCGCAAACATGACGTGCGAAACCACTACCAGCTTCGCTGTAGATGTTGAATGCGGCATCGACTCCCGTCTCTAATAAACCTTCTAGTTGATCTGGATACTCGGCAATCGCTGCAATCTGCCCTTTGTAGTTTCGGCTTTGAAGCTGCTCAAGTGCCGTTTGGTTACCTTGGTGATGTGGCATTGCCAGAAGCACCATTTTCACGTTAGCCGTATCCAAAATGCGCTCCCAGAAATCCGGGTCAGTTGCATCTCCCGAGATTACGTTACGACCTTCCGAGCGATGCTTATGCGCAGCTTCTTCACGAACCTCCACGCCAAGTGAAATCTTACCGTAGCGAGATCGCAGTTCATCGTATGCACCGGTACCAATTCGACCCATACCGAGGATCAGTACTTGAGCATGACCTGGGTTAATGAGTTGGTCGCGTTGGTTCAGTTTCTCTGCAGCGGTTTCTTGCAGCCATTTACCTGAATGTTGGTAAATCTGATGGCCCAAACGGTTAAGTGGTGCTGAGATGATAAACGAGATAGAAACGGCAACGGCAATCGCTGCCAGCATGTCACTTGGCATCCATCCCATTTTGTATGCGAGACCACCAACAATCAGGCCGAACTCACTGTAGTTGAAAAGTGATAGCGACGTAAGCAATGAAGTGCGCACACGGAACTTAAAGTGGTTGATGGTTAGGAAGTACAGCAGCCCCTTGATTGGCAATAACAAGATAAATAGCAGGGCTAAGCCAACCCCCGTAAAGCTCAAGGATGCAGATAAACCGATATTGAGGAAGAAACAAACTAAGAATAGCTCTTTCATATTAAAGAGCGATTTTGATAGCTCGGACGCTTTGCGGTGGCCAGCTAGAAGCATGCCTAAAATCAGCGCGCCTAAATCAGGTTTCATTCCCACCAGTTCAAACAAGCCTGCGCCAACTACTAATGCGAAGAAAATGCCGAACAGCACCAGCATTTCCCCGTGGCCTACTTTATCCAACAACTTGTAGAACAGAGGTCGAGCGAGTGGTAGGGCAAACAATCCAATGGCGTACCACTCTGGAATTTTACCGGTCGAAGCAGTAAGGAATACTACGGCAAAGATATCCTGCATAACCAGAATACCGATTGCTAGTGTGCCGTAAGTCGCGTTCATTTCCCCTTTTTCTTGCAGTGTCTTAACCGCAAATACCGTACTGGAGAAGGAGAGGGCGAAGGCGAGAAGCAGAATCTGGCTGTGATCCATCGTGGAGAGTGATGACAACCCTAGCAGTTTTAGACCAACGAGAACCAGCGCAAAGAAAAGGGTAGAAAGAATATTGTGCGCGGTAGCGCCGCCCCAAATTTCTTTAGAAAGCAGCGTTTTTACATCCAGCTTTAAACCAATAGTGAAAAGCAGCAAGGTCACACCAAGGTCAGCAAGCGTGACAATAACGTCATTACTTTGGTAGCCAAACGCGTGAAGGCCGAAACCAGCGAGTAGGAAACCGACCAAAGGGGGGAGGTTACATTTTAGAGCGATGAAGCCGGCGAGAAACGCCGTTGTAATTAGAATAATTTCCATACTGTTGAGCTATATTCCTGATATACAAAAACGGGCTGTGAAACCACAGCCCGAGATTGTAACTCAATTGGTTGTATAAACTTAGTCTTCTAGTAACTTTTGTAACAAAACTCCGTTCAACATAGCGCGTTTGATCATTGCAAATGCGCCCATCGTTGGTTGCTTATCAATGTGAGAAGCAACAATCGGGAGTTCGTTATGGAAAGTTTTCAGAGATTGGTTTTCTACATTGCGCTGAATTGCAGGGAACACAATTTCTTCAGCAGCAGTAATGTCACCGGCAATGACGATCTTCTGAGGGTTGAACAAGTTGATTGTAATCGCGATAGCTTTGCCAAGTTGGTTACCTACGCGTACAAGGCTTTGCTTCGCCAGCTCGTCACCGTTCATCGCGTGCGTACAAACGTCATCAATAGTGATGTGCTCAAGTTGAGTCAGACTTGATTCGTAGCCCTGAGCAATCAGTTTTTTCACACGCTGTACGATGGCAGGGTTTGCTGCAACCGTTTCTAGACAGCCGAAGTTACCACACTGACATTGCTCGCCAAGTGGGTCGATTTGGATATGACCGATTTCACCTACGTTGCGGTTAAAGCCAAGGAATACCTGACCATTCACGATGATGCCCGCACCAGTACCACGGTGAACACTCACCAGAATCGAATCTTGGCAGTCTTGGCTCGCGCCAAAGTAGTGTTCAGCCAGTGCCATACCACGAACGTCGTTACCAACAAAACACGCGGTGTTGAACTTCTCGCGGATGATTTCGCCCAGCGCTAGGTTATCAATGTCGGTATTCGGCATGTATTCAACGACACCAGTGGTTGGGTTTACCAAACCAGGCAGCGTGATACCGATAGCGATAAGTTGGTCGATTTTGTCTTGGCAGCGATTCACAAAGTCCTTCAATAAATCAATCAAACCGGCGATTAAGTCCGCTTGGTTGGTGTAGTGAAGCTCGTGCTGGTCTTCTGCTAGTGCTGTGCCGCCTAGGTCATACAAGCAGAATTGCACGTAGTCACGACCTAATCGAACTGCGATAGAGTGGAAGGGTTTTACTTCAGTGGTCAGCGAGATAGCTCGGCGACCACCGGTAGAAGCTTGTTGCGCGACTTCTTTGATTAAGCCGCGCTCCAAAAGTTGGCGGGTTATTTTGGTAACACTCGCTGGGGCGAGCTGACTAACATCCGCTACCTGAATACGGGAGATTGGACCTTGTTGGTCAATCAGCCTGTATACCGCAGCGCTGTTAAGCTGTTTTACTAAATCTACATTACCAATCTGTCCGCCATTCATGCTTAATTTTGCTCGTATTGTCCGTTAACAACCGTCGCTTTTACATTGAAGTCACGATCGAAAATAGTCAGGTTCGCTACCATTCCTTTTCGAACTCGGCCTAGTTGTTCCTCAACACCAATTGCGGTTGCTGGGTACAGTGTCGCCATTCGTAGAGCTTCGTCTAAAGCGATGCCTGCGTGCTCAACTGTGTTCTGAACTGCTTCGATCATAGTCAGAGCTGAGCCGCCTAGTGTGCCGTTTTCATCAACACACTTACCATCTCGGTAATATACTTTCTTACCGACAAAAATAAAGTGATCAATGTTAGCACCTGCTGGAGCTGTGGCATCCGTCACCAAAACAAGCTTTTCACCTTTGATTTTATGAGCAATTCGGATGTTTGCGTAGTCTACGTGGAAACCATCAGCAATGATGCCTGCATAAACTTCTGGTGTATCGTAAATCGCACCCACCACACCTGGTTCACGACCAACCATTGGTGTCATCGCGTTGAATAGGTGAGTCGCAAATGAGATACCTGCTTCAAAGCCTTGGCGTGCTTCTGCGTATGTTGCGTTGGTGTGACCGATAGAAACCACAATGCCAGCTGCTTTCAAACGAGAGATGTGCTCAGGGTCATTTTGTTCTGGTGCAAGTGTAACTTTTGCGATGATGTCAGCGTTCGCGCAGATCAAGTCAATCATGCCGTCGTCAGAAGGGCGGATGAAGTCAACGCTGTGAATACCTTTTTTCGCTACGTTAAGGTACGGACCTTCAAGATGCAGACCTAGCGATTGGTTTTGGTATTTGTTGTGGTACTCGCGAGCCGCTGAGATTGCAGCACGCATGTCTTCGTCTGAAGAAGTGATAAGAGTTGGTAGGAAGCTTGTACAACCCGATTTTAGGTTAGCTTCGTGCATGATCTGCATTGTTTCTGGTGTGATTTCGTCGTTAAGCATCACACCACCACAGCCGTTTAGCTGTAGGTCGATAAAACCAGGGCTTAGGTTAGCACCGTCCAGATCTTTAACTTCAATACCTTCTGGTAGTTGAGTTACTGGCACAACTGATTGAATCTGGTCATTGTCGATGATGACAGCATGATCGGTAAGAACATCACTACCGGTATAGATTTTACAGTTACTTAGCGCGTACATAGTCAGCTAGTCCTTATAGATGAGAATTCATTTTCTGTTCCGTTATCTAACTGGTGACTCTGTGAGTCGGGCTGGTACTTAGTTTGTATCACTGAATTAGATAACGAGTCACATACAGCAAGTCGCGTTTTATCGATGTCATTATCAGAGTAACTAACTGAAAAATAATAAATGAATTAGTTTTTATGATTGTTTTCCAGAGCAAAGTTACTGCGAATCATCTGTAGAGATACCAAAATAACACTGATTCTGTCTTGCATAAAGTACGAGAATCTTATCTCTAAAACGCCATTTTTTTGTATAATAAAATAAGTTTTATGATCTCGCTAGCAAAAACCTTCTGAATGACCAATTTCTGGTGATTATGATCACAAACAATGAGGTTTTAATTTGCGGAGCAAAATTAATATCATAAACTGGTAGCGACTAAATTGAACGACTGAAATAAGTTATTCAACAAAACATAAAATCCTATAGGGGGAACTTAAGGTGAATATTCTTGGATACGCGCAGAAGTTAGGTAAAGCTCTTATGCTTCCTATCGCAACGCTTCCAGTTGCAGCGCTTTTACTACGTTTGGGTCAGCCTGACCTTTTAGATATCGCGTTTATGGCATCTGCTGGTAACGCAATCTTTAGTCAACTACCACTACTATTCGGTCTAGGTATCGCGATCGGTCTTTCTAAAGACGGTCAAGGTGCTGCTGGTCTAGCTGGTGCAGTTGCTTACTTCGTTCTTACTGCAACAGCAGCAACAATCGATGCAAGCGTTAACATGTCATTCTTCGGCGGTATCATTGCTGGTATCATCGCTGGTCACTCTTACAACGCTTTCCACGCTACTCGTCTTCCTGAGTGGTTGGCATTCTTCTCTGGCAAACGTCTAGTACCAATCATGGCGGGTCTATTCTCGCTAGTTGCTGGTGCAATTGCTGGTGTTGTATGGCCAACAATCCAAGGCGGTCTTGATGCGCTAGCACACGCAGTTTCTACTTCTGGTGCTATCGGTCAGTTCGTATACGGTACTCTTAACCGTGCACTTATCCCTGTAGGTCTACACCACGTACTAAACTCATACTTCTGGTTCGGTATGGGCACGTGTCAAGAAGTTCTAGTGTCTGGCGCAACTGCTGCTGGTCAAGCGCTTCCTGCTCTACAACAGCTTTGTGTTGACCCAGCTCTAGCTAAGACTCTTGTTGCTGGTCAAACTCACACATTCGAATTCGCTAACTCTGTAACTCCAGAAATCACAGCAACAGTTAAAGAAGTAACTGAAACTCTGAAATCTGGTGACCTACACCGCTTCTTCGGCGGCGATAAGAGCGCTGGTGTATTCATGAACGGTTTCTTCCCTGTAATGATGTTCGGTCTACCAGGTGCGGCACTTGCAATGTACCTAGCAGCACCAGTTGAGAAACGTAGCCAAGTTGGTGGCGCACTATTCTCAGTAGCATTCTGTTCATTCCTAACAGGTATCACTGAGCCTCTAGAGTTCATGTTCGTATTCCTAGCACCTGCTCTATACGCAATCCACGCAGTATTTACAGGTCTATCTCTAGTACTTGCAAACATGCTTGGCACGCTACACGGCTTTGGTTTCTCTGCAGGTCTAATCGACTTCGTACTGAACTACGGTCTAGCAACTAAGCCTCTAGTGCTTCTTGCTCTAGGTCTAAGCTTCGGTGCTCTATACTTCTTCACATTCAGCTTCGCAATCCGCGCTTTCAACCTGAAATCACCAGGTCGTGAAGATGACGACGAAGAAGCGTCTGCAGCTCCAGCTGGTGATGCAGCAAAAGGTGACCTAGCTCGTCAATACCTAAAAGCGCTGGGTGGTCACGATAACCTAACTTCAATCGACGCGTGTATCACTCGTCTACGTCTAACACTTAAAGACCGCTCTGTTGCTGACGAAGCTGTTCTTAAGAAACTAGGCGCGAAAGGTGTGGTTAAGCTTGGCGAAAACAACCTTCAAGTTATCCTTGGTCCTCTTGCAGAAATCGTTGCTGGTGAAATGAAAGCAATCGGTGCAGGTGAAGACCTATCTGATGTAAAACTTCCTTAATTACATCTTACTGACTCTCTATAAAGACCTCCCTCGGGAGGTCTTTTTTTGTTTGTGCGGATTTAATATGCTGCGCTTTCAAGCGAAGAAGAGAAATATTGTCGTTTTAACGACGGTTCTTGTTGTCTAATCGCTAAGAATTGTGGATCATTAGGAACAATGCACTCTGTAAACCGAGTAAGGCTACGGAGTACTGTTTTCTCTGACAATACTAATATTTTTGAGGTGCTATAGATGAGTGAAGCTGATGCTCGTCCATCAAACTTTATTCGCCAGATCATTGATAAAGATCTAGCGGATGGTAAACACACTAGCGTGCATACTCGATTCCCGCCGGAGCCAAATGGCTACCTGCACATCGGTCATGCTAAGTCTATCTGTTTGAACTTCGGTATTGCTCAGGACTACCAGGGCCAATGTAACTTACGTTTCGACGATACAAACCCTGAAAAAGAAGACATCGAATACGTTGAGTCTATCAAGAAAGATGTAAACTGGTTGGGCTTTGAGTGGGATGGTGAAGTATGTTACTCATCAAACTACTTCGATAAGCTTTACGAATATGCAATTGAATTGATTAATAAAGGCTTAGCGTACGTTGATGAGCTAAGTCCTGAGCAGATTCGTGAATACCGCGGTACGCTAACGGCTCCGGGTAAACCAAGCCCATACCGTGACCGTCCAGTAGAAGAAAACCTAGCGCTATTTGAAAAAATGCGTGCAGGTGAATTCGAAGAAGGCAAAGCGTGTCTACGTGCGAAGATCGACATGGGTTCTTCATTCATGGTAATGCGTGACCCAGTTATCTATCGTGTACGTTTTGCGACTCACCACCAGACTGGTGATAAGTGGTGCATTTACCCAATGTACGACTTCACACACTGTATCTCTGATGCGCTAGAGGGAATTACGCACTCTATCTGTACTCTAGAGTTCATGGATAACCGTCGTCTGTACGACTGGGTTCTAGACAACATCACGATTGATTGTCGTCCACACCAGTACGAATTCAGCCGCCTAAACCTTGAATACACAGTGATGTCTAAGCGTAAGCTAAACCAACTAGTGACTGAGAAATTGGTTGATGGTTGGGATGACCCACGTATGCCAACAGTTTCTGGTCTGCGTCGTCGTGGCTTCACATCAGCATCTATTCGTGAATTCTGTAAGCGTATCGGTGTAACGAAGCAAGAGAACATGATTGAGTTCGGTTCACTAGAATCTTGTATTCGTGATGATCTAAACGAAAACGCACCACGTGCGATGGCCGTTCTAGATCCAGTTAAGATCGTTATCGAGAACTTCGAAGAAGGCGCGGTAGAGACGCTGACTGTTGCTAACCATCCAAACAAACCTGAGATGGGTGAGCGTGAAGTGCCATTCACTCGTGAAGTTTGGATCGAGCGTGAAGACTTCCGTGAAGAAGCAAACAAGAAATACAAGCGTCTTGTTCTAGGTAAAGAAGTACGTCTACGTGGCGCATACGTGATCAAGGCTGAGCGCATCGAGAAAGACGCAGACGGCAACATCACAACAATCTTTTGTACTTACGATGCTGAAACGCTAGGTAAGAACCCAGCAGATGGCCGTAAAGTGAAAGGCGTAATTCACTGGGTATCAGCAGACAAAGCATTGCCTGCAGAAATCCGCATGTACGATCGTTTGTTCACAGTACCAAACCCAGCGGCTGCGGATGACTTTGCTGCGACAATCAACCCTGAATCACTAGTGGTTCTAAACGGTTTTGTTGAGCCAAGCCTAGCAACGGCAGAAGCAGAAACAGGTTACCAGTTTGAGCGTATGGGTTACTTCTGTGCAGATTCAAAAGATTCTTCAGCAGATAACCTAGTATTCAACCGTACGGTTGGTCTACGTGATACTTGGGCGAAAATCGAGAACCAATAATCTCTATTCTTCGCTAACAAAAATGCCAGCATCATTGCTGGCATTTTTTATGATTAATCTAATCGAGTCGGTTTGGATGTAGTGACACTACCAGTTTTTGAGTCGTACCATATAACGAAGGTTGAACGCTCAGGATCTCGTTCGTAACCTTTCTTGGTATACGTGTAGTAGCAAACAGATTGATGAGAGTCTTTGTCTTGAACTCGACGAGTAATAAAGTCAAATTGATCGTTAGCGTTACGATTATTTGATAGAGAGTATTCATTTCCAATCAGAGCTTGCCATACTGCAATGCAACCTGCATTTCCCTGTCCTATATTGTAGGGATTGCCAATGACGCCATTACGGTTACCTTTGTCAGTGCCAAGTGGAAAGCCAAACTCATTTACATCCAATTCTCCACCACCATAACCGTCAATGTTTTGCTGTGCCTCAGGTGTGCCACCATTCACTAGCCATTGACTTTGTGTAAACCGAACAGCTGTTTCAAATTGGTCTGCGATCGCTTCCATTTTTGCTTCGTAGGCGTCATCCTGAAGGTTTAGGAATCGCGGTGCGGCTACAACAGCAAGTATCCCAAGAATAACAATCGCAATAATCAGCTCAAGTAGGGTAAAGCCTTTAGAATTCCTTTTCTTCATCGTTTTTCTCCATAAAAAAACGCCAGCCTTAGCTGACGTTTTACTATGTTTATGAGTAAAAAGAAATACTTCTTACTTTGTTGGCTTGTGTGCGTTTGGGTTGTCTTTACAAGAACTGTCCGTGCATTTGCCGTATAGGTACAAGCTGTGGTTAGTTAACGTCACGTTGTACTTAGCTGCGATTTCTTTTTGACGTTGTTCAATCACATCGTCAGAGAATTCAATCACTTCACCACAGTCTAGACACACTAGGTGATCGTGGTGGTGTTGAGTAGACAGTTCAAATACTGACTTACCACCTTCGAAGTGGTGGCGAGTTACAATACCAGCATCATCGAACTGGTTTAGTACACGATAAACGGTTGCTAGACCGATCTCTTCACCTAGATCAATCAGCTTTTTGTACAAATCTTCAGCACTGATGTGCTGGCAGTCTGGCTGCTGAAGTACTTCTAGAATTTTTAGCCTTGGAAGGGTTACTTTTAAGCCCGCATCCTTCAGCGCCTGATTATTATCTGACATATACTTTCCCGTTGGATCATCTGCAGCGATTTAACAGAATTCAATATTCCTACCATTATAGGCGAAGCGTACTGAACATTAAACCACGAACTTCAAAGGGTTAATAGATTCTTTTTGTAAATTGGAAACAGGTCGATTATATTACAGATCAGACCAGTTACAAATTGATAACATTAGAACGCAAAGACTACGGATAGTTATGAATAAGCGACTTGCTAAGATATATAAACCGGGATTTGTGAAGTTTGCGCTCAATATTTGGCCGCCATTTTGGGGCGCAGGTATCAAAATCTTACATATTTCTGAAGATTTTCGAACGGTTAAAGTCCGCTTGAAGCTTCGCTGGTGGAACAAAAATGCCAATCGAACCCAATATGGTGGCAGCATTTTCTCGTTGACCGACCCGATCTACTCACTGATGTTGATGGGGATTCTGCGTGAGGAATATTACGTCTGGGACAAAGAAGCCAGCATCAATTTCATTAAACCTGGGCAGAGTGATTTGTTTGCTGAGTTTGAAGTAACCGAAGGCATGTTAGACGATATTTACCAAATGACTCGTAATGGTGAAAAGTGCTTTCCGGAGTTTATTACTCACGTGAAAGACAAAGACGGCAATGTTGTGTCCGAAGTGCAGCGCAAGTTGTATGTGAGGAAGAAACCTCAATACAGAGAGGAAGAGGTAGCAACGGAAGCTTCCTGATAGACAGATACAAAAAGACCTCCAATTAGGAGGTCTTTTTTAATGAATGCGTTATTAGCCTTCAAGCTCTGCTAGGCACATCTCTTCGTAGATTTGCTTAACCCAGTTTTCAACGCGCTCGTCAGTCAATTCTGGTTGGCGGTCTTCGTCAATACATAGACCAACAAACTGGCTATCATCACCTTCTACTAGAGCTTTAGACGCTTCGAACTCGTAACCTTCAGTTGAAGTGTGGCCCAGGATAGTGCCGCCTTTTGCTTCAACGATGTCACGTACTGTGCCCATTGCGTCACAGAAGTACTCTGCGTAATCTTCTTGGTCACCACAACCGAAGATAGCAACAAGCTTCGTAGAGAAGTCTACTTGCTCAAGCTCTGGGAAGAAATCGTCCCAATCACATTGTGCTTCACCGTAGTACCAAGTTGGGATACCTAGAAGTAGAAGATCAAAGTTATCAATGTCTTCTTTGCTGCTTTTTGCGATGTCTTGAACGTGAACTAGTTGTTTACCTAGTTGCTTTTGAATCATCTTTGCAACGGCTTCAGTATTACCTGTGTCGCTACCGAAGAAGATACCTACACTTGCCATAGAGTCTATACCTTTACATTGTTTGTTACTGGCGATGGGGAGAGGAGCTTAACCTAGCCCTGTGCCTTCCCAACTGAGCTGAATCAGGCCTTTAGCGATGAAACCAGCACAGCCTAGGAAAAGAACTAACCATACAATACGACGACCAAAAACAGGTACATTGCCTTGCTTTAGTACATCTTTTATCGCCATCCCGATGAAAAAGAAGATAGCAGCAAAAAGAAGATCGAGCCCGATCGACTCGAGCATGTCCATATAGTCGTATAGCATTGTCGTCCTTCATGCCAAAAATTCTTGGGCGCACTATACCACTGTTAAACGGTAAAGTTAATGCACAACAAGAAGGGTTATTTCAATAATCTGGCGTTGTTTTTCGAATTTGTTAACTCGAAATATATTTCCTGATCACCCGCATGACTTCTGCTGGTTTTTCAGCGTGTAGCCAGTGTCCTGTATTAGCAATAATGTGCGCTTTCGCATTGTTAAACTGTCGCTTAACGGCTGGCTGGTGCTCAGGCATCAAGTAATCAGAATCACCACCTTTGACAAATAAAGTTGGGATGTCTGTTGGTGTAATTTCTTGCCAACCAATGATGTTGTCGTAGTTGTTGAGCAAGCTAGCAACGTTGAAGCGCCAATCCATTTTATCGCCGTTTTTGTATAACGATTTCGATAAGAATTGTCTTACACCATCCATTTCAATATGTTGAGCAAGAATGTCCATGGTTTGTTGGCGGTTAGTTGGTTGTTCTTTTACTACGGCTTGCAGACCATTAAAGACGTTGTCATGGCGATTAGTCTGGTAAGCCACTGGCGCCATATCTAAGACAATAAGTTGTTTTACGAATTCAGGAGCGATATCTGCCAGTTTCATCGCAACTTTTCCACCCATAGAGTGGCCGATGACAAGTGCTGGCTCGGTGCTTAAATAGCGAAGTAAATCAGCAACATCTTGTGCCATCACTTCGTAATTGTGTGTGTCTGAATGAAAAGAGAGGCCATGATTTCGTAGATCAATACTGATCACACAGTGATCTTGAACGAGGTCGCGAGCCAGTAAACCTAGATTACTGAAACTGCCAAACAATCCATGAATCAAAACAACCGTTTGGCCTTGCCCTTCCTGCTTATAGTTGAGTAATGCTGACATTTTATCTTATTCGTGATGGGTTTAACGTGGAGTATCCGCGAGGATCTCGTTATAATCCCCCAGAGTTTAAACATTGAGAATGTGAAAAGCGAATGAAAACAATTGAGGTTGATGAGGATCTATACCGTTACATTGCGGGTCAAACCAAGCATATCGGTGAAAGTGCCTCGGATATTTTACGACGCCTTTTGAACCTTGATGGCCAGTTGCAGGAAGCAGTTGTTGCACCTGTAGTAGAACAGCCACAAGGGATTGTAGTAAGTAAAGATGCTGGCAAAGCAGAATCAGTAGATATCGTAAAAGAGATGCGTTCTCTACTTATCTCTGATGAGTTTGCTGGTCTTAAGAAAGCGATTGATCGCTTCATGTTGGTATTATCAACCTTACACAAACTGAATCCAGAGAGTTTCTCTCAAGCGACAAAAGTGAAAGGACGCAAACGCGTTTACTTTGCTGATAACGAAGAGACTCTGCTAGCAAACGGTAACACTACCAAACCTAAAGCAATTCCTGGCACGCCATTCTGGGTAATCACCAACAACAACACCAGTCGTAAGCGACAAATGGTGGAGCAGGTGATGACTCACATGGAATTCCAGCCTGACTTAATAGAGAAAGTAACAGGTTCAATCTAAGAAACCTGATAGAAGCCTCATAATGTGTAGCGTTTAGCGGATATTATGAGGCTTTTTTGATTTTATTTGTTTTTAAAGAAAGGATGTCAAACATGGCTATGCACCCTCGTGCTGGGCAAAAAGCGCAGCAGGAAGATCTTCACAATATCCCAGCACTCGTTGCTAACTACTTCTTACTTCAACCAGACGCAGCAAACGCAGAACACAAAGTTCAATTTGGTACTTCTGGCCACCGCGGTACTGCAGACAAGCACACTTTTAACGAAAACCACATTTTAGCGATCGCTCAAGCGGTAGCAGAAGTTCGTGCTGAGCAAGGTACAACAGGTCCATTGTTTGTGGGCAAAGACACGCACGCGCTATCTGAACCAGCGTTTTCAAGTGTGATTGAAGTATTGATTGCAAACGGTGTGAAAGTGATTGTCCAACAAGACAACGGTTACACGCCAACGCCAGGTATTTCACACGCGATTCTGACTTACAACATCAAGCACGATGATAAGGCAGACGGCATTGTGATTACTCCATCTCATAACCCACCACAAGACGGCGGTATTAAATACAACCCGACTCACGGTGGTCCTGCAGAAGCAGAACTGACTCAAGCGATCGAAGATCGTGCGAACGCTCTGATTGCTGAAGGTTTACAAGGTGTTAAACGCCTACCATTAGCAGAAGCTAAAGCATCGGATCTGTTTGTTGAGATGGACTTGGTGAAACCATACATCGATGATCTAGTGAACGTTATCGATATGGAAGCAATCCAAAAAGCAAACCTGAAGATTGGTGTAGATCCATTGGGTGGCAGCGGCATCGATTACTGGCGTCAAATTGGTCAGGCATACAACCTAGACCTAACGCTAGTAAGTGAAGCGATTGACCCTTCTTTCCAATTCATGTCATTAGATAAAGACGGCGTTGTACGTATGGACTGTTCTTCTCCATACGCAATGGCAGGTCTATTGGCACTGAAAGACGAGTACGATCTAGCATTTGGTAACGACCCTGACTACGACCGTCACGGTATCGTTACGCCAAAAGGTTTGATGAACCCGAACCACTTCTTAGCGGTTTGTATCGACTACCTATACCGTCACCGTGACGCGTGGGGTAAAGATGTCGCTGTTGGTAAAACGCTAGTTTCAAGCGCCCTGATTGACCGTGTTGTTGCGGATCTAGGTCGTGAGCTATGTGAAGTACCTGTTGGCTTCAAGTGGTTTGTGGACGGTCTGTACACTGGTAAGTTTGGTTTCGGCGGTGAAGAAAGTGCAGGTGCGTCTTTCCTTCGTAAAGATGGTACGCCTTGGTCAACAGACAAAGATGGCATCTTGCTATGTCTTCTAGCTGCAGAGATCACTGCGGTAACGGGTAAGAACCCTCAAGATTACTATGAAGAGCTAGCGGCGAAGCATGGTGAGTCTAAGTACAACCGTATTCAAGCTGTCGCAAATGGCCCACAAAAAGACGTATTGAAGAAGTTGTCACCAGAAATGGTTGCGGCTGAAACTCTAGCTGGTGATGCAATCACTGCTCGTCTGACGCACGCTCCAGGTAATGGTGCTGCGATTGGTGGCCTTAAAGTAACGACAGCGAATGGTTGGTTCGCTGCACGTCCATCAGGCACTGAAGACATCTACAAGATCTACTGTGAAAGCTTCAAAGGTGAAGAGCACCTAAAACAAATCGAAGCTGAAGCACAAGAAATCGTTAATCAAGTATTTGCAGCCGCTGGTTTGTAATTCAAACGATTAAAGTTCGAAAGGGTCGACATTGCGTCGGCCCTTTTTGTTTGTGAAGAGGAAACGCTGCGCTTCGAGAGTCGGGAGCGCTTAGCTTTAGGAATCGAGAGGTGCTCGTTGAGAGTATAGTGAAAAGGTATTTTGATTAAGAAGGTGTTGACCGAACTTATTCCCAGAAAAGCAAAATAAAATCGTTTCCTGTTTCCTGTTTCCTGTTTCCTGTTTCCTGTTTCCTGTTTCCTGTTTCCTGTTTCCTGTTTCCCGTTTTAGTTCGGCCAAGTATCCGGTACAACAAACCAAAATTGACCGCTCTTTGTTTGAGCGTGAACAAACCTATCTGATGGTTTATCGATAGGCTCTAAGAACTCCTCATTACCAATTGCCCATAGTGGTTTGGAAAGAGCATATAAAGGTTCTTTGATCTCTTCCCATTGGCTTTGATAACACCAATTGCCGGATATTTGGCTTTGGTTTAGCTCGTAACCTAAACAGGTTGTAGGGATTGGTTCGGCCGAGAAAGGATTTACATAGAGGCGACCTTGCATCAGCAAGTGTTCACTCGGTGTGGCGTCTAACGGTAACTGTTGGTGGAACTCTTCTCTCTGGCTCATTTTTAGTTGGTGAGTGAGCATGCGGTCGAGTTTCTTGTGCAGTTGGTCGTGTGCATTCGGGCCATACCAAATGCCTTCATGCAGTAAGTAGAATTTAATGGCGACTTCCCAATGCTCGTGTTGGTTTGTTTCCTGATTTTCGAGGATCAAATCGACGGCGCCAATTGTGCGCCCAGTAGTGTCATTAAGTTGGATTTCTTCGGCTATAAGTTCATATCGTGAAGAGCAAGTCAGCAACTTGGTACAAAGGTGTTGATAGAGGAATCCGAGTCGAGGGTTGCCATCATAGTCTTCGTTGTCCGATAGAGGTAAGGTCGGAATATCTTCAACAGTGACGAAAGGTTCCTTAAGTGTGAAAAGAGGTGGGGTGTTAGCAATCCATTGATGGAAACGTTGTAGTGAATTCATCCATTATCCTTGTTGTCACCGGCAAAGCCTTTCTATTGTATCGAAATTTATTCTGGTTGGGGATGCCACAACTAGCATCCTAATCGCGGTTCGATATACACTTTGTTCAAGCCACAAGTATTGGAAGTAACAATGAATAATTTACAGCTGGAAAAGATCCTTAACGAGAAATTATCGCCGCAACTTATTAAAGACTATGCACCGAATGGAATGCAAGTTGAAGGCAAATCTGAAATCAAACGCATCGTGACAGGCGTAACAGCTTCACAAGCATTGATCGATAAAGCCATCGAGTTAGAGGCTGATGCATTGCTTGTTCACCACGGCTATTTTTGGAAAGGTGAACCAGAGCCAATTCGTGGTATGAAAGGAAAGCGTATCCGCAGTTTGATCAAAAGTGACATCAACCTTTACGGCTACCATTTACCGTTAGATATTCACCCAGAACTCGGCAATAACGCCGAGCTTGCTCGTTTGTTGAATATCTCGGTTGAAGGTGGGTTAGAAGGTCACCCTCAGTCCGTGGCGATGTTTGGCCGCTTGAAACAAGCAATGACTGGCGCTGACTTCGCGAACAAAATCAATCACGTATTAAACCGTGAACCTTTGCATATCGCGCCTGACAATGCAGAAAAAATGATTGAGACAGTTGGTTGGTGTACCGGCGGTGGTCAAGACTTCATTGAGCTTGCTGCTCAGCATGGATTAGATGCGTTTATTTCGGGCGAGATCTCAGAACGTACGACTTACACGGCTCGCGAATTGGATATCCATTACTTCTCTGCAGGTCATCACGCAACTGAACGTTACGGCATTAAAGCGTTGGGTGAATGGTTAGCGCAAGAGCACGGTTTAGACGTTACGTTTATTGATATTGATAACCCAGTATAGAAGGGACGGGCTTTGTCCTTTGAGATGCGAAAGTGTTACGCAATTATCTCTCTCATCTCTTCAAAATAGAAAGGGTTGACGCTTTCACGTCAACCCTCATATTTATTCGATTCTCGATTCTCGATTCTCGATTCTCGATTCTCGATTCTCGATTCTCGATTCTCGATTCTAACGCTTATTCGCGCTCATGCAGTGGAGAAAACTCGCGTTGAGTTTCACCAGTGTATAGCTGACGAGGACGACCGATTCGGTTTAGTGGATCGCTATGCATTTCGTTCCAGTGAGCAATCCAACCGATAGTACGAGAAATCGCGAAGATTACCGTAAACATAGATACAGGAATACCGATTGCTTTTAGGATGATGCCTGAGTAGAAGTCTACGTTCGGGTATAGCTTCTTAGACACGAAGTATTCATCAGAAAGCGCAATACGCTCAAGCTCCATCGCTACGTCTAGTAGTGGATCTTTGATGTTTAGCTCTTTTAGAACTTCATGACATGTTTCACGCATTACCGTTGCACGTGGGTCGTAGTTTTTGTAAACGCGGTGACCGAAGCCCATTAGACGGAATGGGTCATCTTTGTCTTTTGCACGCTCTACGTACTCAGGAATGTTGTCTACGCTGCCGATCTCTTCAAGCATCTTCAGACATGCTTCGTTTGCACCACCGTGTGCAGGACCCCATAGAGAAGCAATACCTGCGGCAATACATGCGAATGGGTTCGCACCAGAAGAACCAGATAGACGAACCGTCGACGTTGATGCGTTTTGTTCGTGATCTGCGTGAAGCGTGAAGATCTTATCCATCGCACGCGCAACAACAGGGTTTACTTCGTATTCTTCACATGGGTTTGCGTACATCATGTGTAGGAAGTTTTCTGCGTAGCTTAGGTCGTTACGAGGGTAGATAAATGGCTGACCGATTGAGTATTTGTAACACATCGCCGCCAAAGTAGGCATTTTCGATAGCAGACGGTACGCCGCGATTTCACGGTGTTCGTCGTTGTTGATATCTAGTGAATCGTGGTAGAAGGCCGCTAGTGCACCAACCACACCACACATTACTGCCATTGGGTGAGCGTCGCGTCGGAAGCCGTGGAAGAAGCTTGCGATTTGCTCGTGCACCATAGTATGGCGAGTAACCGTTGTTTTGAATTGCTCGTATTGCTCACGGGTAGGGGCTTCACCATAAAGCAGGATGTAACATACTTCCAAGTAATCTGCGTTATTGGCTAATTGATCAATCGGGTAACCGCGGTGCAAAAGAATACCTTTGCCGCCATCGATGTACGTGATTGATGATTCACAAGATGCAGTGGCAAGAAAACCTGGGTCAAAAGTAAAGTAACCATTGGCTCCCAGTTTACGAACATCAATCACAGGTGTACCTAGCGTACCGTCCATAATTGGCAGTTCGATTGGCGCATGACCTTCGATGTGAAGGGTAGCTTTCTTATCCGCCATAACAATCTCCTTTGTTTATTATTTAATCCGTCCAGGATGTTTATGTGCCATTTTTGTACTGTTGTTAAAGCTTAAAGTCAATTTTTCTCCATTTTTGTGTGCACTTGTTATGATTTTTCTCATGAAAATCGTTAAAAATCTGTTCTATGTAGCATAATTTGTTACATCAATTGTATTAGAATGTTGCTGGCCGTATATTGGCACAGAAAATTTTAGTTAAATCCTTATAAATTCGGGGCTAGAAACAAAAGTGAGGTTTGTTTGTGGACTCCGTTTGTTAACAAAGTGTTTACAATTATCTCCGAGCTTATTGCGAGTATTTGTTAATCAAATGTTAACTTTTGTACGTTTGGAAGCTGAAATTGGTTATAACAATAAATGCTCAATGGAGCTGAGTGAGCAAGCCCGTGAAAGAAAGAAAGTCAAGACCTGTTAATTTAGATTTACAGACCATCCGCTTTCCCATCACAGCAATCGCGTCAATCCTGCACCGTGTGTCGGGTGTGATTACGTTTGTTGCGGTGGGTATATTACTTTGGTTACTGTCCATTTCTCTGTCATCCCCGATGGGTTTTATGGAAGCCGCTGACATCGTCGATAGCTTCTTCGTGAAATTCATTCTGTGGGGCATTCTAACTGCACTTGCCTACCACATTGCTGGTGGTGTTCGTCACTTACTGATGGACCTAGGCCACTTTGAAGAACTAGATTCAGGCGCGATGAGCGCTAAAGTCGCGTTTGGTGCTACTGCAGTGTTATCACTATTGGCGGGGATCTTGGTATGGTAAAACACGTTTCTTCATTCGGTCGTAATGGTGTTCACGATTTCTTATTGATTCGTGCGTCCGCCATCATTATGACTCTATACACGATTTATCTGGTGAGCTTCTGTGCTTTCTCAGACATCTCTTACGCATCTTGGACCCAGTTCTTTGGTGGCACGTTCACTAAAGTCTTCACCATGTTGGCACTTGTTTCTATTTTGATCCACGCGTGGATTGGCTTATGGCAAGTTTTAACGGATTACATTAAGTGCGCGAAACTTCGTGGTGCACTTCAACTTGGTGTTATTGCCGTGCTATTCGGCTATGTCTTCTCTGGTCTATTTATTCTGTGGGGTGCGTAAGTGTCTATTCCAGTTCGTGAGTTTGACGCCGTAGTAATCGGCGCTGGTGGTGCGGGCATGCGCGCTGCACTACAAATTTCGGAGCAAGGCCTTTCTTGTGCGTTGCTATCTAAAGTTTTCCCAACACGTTCACACACTGTTTCTGCTCAAGGTGGTATTACGGTTGCGCTAGGTAATGCGCACGAAGACCATTGGGAACAGCACATGTACGATACGGTTAAAGGTTCTGACTATATCGGTGACCAAGACGCAATCGAGTACATGTGTAAGAACGGTCCTGAATCTGTTATCGAGCTAGAGAAAATGGGTCTTCCTTTCTCTCGTTTTGATAACGGCACTATTTACCAACGCCCGTTTGGTGGCCAGTCAAAGAACTTTGGTGGTGAGCAAGCGGCACGTACCGCGGCAGCGGCTGACCGTACTGGTCACGCACTTCTGCACACGCTTTACCAACAAAACATCAAGCACAAAACAACGGTATTCTCTGAGTGGTATGCTCTTGATATCGTTAAAAATGAAGATGGTGTTGTTCTAGGCTGTACAGCGCTATGCATGGAAACGGGTGAAGTGTGCTACTTCAAATCGAAAGCAACCATCTTAGCTACTGGTGGTGCAGGCCGTATTTACGCATCAACCACTAACGCACACATCAATACTGGTGATGGTGTTGGTATGGCACTTCGTGCGGGTGTTCCGATGCAAGATATGGAAATGTGGCAGTTCCACCCAACGGGTATCGCTGGAGCAGGTGTGCTTGTAACCGAAGGTTGTCGTGGTGAGGGTGGTTACCTTCTCAACAAAGATGGTGAACGCTTCATGGAGCGTTATGCACCAAACGCGAAAGACCTTGCTGGTCGTGACGTGGTTGCTCGTTCAATGATGATTGAAATCCGTGAAGGCCGCGGCTGTGACGGTCCTTGGGGTCCACACATTAAGCTGAAACTTGATCACCTGGGTAAAGATACTCTGGAGTCTCGTCTACCAGGCGTTTGTGAGCTTTCTCGTACATTTGCGCACGTTGATCCGGTCAAAGAGCCAATCCCTGTAATTCCTACGTGTCACTACATGATGGGTGGTATTCCTACTCAGGTATCAGGCCAAGCGATTCGCCAAGACGAAAATGGCGCTGACGTTGAAGTTCAAGGTCTATTTGCTTGTGGTGAGATTGCTTCTGTATCGGTACACGGTGCAAACCGTCTAGGTGGTAACTCTCTGCTTGACCTTGTGGTATTTGGTCGTGCGACGGGTCTTCATCTGGGTGAAACACTACTTAAACAAGCTGACGCGAAACCTGCGACAGAAGCTGATATTGAACGTTCACTAGAGCGTTACAACCGTTGGGAAAATAGCACTGGCGGTGAAGATCCAGCGCAAATTCGTAAAGATCTACAACAGTGTATGCAAAACAACTTCTCGGTATTCCGTGAAGGTGATGCAATGGCAAAAGGTCTGGTAGAACTGAAAGCTATCCGTGAACGTCTGAAAAACGCTCACCTTGCTGATAAGTCGACTGAGTTCAACACACAACGCATTGAGTGTCTTGAACTAGAAAACTTGATGGAAACTGCTTATGCGACGGCGGTTGCGGCTAACTACCGTACAGAAAGCCGTGGTGCGCATGCTCGCTTTGACTTCCCTGATCGTGATGATGAACAGTGGCTATGTCACTCTATCTACAACCCGGAAACGGAAGCAATGACGAAACGTGGTGTAAACATGGAGCCAATCCATCGTGAAGCATTTCCGCCAAAAGCACGTACGTACTAAGGAAAGGAGGGTAATATTATGAAACTGAATTTCTCTTTGTACCGCTACAATCCGGATGTCGACCAAAAGCCGTACATGAAAGACTACACGCTTGAGGTGGAAGAAGGATCAGACATGATGCTTCTGGATGCATTGATCCTTCTGAAGGAGCAAGACCCTAGCATTGCATTCCGTCGTTCATGCCGCGAAGGGGTATGTGGCTCTGATGGCCTAAACATGAATGGTAAGAATGGTCTAGCGTGTATTACACCGTTATCTGCACTACAAGGTGACAAGATTGTCATTCGACCTTTACCGGGCCTACCAGTAGTGCGTGATCTTATCGTTGACATGACACAGTTCTACGATAACTATGCGAAAGTTAAGCCTTTCTTGATTGATGATGGTGCTCTACCTCCATCTCGCGAGAACTTACAATCGCCAGATGAGCGTGCGCATTTAGATGGATTGTACGAATGTATTATGTGTGCATGTTGTACAACTTCTTGTCCATCATTCTGGTGGAACCCAGATAAATTTATCGGCCCTGCTGGTCTTCTAGCAGCTTACCGTTGGCTAATTGATAGCCGAGATACGGCAACTGATGAACGTTTGTCCGATCTTGATGATGCATTTAGCGTTTTTCGTTGCCATGGCATCATGAATTGTGTAAGTGTTTGTCCTAAGGGGCTAAATCCAACGAAAGCCATCGGTCACATCAAGTCGATGCTGGTGAATCGTTCGATTTAATTAACAACAAAAATTGCCGACCCAAATGGGTCGGCTCTTAATAGCTCGGCGCAGACCGAAGCAAACGTGAAAACTACTGGTTAAGGGAAAATATGCACAACGGCGTGATGAAGGCATGGCTCGAGTCTTCACACTTGGCTGGCGCCAATGCAACGTATGTAGAGGACCTCTACGAACTGTATCTAAGTGACCCCGATCTGGTAAGTGAGGAGTGGAAACGCGTATTTGATGAGCTGCCTAAAAGCTCAGAAGAAGTGGCTGAACAGCCGCATTCGCGTGTCCGTGACTACTTCCGACGACTCGCTCAAGAAACAAAGCATTACAGTGTCCAAGTTAGTGATCCAGATGTCGACGCTAAGCAAGTAAAAGTTCTCCAGCTTATCAACGCATACCGCTTCCGCGGTCATGAAGCTGCAGAGCTTGATCCTCTAGGTCTATGGCAACGTCCACCTGTGGCGGAGCTAGACCCTGCATTCCACAATCTCACCGAAGATGACTTCGAAGAAACTTTCAACGTAGGTTCTTTTGCCATTGGGCAAGAAACCATGCAGTTGAAAGACATCTACTCAGCACTAAAGAAAACCTACTGTGGTTCTATTGGTGCAGAATACATGCACATGACAGATACAGAGCAAAAGCGTTGGATTCAGCAACGTTTAGAGTCTGTGGTTGGTCAGCCATCTTTCGATAAAGACGAAAAACGTACATTCCTTGAGGAGCTTACGGCTGCTGAAGGTCTCGAGCGTTACTTGGGTGCTAAGTTCCCAGGAGCAAAACGTTTCTCGTTAGAAGGTGGTGATGCACTGATTCCGATGACAAAAGAACTGATTCGTCATGCAGGTACTAGCGGCATGCGTGAAGTGGTCATCGGTATGGCTCACCGTGGACGTTTGAACATGTTGGTCAACGTTCTTGGTAAGAAGCCACAAGATTTGTTTGATGAGTTTGCGGGTAAGCATGATGAAACATGGGGTACGGGCGATGTTAAGTACCACCAAGGTTTCTCGGCAGACTTTGCAACGCCAGGTGGTGATGTTCACCTAGCGCTCGCATTTAACCCATCTCACCTTGAGATTGTAAACCCAGTAGTTATCGGTTCAGTTCGTGCACGTCAAGATCGCCTTGGTGACTTTGATGGTAGCCGCGTACTACCAATCACTATTCACGGTGACTCTGCGATTGCGGGTCAGGGTGTTGTAGCTGAGACGTTCAACATGTCTCTTGCTCGTGGTTTCTGCGTCGGCGGTACAGTGCGTATTGTTGTGAACAACCAAGTTGGTTTCACAACCTCTAACCCTCGTGATACGCGTTCTACCATGTACTGTACTGATATCGCTAAGATGGTACAGGCTCCGATTTTCCACGTTAACGCTGACGATCCAGAAGCGGTTGCTTTCGTAACGCGTATTGCATTGGATTACCGTAACGAGTTCAAACGTGATGTTGTGATTGATTTGGTTTGTTACCGTCGTCATGGTCACAATGAAGCGGATGAGCCAAATGCGACTCAGCCGTTGATGTACCAAAAAATCAAGAAACACCCAACGCCACGTAAGCTATACGCTGATGTGTTGATTGATAAAAATGAATCGGACATCGAAGTAGCAACTCAGCTTGTAAACGAGTACCGCGACGCACTTGATAAAGGTGAAGTTGTGGTGAAAGAGTGGCGTCCAATGGCTCTTCATTCAGTAGACTGGTCTCCATACCTAGGTCATGACTGGGATGTTGAGTGGGACAACAAGTTCGATTCAACTCGCTTGAAAGAGCTTGGTCAACGCCTAATCCAATACCCAGACAGCCATAAGCTACAAAGCCGTGTAAACAAGCTATACAACGACCGCTCTGCAATGATCAGCGGTGAGAAGCCTCTTGACTGGGGTATGGCTGAAACACTGGCGTACGCAACCCTAGTTGATGATGGTAAGCGTATTCGTATCTCTGGTCAGGACTCAGGTCGTGGTACTTTCTTCCACCGCCACTCTGTTCTGCATAACCAAAATGATGCGAGTACTTACATCCCGCTAGCGAATATTCATGACAAACAAGGGCCATTCCAAGTGTTTGACTCAGTGTTGTCAGAAGAAGCGGTATTGGCATTTGAGTACGGTTATGCAACTGCAGAGCCAAGCGGCTTGACTATTTGGGAAGCTCAGTTTGGTGACTTCGCAAACGGCGCGCAAGTTGTGATTGACCAATTTATCTCGTCAGGTGAGCAAAAGTGGGCTCGTCTGTGTGGCCTAACTATGCTGTTGCCACACGGTTATGAAGGCCAAGGTCCAGAGCACTCATCAGCGCGTCTAGAGCGTTACTTACAATTGTGTGCTGAACAAAACATGCAAGTTGTAGTGCCATCTACACCTGCGCAGGTTTACCACATGATCCGTCGTCAGGTGGTGCGTCCTATGCGTCGTCCACTGATTGTTATGTCACCTAAGTCGCTACTGCGTCATCCACTTTGTACGTCTTCATTAGAAGAGCTTTCTGAAGGCACATTCCAGCCAGCGATCCCAGAGATTGATAATCTGGAGCCAAGCAAAGTGAAACGTGTTGTGTTCTGTTCAGGTAAGGTTTATTTCGACCTTCTAGAACAGCGTCGCAATAACGAACAAGATGATGTTGCTATTGTGCGTATCGAGCAACTGTACCCATTCCCTCTGGATGAAGTACAAGCGGCGATTGCGCAATACACGAATGTTGAAGATTTCGTTTGGTGTCAGGAAGAGCCTCAAAACCAGGGCGCTTGGTACTGTAGCCAACACAACTTCCGTGCTGCTATTCCAGCAGGTGCAGATCTTAAATACGCAGGTCGCCCAGCTTCTGCTTCGCCAGCAGTAGGCTACATGTCGGTGCACTTGAAACAACAAAAAGCGTTGGTTGAAGACGCTCTGAACGTGAACTCAAAAACTTCGAATTAAGAACTAGAAGTTAAAGGAAGAAACAGATATGACAATTGAAATTCTGGTTCCAGATTTACCTGAATCAGTTGCTGACGCAACCGTAGCGACATGGCACAAACAACCAGGCGACGTAGTCGAGCGTGATGAAGTTCTGGTTGATATCGAAACCGATAAAGTAGTGCTTGAAGTACCTGCTCCGGAAGCCGGCGTTTTAGAAGCCATTATTGAAGAAGAAGGTGCAACAGTACTTTCTAAGCAGTTGATCGCGAAGCTTAAGCCTGGTGCTGTAGCGGGTGAGCCAACAACCGATTCAACCGAAGACAAAGAAGCGTCTCCTGATAAGCGTCATAAAGCAGCGCTGACAGAAGAAAGCAACGATGCGCTAAGTCCAGCGGTTCGTCGTCTTCTAGCTGAACACGGCCTAGAAGCAAGCCAGGTGAAAGGCTCTGGTGTTGGCGGTCGCATAACTCGCGAAGATATCGAAGCTCACCTTGCAAGCGCAAAAGCTGCGCCAAAAGCAGAAGCTCCAGCAGCAGTTGAAGCACCTGCAGCCGCACGTAGCCAAAAACGTGTTCCTATGACGCGTCTACGCAAGACAGTAGCAAACCGTCTTCTAGAAGCGAAAAACAACACGGCAATGCTAACTACGTTTAACGAAGTAAACATGAAGCCAATCATGGATCTTCGTAAGCAGTACAAAGACCAGTTCGAAGAGCGCCACGGTATTCGTCTAGGCTTCATGTCTTTCTACGTGAAAGCTGTAACAGAAGCACTGAAGCGTTACCCAGAAGTGAATGCATCTATCGATGGTGATGACATTGTTTACCACAACTACTTCGATATCAGCATGGCGGTTTCTACGCCACGTGGTCTAGTGACGCCAGTACTTAAAGACTGTGACACGCTAGGTTTTGCAGATGTTGAAAAGGGCATTAAAGAGTTAGCAATTAAAGGTCGTGATGGCAAGCTAACCGTTGATGAGCTAATGGGTGGCAACTTCACTATCACTAACGGTGGTGTATTTGGTTCATTGATGTCTACTCCAATTATCAACCCACCACAATCAGCAATCTTGGGTATGCACAAAATCCAAGAGCGCCCAATGGCGGTTGATGGCAAAGTAGAAATCTTGCCAATGATGTACCTAGCACTATCTTACGACCACCGTTTGATCGATGGCCGTGAGTCAGTGGGCTTCCTAGTAACCATTAAAGAGCTACTAGAAGACCCAGCGCGTCTGCTATTAGACGTTTAATATCGCTAAAACGTCGAGTTGTCCCTGATAGCTCGACGTCTACAGCATCCAAGGCTAGACTGGCTCAGCGTCTGGCCTTCACTTGAACTGCCCCCGATATATCTATAAGCAGTTGATTTGAGAAGACCCTACAGACGTACCGCATCAAGCGGCGTTATGGAAATAATAAATCCCTTAAGGGATAAACAAACGGAATATCAAAATGAATTTGCATGAATACCAAGCCAAACAGCTGTTTGCAGAATTCGGTTTGCCTGTACCGGAAGGCTACGCATGTGATACGCCACAAGAAGCTTTTGAAGCTGCGGGTCGCATCACTACTGAAAAGAAAGTTGTAAAGTGTCAGGTTCACGCTGGTGGCCGCGGTAAAGCGGGCGGTGTTGAGCTACACGATACAAAAGACGGCGTAAAAGAATTCGCACAAAAATGGCTAGGTAAGAACTTGGTTACTTACCAAACAGACGCAAATGGTCAGCCTGTTACTAAAATCCTTGTGGAAGAAGCGTCTAACATCGCTAACGAACTTTACCTTGGTGCGGTTGTAGACCGCGCGACTCGTAAGATCGTTTTCATGGCTTCTACTGAAGGTGGTGTGGAAATCGAAAAAGTTGCGGAAGAAACGCCGGAGCTAATCCACAAAGCAGCAATCGATCCACTAGTAGGCCCTCAGGCTTACCAAGGTCGCGAGCTAGCATTCAAACTTGGTCTTGAAGGTGACCAAATCAAACAATTCGTTAAGATCTTTATGGGTCTTGGCACTATGTTCTCTCAGTACGACCTAGCGCTACTAGAGATCAACCCGTTGGTTATTACTGGTGAAGGCAACCTGCTATGTCTTGACGGTAAGATCAACATCGACTCAAACGCGCTATACCGTCAGCCTAAGCTTCGTGAAATGCACGATCCTTCACAAGAAGACGAGCGTGAAGCACACGCAGCTCAGTGGGAACTGAACTACGTAGCACTAGACGGTAACGTTGGCTGTATGGTTAACGGCGCAGGTCTAGCGATGGGCACAATGGACATCGTAAACCTACACGGCGGCAAGCCAGCTAACTTCCTAGACGTAGGTGGCGGCGCAACCAAAGAACGTGTAGCAGAAGCATTCAAGATCATCCTATCTGATGACAACGTGAAAGCCGTTCTAGTAAACATCTTCGGCGGCATCGTACGTTGTGACATGATCGCTGAAGGCATCATCGGTGCAGTGAAAGAAGTTGGTGTAACGGTACCTGTTGTTGTTCGTCTAGAAGGTACTAACGCAGACCTAGGTCGCGAAGTTCTTGCTAATTCTGATGTTGATATCATTGCTGCTGAGTCGCTAACAGATGCTGCTCAGAAAGTTGTTGCTGCTGCGGAGGCTAAATAATGTCTGTACTAATTAACAAAGACACTAAAGTAATCTGTCAGGGCTTCACTGGTGGTCAAGGTACTTTCCACTCAGAGCAGGCAATTGCTTACGGTACACAAATGGTTGGTGGTGTATCTCCAGGTAAAGGTGGTCAAACTCACCTTGGTCTTCCTGTATTCAACACGGTTCGTGAAGCAGTAGAAGTGACTGGCGCAACAGCAACAGTTATCTACGTTCCAGCACCATTCTGTAAAGATGCAATCCTAGAAGCGATCGACGCAGGCATCGAGCTTATCGTAACGATCACTGAAGGCATTCCAACAACAGATATGATCGACGTTAAAGTGAAGCTAGAAGAAACTGGTGTTCGCATGATCGGTCCTAACTGTCCGGGTGTTATCACGCCTGATGAGTGTAAGATCGGTATCATGCCTGGTCACATCCACAAGAAAGGTAAAGTGGGCATCGTGTCTCGCTCAGGTACTCTAACGTACGAAGCGGTTAAGCAAACGACAGACGAAGGCTTTGGTCAGTCAACGTGTGTTGGTATCGGTGGCGACCCAATCCCAGGTTCAAACTTCATCGACATCCTGAAACTTTTCCAAGAAGATCCAGAAACTGAAGCAATCGTAATGATTGGTGAAATCGGTGGTACTGCGGAAGAAGAAGCGGCGGCTTACATCAAAGAAAACGTAACGAAGCCAGTGGTTTCTTACATTGCTGGTGTTACCGCTCCTCCAGGTAAACGTATGGGTCACGCAGGTGCAATCATCTCAGGTGGTAAAGGTACTGCAGAAGACAAATTCGCAGCACTAGAAGCGGCTGGCGTTAAGACTGTGAAATCTCTAGCTGAGATTGGTAAAGGTCTACGTGAAGTGACAGGTTGGTAATCATCCAAACCATTGTATAAGCATTAAAAAGCCTGCGATTTCGCAGGCTTTTCTTTTTCTGTTTCACAATGGTTTGTGTTTAATCTTTAACGCGATTTAGCGATTTAGCGATTTAGTTATTTCGTTACTAGGCTTTGCGTTTAATCAGCTGGCTAAGCATAAACAGGAATGTCGCGCTAATCACAACTGAAGGGCCTGCTGGTGTATCGAAATGCCACGACAGGCTTAGGCCCATCATTACCGCGATAGAGCCAATAATTGAGGCAAACAAGGCCATCTGCTCCGGTGAAGACGACACTTTACGTGCAGTTGCGGCTGGGATAATCAATAGAGAAGTCATGATTAGAGCACCCACAAACTTCATCCCTACAGCGATAACCACACCGACCATAAGCATTAGCACTAAGCGCACTAAATCGGTATTCACACCCTCTACGGCAGCTAGCTCTTCACTTACAGTGCTTGATAAAAGCGGTCGCCAGAATGCATACAGACAAGCACTGACACCGATCACTCCAGCGTAGATGAACATAAGATCCTGTGGTGAAACTGCAAGCAAATCACCAAACAGGTAGCTCATCAAATCCACGCGAACGTTCTCTAGGAAACTGACCGACACCAAGCCAATCGATAAGGCGCTGTGTGCCAGAATACCTAGCAGCGTGTCGGTAGCGACAAGCTGTTGTTTTTGCAAAGTAACCAATAGTACAGCAAGTGCTAAGCAACAAACCAACAATGCAAGGTAAAGGTTTATGTTGAGCAAGAAGCCTAGTGCCAAGCCCATTAACGAGGCATGGGCGAGCGTATCGCCAAAGTAAGCCATTTTTCGCCAAACCACGAAAGAACCAAGTGGGCCAGCAATGATTGCGATACCGATACCGGCCAAAATTGAAGGCAATAAAAACTCAATCATGATGGTGGTGTCCGTGAGAGTGGTTAGAACATGATGTCGCGTCCCCCGTCACTGGAGAGCCTGCTAAGTCGTGGTGATGATGGTCGTGGTCATGGTGATAGAATGCCAATGACTCACGAGTCGCATTACCAAACAGTGCGATATAAGACGGGTGCTGAGTGATGGTCGCCGGTGAGCCAGAGCAGCATACGTGATGATGCAAGCAGATCACATCATCGGTCTTAGCCATGACCAAATGTAGATCATGCGATACCATAAACACGCCACAATCGAAGCGATGGCGAATGCTCTCAATCAGATCGTATAAGTCGATTTGACCTTGAACATCAACACCTTGAGCTGGTTCATCAAGCACGAGCAATTCAGGACGTTGAAGTAGGGCGCGAGCAAGCAGCACACGTTGATTCTCACCACCAGAAAGACGGTGCATGTTACTTTTGATGAGGTGTTCAGCGCCAACAAGACGCAACGCGTCGAGGCATTCCTGCTTGCTATACTTGCCAGCAAGGTTTAGGAAGCGAATGACATTCAATGGAAGAGAATCGTTGAGTTTCAGCTTCTGGGGTACATAACCAATTTTCAGCTTACGCTGCTTGGTTAATTTACCACTGGTTGGTTTTTGGAGACCTAGAATGACTTTAACTAACGTCGATTTTCCCGCTCCGTTGGGACCAATTAGGGTAGTGATCTTGCCCTTTTCTAATTCCATTGTGACATTGTCGAGAACTCTGCGTTCGTCAAACTCGACGCACAGTTGCTCAAGACGGACTAGTGAAGACATGAATGAAACTCATTTGCAAATTGTTAATGTTATAATGTAACATCATCTCACTTTCCACGCTATACCCCAAGTAAAACTATGAAAAGAGCTATAATTCTTGCTGTTTCAGCAATGTTAACCTTACCTGCTCATGCGGTAACCGTGTTGACTAGTATTAAACCTATTCAAATGATCACAACCGAGCTGACGGAAGGCGTTACGAAGCCAGACGTTCTGCTACAAAACAATGCTTCGCCACACGATTACGCTTTGCGTCCATCGGATGTGAAGAAGGTAGCTGCTGCCGACCTTGTGATTTGGTACGGCCATGACCTTGAACCTTTCCTAGAGAAAGTGGTGACGGATAAAGGTAACACGCTAACCGTTAGCGAAATTCCGGGCCTATCGTTACGTGCATTTAGTGGTGAGCATGACCACCATGATGGTCACGATCACGGCACACACGATCCACATTTCTGGTTGGGTGTTGAAACCGTAAAACAAGTTGCCAACGCTATCGCTCACAAACTTGCAGAAATCGATCCTACGAATGCAGACACTTACGCAGCAAACTTGAAGAAGTTTGAAGCGGAGTTAAAAGCTACGGATGCGGAGATTAAGCAACAACTGACACCAGTGCAAGACAAAGGTTATTTTGTTTTCCACGATGCTTACGGCTATTTTGAATCACGTTACAACCTAAATCAACTCGGGCACTTTACGGTTTCTCCAGATCGTAAACCGGGAGCAAAAACATTGATTCATATCCGTAAAACATTGGGCTCGGGTGATGTCGCTTGTGTGTTCTCAGAACCACAATTCACCCCAGCAGTGGTTGAAAGTGTAATGCGTGGCAGCGATGTCAATGCTGGCGTTCTTGACCCATTGGGTAGCAGTGTTGATGTGAAATCAGGCAGTTACTTTGTATTCTTGAAAGGAATTTCAAACAGCTTTAGTCAGTGTTTGAGCGAAAAGTAACGATTGTGTTGTTGTTCTCTACTCTGAACACGTGTTTAACGTGATCTGGCAGTAAGAATTACAAACCTTTGGCGCAGTGAGTCTTTTCTATCAATGGAATTGAGATATCATTATCAATAATTAGCGGCTCAAAATAACCATATACGTACTCAGCTATGGAAGGCATGAGTAAACCATGAGTCGCACGTATTGATACATGTAAGGATTTTATCTTGCTGCGCCAACTAGCCCTATTTTTTGGGGCTTTTATCCTCTCATTTCAAGCGTTTGCTTCAAGTGAAGCGAATGCGATCTTCTACCCTTTGCCAAATCAGGTTAAGGGCACTTTTATTGCGGCGAAAAAATTGTTTCCTGGTGAGCATGGTGGGCTTTGGATCCATGATGTTCATGGCCGAGTACTGTTCTACAATGGGCAGACAACCTTGCCTAAATCAGGAAGTTTTCTGCAAACAAAAGCCGAGCAACTGGCCTACCATAAAGGCTCATTCTGGACGTTTGTCGAAAATGAAGTGTACCGAACTTATCCTAACCAAGAGCGTCGCTTGGTTTTTAGCCTCAATCCTGGTTCGCAGATTCGAAAGATTGGTTCATCGGGTAACTTTATTTGGGTGAGCGATGGCGCGCACTTCTATACCTACAATATTGAAACCAGCGAACTGAACTCTTTCTCTTTGCTTCAGCTCTATCAGCACAGCAACAACAGTTACGTCTATATTAATGACGCTATTTTTGTAGAGACAAAATGGGCATTAGCGACCACGTCAGGCGTTTATTTATCTGAAGGAAGTAAATTCAACCACGTGGTTTCTTCTGGTAAGCACTACATTGAAAAAGTGTATTATTCCCATACAAGGCGAGAGATTTTAGTTGGCACGCTCAAAGGGGCGCTCATCTTCAATATCTATGAACCAAATAAACCGGTTATAAGAATCGGTGCTTCGCATGTGCTGACTTTTGCGGAAACCAACCAAGAATACTGGGTAGGAACGGAGCAGGGGCTCTACTTGTATTCTTTCTTGAGTGGAGAGGTGACTCAAGTAACACCAGCAAGCTTCCTTGAGTTGGAATTAGCGAGCACTAAAATCTACTCGTTATTGAACGACAATATGGGTGGTATGTGGATAGCAACCAACCAAGGTATTCGCTATTACTCATTATTCAGTAAAAAGTTTGAGCGAATTACCTTCAGTAGCTATGACCAACAAACACTGACCGGACGTATACGACAAACGTTAACAGGGCCGGATGGCGCATTATGGTTTGCTGACGACCACAAGTTGTATCGTTCAGGAAGTTCAGAGATTACTGAAGTCTTACATCTACCATCCCAGATAAATGAATTTGCTTTTCAAGGTGAAAAACTCTGGATAGCCACGTCTTCCGGTTTAGAGATTTACAACCTAAATAACTTACAGCGTGTGACGTTTCCATACCTTCGTGTCATTGCTGGAAGGGAAATTGATCATATCGTCTCTGATGGAACCGACCGACTTTGGGTTTCCAGCGGCTATCAACTATTTAATATCGATGCTGCGAATCAACAGATGAGAAACTTTGGCAGCAATTGGTTAGTCAGTCAGTTTTTGCCTGCGAAAATCACCCGTTTATATGACAAAAAAGATTTGCTTTTGATTGGTACTGACCACGGCGTCTATGAATACGATGGTGAGCGAATTCGGTTTAACCGCTTCTCAGAAAAGTACGGTGAGTCACTCGATATCATTACCGCGATTGATGGTTCTCATTGGTTTGCTTCTGCTTATGGTGTTTTCAAAACGGTACCGGGTAGCGATGCAAAAGAAGTGATGGAAATGAGCGTATCAAACTCTCGCCCGGCCTGTTTACTTAGTGACTCAGAGGGTGTGTGGCTTGCTTCATCAGTGGGGCTCAGCTATTACCATCTCTCAGGGCAGTTGATGAAGCATTATTCTTCAGCATCCGGCCTCATTAATAATGAATTTCTTCCGGGTGTTTGTAATGTTATTCGTCGCTCAGAAGATAGTGACCGCCAACTTATCTTTGGCTCTCAATATGGTTTAGTCAAAGCTGATTCGTCAAAGTTACTCGTATCCAACACGCCAGAATCCCAACTGATCGTTAGTCAAGTCATGCTGGAAAATGAGGTGGTTCAAGTTGGTAGTGCTGACCTAGAAAGTATGAAGCTACCTTATGGCTCTTCGTTAAGCTTTCTTTTTGGGGTGATGCCGAAACCAGATAACCAAAACCTCTATTATCGCTTGAACGAGAGCGACCAGTGGCAATCGCTTGAAGGTGGTCAATTAACACTAGAACACCTCAACTCAGGTGATTATCACTTGCAGGTAAGTAATGATTCGCAGCTCGCGTCTGGCTTAATCGGTTTGGAATCAAAATTCACGGTATTAAAACCTTGGTATTTGTCCAAGCTGGCGATCTCTGGATTTACTTTGGTTACCATCGCCATTATCGCTCTTTTGATGTATTGGCGCTCACGGTATGTGTTGCAAGCGAACCGTGACTTGGCAGCACAAGTGACGTTAAAAACCAACCAGCTTCGCCATCAAAGTCGAGTTTTATTGACCAGTAACCAGCAACTAAGAAAGCAGATTCAAGTGAGAAACTTGCTGGTGGACCATGTTGCACAATCAATTAAGTCGAGCGTTGACTCGATAGCGCATAAGTTACCTGTTGATTTAGATTCAGTGACTCAAGATCATCTATCGAAAACGTACTGGCAGTTAAACGAACTAAAGAGCTCTCCGGGAGATACGAGTAACGGAAGTCAAAACTATAACCTGAGTCAGATAACGCAATCTGTTGTGGATGTTTGGCGTGAGGACTTTTCTAAAGCCGGTATCAGTGTTGAGCTGCAAGACAATCACAAAGCAAGCCGTATTTCATTAGAAAGCTTTAACCTTGATGTCATATTCAACAGTATTTTCGCCAATATCATCAAACGCTCTTTCCGAGGACAGTCGGTTAAATTGATATTGGACGAGGCTAATGACATCGTCTCATTGAGTTTTATTGACTACGGAACGCAATTACCAAGTAAAGCGGCAGTAATGCGCCCAACCAATGCCAGTAATGTAGATTTGAGTATGGATAACTTACCTCAACTTGTTGCCGCAAGTGGAGGGCATTTGTCTATGTTTGCTTCTGATGCTCAAAATAAAATAGAGATTACTTGGCCATGTGCTCAAGAACCGAGCCATGTTGAAGAAGTATTGCCCGAGTTTACGGAAGTTGAACCACAGCAGCAAACTACCTCACCAGAGCAAGAGTGGTTGATGAAAGTTTACCAACTGGTTGCTGAGCATTATCACGATCCGGAGTTTGGTACGGCATCTGCTGCGAAGATGCTTTATATGTCTGAGCGAAGCCTACAGCGGCGCTTTAAGTCGGCTTCGTCAAGAACGCTAAAAGACTACGTGACAGAAGTAAGATTAGAAACAGCCTGTGAACAGCTACTAGCAGGAGAGAAAATCAGTGAGGTTGCGTTTAACTGTGGTTTTAATGACCCATCGTACTTTAGTCAGAAGTTTAAGTTGCACTTTGGCTTGCCTCCTTCTAAGTTTGCCATGACTCAAGATAGTCAGACGAGCCTTTAGCTCTTAATTTGACATTAGCTAGCCCAGCCTTAGTGCTGGGCTTTTTCATGCCTGTGAGACGAACGGTGTCGTAAATAACGTCATATAGATATTGGACAGAAGGGCATGACATTTAAGCTTGCAGGATAAGGGATAAGGGATAAGGGATAAGGGATAAGGGATAAGGGATAAGGGATAAGGGATAAGGGATAAGGCGCACAAACCATCTAATGAAGAACAAGTGCAGTAAAACGGTTATGAAAAATGGTGATAGATAATTGGGCTTTGTTTGAGAAGAAGGTTGAGAAACTAGAAGGAGTTAATTGAGAGCGAATCAAGAAAGAGAAGAAAAAAATATCGTGGTATAGCCGGGGGGACTATACCACGGGTGTCAATGACACCTTCGCTTGCTGCCGGAGTGACATGTTGCCATGCCACCTCTGGAATTCTTTTGAGAGGCTGTTGTCTCTCGATGGGTTAACTATACGAGACCTCACTTATTTTTCTTATAAAAATAACGACAGCTTTATGTGAGAAAAGCGACAAGTTGTATTTTTGTTCATAACTAACTGTATTTAATGTATTTTTTACTGTTGCTAGGTTTAAATGTTACGTTTGTGTTAATCCGCATTTGCCTGAAAATATTCGATTTTGACGAAAATGACGTGAGATTAATTAACGGAGTTGACGTTTCATTTCGCCAAAAGCATTAATGAAATCTTTGATTTCACACAATGAATGAGAGGGTATAGAAGGGTAACATTAGCGCCCTAAACTATTAATAATAATATTTATCATTTGCACTACTCTTAAGGGCCACTATGAAACTATCAGAAATCAAACCTGGCGAAACAGTGACAATTCGGTTGTTAGAAGGACTTACATCGGACGTAAGAAAAAAGCTAATGGTTATGGGGCTACTTCCTAATACTGAAGTTAAAGTTATTCGACGTGCACCAATGGGAGACCCACTGCAAGTTGAAGTTCGTGGTGTTTCTGTTGCACTAAGAGTGGCCATTGCACAGAACATTGAAGTGGAGCGAGCATAATGCAATACCAAATTCTTACTGTTGGTAACCCAAACAGTGGTAAAACGACACTTTTTAATGGCCTTACTGGTGCAAAACAACAAGTCGGCAACTGGGCTGGTGTAACGGTTGAAAAGAAAACTGGCCAGTTCAAACACGCTGGCGATGAATTTCTGCTGACAGACCTTCCGGGTATCTACTCTCTAGATAGTGGTAATGACAGTAATAGTATCGATGAGTCTATCGCGTCTCGTGCGGTTCTGACGCACCCTGCTGATCTGATCATCAACGTAGTCGATGCAACAAGTCTTGAACGTAGCTTATATATGACACTGCAGCTGCGCGAGCTTGGTCGTCCTATGATTGTTGTATTAAACAAAATGGACGCACTTAAGCGTGAACGCCAAATCATCAATGTTGCAGAACTCGAAAAAACGTTGGGTTGCCCGGTAGTTAGCCTGTCAGCGACAAACAAAGAACAAGTAGCCGAATTTAAAGAGAAGTTGCACAAGTCTGTGGTTCAAGGTGTCGCGTTAAAAGAAGTCGCTTTGAATTACGGCGAACAAATGGAAGCGGCGATCGGCAAAGTTTCGGCTCTTTTCAATGATCAAACCGTTTCTCACCGAGCATTGGCGATTCGCGCACTAGAAAAAGATGCACTGGTTCTTAACAGCATGTCGGATACAGAGCGCAATAGTGTTGAAAATACGATTGCCGAGCTAGATCTTGATGTTGACCTTCATGTGGCTGACACCAAATACACACATCTTCATGAAGAGTGTAAGAAAGTACGTCGTAGCGAAGGCAAGCTAAGCCGCAGCGTGACTGAAAAACTAGACCAATTCATTTTGAACAAGTGGGTGGGCATCCCATTCTTCTTTGTTGTGATGTACCTAATGTTCATGTTCTCTATAAACATTGGTAGTGCGTTCATCGACTTCTTCGATATCGGTGTTGGTGCTCTGTTGGTTGATGGTGGTCACCACTTGTTAGACGGTCATTTGCCTGTGTGGTTAGTGACGGTTCTTGCTGATGGTATCGGTGGTGGTATCCAGACGGTTGCAACCTTCATTCCGGTTATCGCGTGTTTGTACCTGTTCCTAGCGGTACTTGAGAGCTCAGGTTACATGGCTCGTGCAGCATTCGTACTAGATAAAGTGATGCAGAAGATCGGTCTACCGGGCAAAGCATTTGTACCGTTGGTTCTTGGTTTTGGCTGTAACGTTCCGTCAATCATGGCAACTCGTACTCTAGACCAAGAACGTGAGCGTAAACTAGCTGCCTCTATGGCGCCATTTATGTCATGCGGTGCTCGTCTGCCTGTATACGCACTATTCGCTGCGGCATTCTTCCCTGGTTCTGGTCAGAATATTGTATTCGCACTTTACTTACTTGGTATTGTGGCAGCGATCTTCACAGGTCTTTTCCTTAAGCATACGCTTTACCCAGGTAGCAGTGACAGTCTAGTAATGGAAATGCCTGATTACGAGCTTCCGACGCTACAAAACGTGGTGATCAAAACTTGGCAAAAGCTAAAGCGCTTTGTACTTGGTGCAGGTAAAACCATCGTTATCGTTGTTGCTATTCTGAGTTTCTTCAACTCATTGGGTACTGATGGCAGTTTTGGTAACGAAGACAGCGAAAACTCTGTGCTTTCTAAAGCAGCGCAAGTAGTGACTCCAGTATTCTCACCAATCGGTGTTCAAGAAGACAACTGGCCAGCGACGGTAGGTATCATTACTGGTATCTTCGCAAAAGAGGCGGTAGTTGGTACGCTGAACAGTCTATACACTACGCCAAGCGACGGTGAAGACGCAGAATTTGATCTAATGGGCAGCCTAGAAGAGGCAGTAATGAGTATCCCAGAAAATCTAGCCGGTTTGAGCTACTCAGATCCACTAGGTATTGAAGTGGGTGACTTAACTGACTCAAATGCAGTTGCAGAAGAACAAGAAGTCGATGCTTCTATCTTCGGTAACATCAAATCGCAGTTTGCTTCTGGCAATGCCGCATTTGCTTACCTAATCTTTATCCTACTGTACACACCTTGTGTGGCGGCGATGGGTGCTTACGTACGTGAGTTTGGTCATAAGTTCGCACGTTTTATCGCGGTTTGGACAATGGGCTTGGCTTACCTATGTGCGACGTTCTACAACCAATTGACGCATTTCGCAGATAGCCCGGTAACAAGTGGCATTTGGATGGCAGTGATCGTAGCTATCTTCTTTGGCACATACCGTGTGTTCAAACGAGTTGGTAAGAAGCAAAACGGTGCATTAGAGGCGCAAGTAGCATGATTTTAAAAGAGCTTTATCAATACATTGCAGACAAAGGAACCGTCTCCCAGTCAGATCTGGCTAAGCAGTTTGGGATGAGTGAAGATGGTGCCGACGCGATGTTAAGCGTGTGGATTAAGAAGGGTAAAATTAGCCGCTTAGTTGACACCAATAAAGCTCATGACGTGACTCGAGTTCGCTACTCAGTGACTAAACAAGATGGTTTGTCTCTGACAGTCACCATGTAGCGATTATCAAAATTAGTCATCTAAAAATTATCACGTAAAAACGACAAAGCCGCATCAGCAATGATGCGGCTTTTTTCAACTTATAAGCTCAGATTTTGCAAAGTTTCCCTGTTAAGCTTTTTGGAAAATAGAGCTCAGTGACAGCACATTTTTAATGCGACCAAGTAATTCGTTTTGCTCTTCTTCTGTACGGAATTCACCTTTGGTGTTACCCCAAACTGGTCCCGGCCATGCTACGTCATCTTTGAAGCGAGCAATATGGTGAATGTGCAGCTGCGGCACCATGTTACCTAGTGCGCCTAGGTTTAACTTGTCTGGACGGAATGTTGCTTCCAGTGCTTGGCTTACTGCCTGAGACTCTAGCAAAAACTGTTGCTGTTCTTTCATCGGCAAGTGGTGAAGCTCTTTTAGGTTTGCACGTTTTGGTACCAAGATAACCCATGGCACTGCATTGTCTTTATGTAGAAGTGCTACGCACAGTGGGAAGTGACCGATAACGGTGGTGTCTTTTGCCAATTGAGGGTGCAGTTCAAAACTCATTATATTATCCGATTTGAATTGAATGACATCAGTATACGCCAGATAAAACAAAAGGTTGACGCTTTCACGCCAACCTTTCGAAATCATCTCGATTCTCGATTCTCGATTCTCGATTCTCGATTCTCGATTCTCGATTCGCTTACATACGCTCTAGAGTATCAATACCTAGTAGAGACAGACCTTGCTTGATGGTCTTCGCTGTTAGCGCTGCTAGTTTCAGACGGCTTTGTTTCACTGCTTCGTCTTCAGCAACTAGGATAGGGCATGCTTCGTAGAAGCTAGAGAACTGACCTGCTAGTTCGAATAGGTAGCTACACATGATGTGTGGTTGACCTTCGCGAGCAACAGATTGAACCGCTTCTTCGAACTGCATAAGTTTTGCGATAAGCGCTTTTTCTTTCTCGTCAGTGATCTTAATTTCACCTTGTAGATCATCCATAGAAACGCCAGCTTTAGCGAATACAGATGCTACGCGAGTGTAAGCGTATTGCATGTACGGTGCAGTGTTACCTTCGAACGCTAGCATGTTGTCCCAATCGAACACGTAGTCCGTAGTACGGTGCTTAGAAAGGTCTGCGTATTTAACCGCTGCCATTGCAACTGTGTTTGCGATCGCTTTCTTCTCGTCTTCTGCTAGTTCTGGGTTCTTAGATTCGATCAGCTGTGCTGCACGAACTTCTGCTTCATCAAGAAGATCAGCAAGACGAACTGTACCGCCTGCACGAGTCTTGAATGGCTTACCATCTTTACCTAGCATCATACCAAACGCATGGTGTTCAAGAGATACTGACTCTGGCACATAACCCGCTTTACGAACGATAGTCCAAGCTTGCATTAGGTGTTGGTGTTGACGAGAGTCGATGAAGTAAAGTACGCGGTCTGCGCCTAGTTCTTCGTAACGGTATTTCGCACATGCGATGTCCGTTGTTGTGTATAGGAAGCCGCCGTCGCGTTTCTGAACGATAACGCCCATCGCTTCGCCGTCTTTGTTCTTGAATTCTTCAAGGAACACAACTTGCGCGCCGTCATCTTCAACCGCAAGACCTTGTGCTTTAAGGTCTGCTACGATCTTAGGTAGCATGTCGTTGTACATGCTCTCGCCCATTACGTCATCACGAGATAGAGATACGTTTAGGCGATCGTAGTTGCGTTGGTTTTGGATCATAGTTACGTCAACCAGCTTCTTCCACATTTCTGCGCAGAACTCGTCGCCGCTTTGCAGTTTCACAACGTAGTTACGTGCTTTCACTGCGAATTCTTCGTCTTCATCGTACAGTTTCTTAGACTCACGGTAGAAGCCTTCAAGGTCAGCCAGTTCCATAGAAACTTCGCCAGACTCTTGCTGTACACGCTCAAGGTTTGCGATAAGCATACCGAACTGAGTACCCCAGTCGCCGATGTGGTTCGCACGGATCACTTTGTGACCTAGGAACTCAAGAGTACGTACTACCGCATCACCGATGATGGTTGAACGTAGGTGACCAACGTGCATTTCTTTAGCAACGTTTGGTGCAGAGTAGTCAGCTACGATAGTTTGAGCTTCATCTGCTGCAACGCCAAGACGTGAGTCAGCCAATGCTGCTTCCGCTTGTTTTGCTAGGAACTCTTCGCTTAGGAAAATGTTGATGAAACCTGGACCTGCGATTTCTGTCTTGCTCGCAATACCGTCTAGGTCTAGAACATCCAGTACTTTCTGTGCAAATTCTCGTGGGTTAGTACCCAGTTTTTTAGCAACGCCCATTACGCCGTTTGCTTGGTAGTCACCAAATTGTGGCTTTGCTGATTGGCGTACTGCCGCAGGACTGCCTGCAGGTGCGCCAGCGGCTTCTAGAGCCTGAGATACTTTGTCATTAATAAGTGCTTGGATATTCACACGCGTTTCCTTCAATTCAAGGACGAAGAACTCGGCGAAGTAAGTGCCGAGTTCTGTTGGAGTTCACAAAAATGGGGCTAATGATAACAACTTTATTGCTTTTCATACAGAGAGGAATTGGGGAAATTTATACTTTTTCGATTGAATGGAAATGTGGCTTGGTTTGCGTTTACTATTGCGCTCAGAGTAATGAGATAAATCGCCCCATGAGAGAGCCACAATGACGACTCAACTAGTTGAAAAACGCCTAGCGCCTGAATTGATGATCCAAGATCTGGATGCATTTATGGCGAAGATTGAAGAGCTTGCATCCCTGTTAAAACTGGATCTGAGCTTTGCTCAAGCTGACCATATTGCGTTACGTATTAATGATATTGAAACCGCGAAAGCTGCGCATGAGGCTTGGAATCAATATGGCAAAGTGATTTCACAAGCGAAAATCAACGGTCGCCCAATTATTGTTATCGAATTCGACAAAGCGTTGGAAAGCCGTGGTTGGAAGATTGAGTGTCTGGAGCTGCCATACCCTGCGGAAGGCAAAATCTACCCAACTGAAAGCTGGGAACATGTGGAGTTCGTGATTCCATCTCATGCCGAAACCGCAGATGAGTTTCTTGCTGATTTGAAACACACTTACCCAGCGTTTGGCGCGCGTTTTGACGAGTTGGAAGAGCTAGGTGTGAAGATCAAACTGTCAAGCCCGAAAGGGGAAGGCGAACGCTTGAACAACCCAACCGTGGCGTTTAAATATCAAGGCATTTGTATCAAGCTACATCCACATTCACTCAAGCGTATTGTGGAGTCTGAGCAGGCTTAACTTGCTTTACGTCGTGCGCTGTTAGTCAGAGGGGTCACTTAAACTCACAGTGTGCGGATATGAGATTCCTGATCTCGCTTAAGCTCGTCGGAATGACGCGCTTGAGTTGTTTGCGTTTGGTTAAGTGATGCGTACTAATTAGCTTTCATGCTCATGCCTCATTTACGTCATTCCCGAGAGCGACGAAGGAGCGTAGTCGGGAATCTCTTACAAGCACTTCAATAAAACATCCACCGACAGATAAAAAACGCGTAACGAAAAGACAATGCCTTCTCAAATTACGCGTTTTTAGCAGCTAGCAATCAGCTGCGAATTTAAAGAATAACCGTCTTATTGCCGTAAACAAAAACGTGGTCATTGATCACTTTATTCAAAGCCTTGCTCAATACGTTCTTCTCTACATCGCGACCTGCTTGTGCCATATCTTGTGCGCTGAACGTGTGATCCACTGGAATAACGTCCTGCTTGATGATTGGACCCTCATCCAAGTCATTCGTTACAAAGTGCGCCGTTGCACCGATGATCTTCACACCGCGGTCGTAAGCCTGCTGATATGGCTTAGCACCGATGAAAGCGGGTAAGAAACTGTGGTGAATGTTGATGATCTTGTGACGGTATTTCTCTACGAAAGTCGGAGTGAGAACACGCATGTACTTCGCAAGTACGAGGTAATCGGCATCGTATTGATCAATCACTTCAAGCATCTTCTGCTCGTGCTCTTCACGGCTAAGATCTTCGTGAGTAACGTGATGGTAAGGGATATCAAAACGTTCAGTGAGTGTTTGAAGTTTGTCGTAGTTACCAACAACCGCAGCAATTTCAACATCTAAGCTGCCATCGTAAGTCTTCATCAGAATATCACCTAAACAGTGCGCTTCTTTGGTTACTAGGATAACGATGCGTTTGCGGCGAGAGCTAATGAGTTTGCGTTTTGCGCCTTGCGGCAGTGCTTGGTCTAAATCGGCGAGTAGCGTTTGATCGTTGAAGTAACCCTCCAACTCGGTTCTCATGAAAAAGTGCCCACTGGTGTTATCAACAAACTCGTTATTATGAACGATATTCAGCTGATGCTTATAACAGATATTGGTGATTTTTGAGATCAAACCCGGTGCGTCAGAACAATGGGTTAACAGTGTTTTCTTTTCCATAAATCAGATACTTCCATGCATTATTTTTCTAGCGTACGAATAAAAGGGTCACGTCAGAAGCGTGAATCGTACTGCAATCTGACTTCATAAATAATCTATTCTCGGCGCGGTTTCAACAAATTATCCGCGCGATGCTAAAACCTAGTGCTTTTGTTGGCTGATGTTTACGCTCAACTCCTGATATACTCTCGACAATTTTTCCAATCAGATGTCAGGCATGATCGCAAAAACATTCTCCTCTGAGGGCGCGTTAGGCAAAGCCATTCCGGGCTTTCAAGCTCGCCAGCCACAAATCGATATGGCAGAAGCTGTCAGCAGTGCGATCAAAGACCAAACTCAGCTGGTGGTTGAAGCAGGGACGGGAACGGGGAAGACCTTCGCTTACCTTGTGCCTGCGCTCTTGAGCGGCAAAAAAGTCATCATCAGTACCGGGTCAAAGAACCTACAAGAGCAGTTGTATCACCGTGACCTGCCGTTGATGGTCAGTGCTTTAGGCTTTTATGGACAAGTCGCGCTATTAAAAGGGCGTTCCAACTACCTATGTTTGGATCGTCTTAGCCGCCAAATGGTCGAGAGCCATACTAATGAAGCCGATCCAACATTGTTGACTCAATTGGTGAAGGTCCGCACTTGGTCGTCAGAAACCAAAACGGGCGATTTAGGGGACTGTGATGACCTGCCAGAAGACAGCATGATTATCCCGACCATTACTTCAACCAACGACAACTGTTTGGGTAAAGAGTGCCCGAGCTACACCGATTGTTTCGTCTTAAAAGCACGCAAACGCGCAATGGATTCAGACATTGTTGTCGTTAACCACCACTTGTTCCTTGCAGACCTTGCGATCAAAGAAACCGGTTTCGGTGAATTGATCCCAGAAGCTGACGTATTCATTTTCGATGAAGCCCACCAGCTTCCTGACATTGCCAGCGAATACTTCGGACAATCGATTTCTAGCCGCCAGATCCAAGAGCTCGCCAAAGACATTGAGATTGCCTACCGCACTGAAGCAAAAGACATGCGCCAGCTACAAAAAGTCGGTGATAAGCTGATGCAAAGTGCCATGGATATGCGCATAGTGTTGGGTGAGCCAGGCTTTCGTGGTAACTGGCGTGAAGCGTTGCAATCGGAATCGATCAAACGTGAATTGGTGCGTTTAACCGATAGCTTAGATCTTGCCATCGACGTATTGAAATTGGCGCTAGGTCGAAGTCAATTGCTGGATACCGCCTTTGAGCGTGCCAACCTGATCAAAGGACGAATTGATCGGGTTTGTGATGTCGATATTACCGGTTACTCATACTGGTACGACACATCTCCCCGTCATTTTGCGTTGCACATTACGCCGCTATCGGTAGCGGATAAATTCCATGAGCAAATAGAAATCAAACAAGGCGCGTGGATTTTTACCTCAGCAACCCTAGCGGTATCGGGTGACTTTAAACACTTTACCGACCGGCTTGGATTGAAGCCTAAACAGCAGTTTTCGTTGCCATCTCCGTTCGATTACGAGAAGCAAGCACGTTTGTGTGTGCCTCGTTATTTACCAGAACCAAACAGCCCAGGCTTAGCCGACAAACTGGTGCGAATGCTTGCGCCTGTGATTGAAGAGAACGACGGGCGTTGTTTCTTCCTGTGTACTTCGCACAGCATGATGCGTGAGCTTGGTGAACGCTTCCGTGAAGTACTGGATCTGCCTGTGCTGATGCAAGGTGAGATGAGCAAACAAAAGACCCTTGCCGAGTTTATGGACCTGGGTAATGCACTGCTGGTGGCGACGGGTGCATTTTGGGAAGGGATCGATGTTAGAGGTGATGCGCTGAGCTGTGTTATCATCGACAAATTACCGTTTACTGCCCCTGATGACCCGCTACTCAAAGCCCGAATCGAAGATTGTCGATTACGTGGTGGTGAGCCGTTTGCAGAAGTGCAAATCCCTGACGCGGTTATCACGTTAAAGCAGGGCGTAGGACGTTTGATTCGAGACCAAAAAGATCATGGTGCCTTAATCATTTGCGACAACCGTTTGGTAACGCGTGATTATGGTGGCATCTTCCTCGGCAGTTTACCGCCAATCCCAAGAACACGGGATTTGGAACGAATCAAAACATTCCTAAAAACAGAACAAACTGCCGCAGACTAATGCGCTGCGGCATCAATAAATTAAAGAAGAATTGTAGAGAGTTACATGAGCGCAAAAATTCTTGCTATCGATACGGCAACTGAGAACTGTTCAGTTGCGCTACTGGTTAATGACCGAGTGATTTCACGCAGTGAAGTGGCTCCTCGTGACCACACTAAGAAAGTACTGCCTATGGTGGACGAAGTACTGAAAGAAGCCGGTCTGACTCTACAAGATTTAGACGCATTGGCGTTTGGTCGTGGTCCGGGCAGCTTTACTGGTGTTCGTATCGGTATTGGTATCGCGCAAGGTTTGGCGTTTGGTGCTGACTTACCAATGATTGGCGTTTCAACGCTGGCTGCGATGGCACAAGCAAGCTACCGCCTACACGGTGCTACAAATGCCGCTGTTGCGATTGATGCGCGCATGGGTGAAGTTTACTGGGCACGTTACACTCGCCAAGAAAACGGTGAGTGGGCAGGCGTGGATGCAGAATGCGTTATTCCACCAGCGCGTCTAGCGGAAGAGGCGCAAGCAGACGACAAAACGTGGACTAAAGCGGGTACTGGTTGGGATGCTTACCAAGAAGATCTTGGCAAACTGCCATTCAACGTCACCAGTGGCGATGTTCTTTACCCTGATTCGCAAGACATTGTGATTCTTGCTGAGCAGGAACTTAAGAAAGGCAACACAGTCCCAGTAGAAGAATCGAGCCCGGTTTATCTGCGTGATAATGTGACGTGGAAGAAACTTCCGGGTCGCGAATAATCGGACTTTCAATGACATGACAAAGTGCAGGGCGTTTGCCCTGTATTTTTATGGAGCGTTATGGCGTCTATCAATGGTTTACCTCCTGCGTTAATACCGGGTGCAAATCGCACCAATAAAGTCGGTAAAAAAGGGCAGGTAAAGAAAGCTCAAGATAAGCAGCCCGTTGGTCAACCTTCTAAGGTGGCGAACGCTGTCGCGCACTCCATTAAGCAAGTGGATGAGTCTCAGATTCATCGCGCTCAAGTGCAATATGATTTGCCCGAGGGTCATGCTCGCAAAGCAATGGAACAGTATATGGACGTCATGAATCGAGCGAAGAAAGAGGAACTTGCTCAGTTACTTGGTGTCGATATCTATGTGTAAAACAACGAATTTATAGTGGGGGTTTATGAAACTTTCTGGACGTATTTTTCTGGTTATTATCGCGGCATTCGGGCTTTCTGCCTGTAGTTCTCTTCCTGAAGAGCTGAATGCAAGCACCGAGCAGGTTTTGACGGATTACAAAGCCTTTGCTGAAGACCAAGGACAGGCTGCTAACGATGTCCGTCTTGGTGGTGTTATCGCGAAAGTGGATAACTTGAAAGACCAAACGCGTCTGGAGATTGTAAACCTACCAATCAGCAAATCAGGCAAACCGGACATCGACCAAGAACCAACGGGTCGCTTCGCGGTTTATTTTGATGATTACCTAGAGCCAGTCGCTTTCAGTAAAGGTCGAATCATTACTGTGGTGGGTAAAGGTGCGGGCGAAGAAGAAGGCAAAATTGGTGAACACCAATACATCTTCCCAGTCATCAAAGGCGATGGTTACCGTTTATGGAAGATTGAAGAGCGCGTACGTATGTACGACACGCCAACCTATTACTACCCTTGTTACTCCATTAACTGCCGCATGTGGCGAAATGATTTCCCTCAAGACGGCAAGGTGATCAAGAAGGTTAAATAATCTGTGATGAATGAGCGCCGTTTCGAACTCCCAAATGGGAGCATGGCAGCCTTAGAGATCGGAAACGAAAAAACGACTGCTTGCTCAGTCGTTTTTCTTCATGGGTGGATGGATAACGCGGGTAGCTTCAAAACCTTGATGAACGCCATCCATCAGCACAACCCTGATCTTCATTTACTAGCAATTGACCTATTTGGTCATGGCTTATCCAGTCATAAATCCTCAGACAATTACTACCCCTTCCACGACTACATTGCTGATTTACACCAATTATTGGATGAATTATCGCCAAACAGACTGGTGTTAGTAGGGCATTCACTAGGCGCTTTAATCGCAAGTTGCTATAGTGCTGCCTTTCCTGAACAGGTCGAAACGTTAGTGCAAATTGAAGGGGCGGGTCCACTCGCAGAACAGCCTTCCAATAGCGTAAAACGACTGCGTGATGGCGTCCTTAACCGACAACGTCAACGCAGCAAACCGGAGCGAGCTATCGCTTCTTTCGATCTGGCGTTAAAGCTACGCATGCAAGCGAATCACCTGACCGCCGAGCAGTTGATGCCAATCGTAGAGCGCGGAACTGAATGTCGTGAGAACCAGTGGTTTTGGCGACACGATGCCAAATTAAAATGCGATTCTCTTTATCGCATGGCACAGGATCACGCGAACTCGATCACCAGCCAAATACGCTGTCCGCACCTAATCATATTGGGTGACAAAGGATTTCAGCATTTACAGTCTAACCAAGTCGATTGGGGCGAAAATCCACCGAAAGTGGTTTCTGTCGCGGGTGGGCATCATTGCCATTTAGAGCAAACACTCGAGGTCGCTAAGCGAATTCTTGGTGTAGTTAACAAAATTTAAACAAGTGTTTGAGAGTTACGTGCTCAAGCACGTTTGCTGTGCTGTAATAGTGCTCAAAATAAAAAGGACGCTATTTTTTAGCCAGTTATAAACGAGGAGTAACATCGTGGATAAACCATGGCTTTCACGTTATCCAAGTGACGTACCTGAAACCATTAATCCAGAGCAATATGAGTCTTTGGTAGAAATGTTCGAGCAGTCTGTTCAAAAGTACGCAGACCAACCGGCATTCATGAACATGGGCTCGGTCATGACCTTCCGCAAATTGGAAGAGCGTAGCCGCGCATTCGCCGCATACTTACAAAACGAACTTAAGCTGAAGAAGGGCGACCGCGTTGCTCTTATGATGCCAAACCTGCTTCAATACCCTGTCGCGCTATTTGGTATTTTGCGTGCAGGCTGTATCGCTGTGAACGTGAACCCACTTTACACTCCTCGTGAGCTTGAGCACCAGCTAAACGATGCTGGCGCAACGGCGATCGTTATCGTTTCTAATTTCGCGAACACACTAGAGCAAATCGTAGAAAACACGCCAGTGAAACACGTGGTTCTGACCAGCCTTGGTCAAATGCTGCCACGTGCGAAAGGTACGCTTGTCGACTTCGTGGTTAAGTACGTGAAGGGCATGGTGCCTAAGTACGATCTACCGGGTGCAATCTCAATGCGTAAAGCACTGCACAAAGGTCGTCGTCTTCAGTACGTGAAGCCATTTATGTCTGGCGATGATATTGCATTCCTACAGTACACTGGTGGTACAACGGGCGTAGCGAAAGGCGCAATCCTGACGCACCGCAACATGATCGCCAACGTAATGCAGGCGAAAGGTGCTTATGGTCCTGTATTGTCTCCGGGTCGCGAGCTTGTTGTTACGGCACTGCCGCTTTACCACGTATTCGCGCTGACGGTGAACTGTCTACTGTTCGTTGAAATGGGTGGCAACAACCTGCTTATCACTAACCCGCGTGATATTCCGGGCTTTGTGAAAGAGCTGCAAAAATACCAGTTCACTGCGATTACTGGCGTAAACACGCTGTTTAACGCACTAGTGAACAACGAAGATTTCCATGAGCTAGATTTCAGCAATCTTCGCCTAGCAGTAGGTGGTGGTATGGCAGTACAACGTGCCGTCGCTGAAAAATGGCAAAAGACCACGGGCTGTTATCTACTAGAAGGTTACGGTCTAACAGAATGTTCTCCATTGGTGGCGGCTTACCCGCACGACTTAGTGGAATACAACGGTTCTATCGGTCTGCCTGTGCCATCAACTGAAGTACGTATTGTTGATGAAGAAGGTAACCCACTAGCAAATACTGAGACAGGTGAGCTTCAAGTTCGTGGTCCTCAAGTGATGCAAGGTTACTGGCAGCGACCTGAAGCGACTAAAGAAGTGATCAACGAAGACGGTTGGCTATCGACGGGTGACATCGTTAAGTTTGATGATGAAGGCTTCCTGCATATTGTTGACCGTAAGAAAGACATGATTCTTGTGTCTGGCTTTAACGTTTACCCGAACGAAATCGAAGACGTAGTCGCACTGCACGGTAAAGTGCTAGAAGTCGCGGCAATCGGTCAGCCTCACGAAGTGTCTGGCGAGTTGGTGAAGATCTACGTTGTAAAACGCGATCCAAGCCTAACTAAAGATGAAGTGATTGCACACTGTCGCCAACACCTAACTGGCTACAAAGTGCCGAAGTTGGTTGAGTTCCGTGAAGACTTACCTAAGACCAACGTAGGTAAGATCCTTCGTCGCGTACTGCGTGAAGAGAACGACGCAGAACTAGCGAAGAAGAGCGCATAAGCGGATTTCTTTGTGCAACAATCATTTATTGCCAAATAGTGTTAGAATGCCAGCGTTTTGCTGGCATTTTTTTATAGCGAGAAGCATGTGAACTATCAGATCATTACGAAAAACAAAGACCTAGAAGAAGTCTGCGCTCTAGCAAGAGAAGCAGACGTAGTTATGCTGGATACCGAATTCGTGCGAATCAGGACTTACTATCCGCAACTAGGTTTGATTCAGCTTTTCGATGGCAAACAACTTTCCCTTATCGACCCGACCGAACTGACTGACATGACATCGTTCGTCGAGTTGCTAAAAGACACCTCAGTGCTAAAAGTACTGCACGCGTGTGGTGAAGATTTAGAAGTCTTCCAAAATGCCTTTGGCTGCACACCATTCCCAATGGTGGATACTCAGTTGATGGCGGCATTTTTGGGTCACGGTCTGTCGACAGGCTTTGCAACGCTGGTGGAAGAATACCTAGGCGTGGAGCTAGACAAGAGCGAGTCTCGCACCGACTGGATGGCGCGTCCACTGACTCAAAAGCAGCTTGATTACGCCGCGGCTGACGTGCACTACCTAATGCCTCTTTACGAGAAGCTATTAGATAAAGTCAACGAAGCTGGCTGGTGGGAAGCGGTTCAACAAGAGAGTGACCTACTGGTATCAAAGCGTATTCGTAACTTAAATGAAGAAACTGTCTACCTAGACATCAAAGGTGCATGGCAGCTAAGACCGGCTGAACTTGCGATTCTTAAGCCTTTAGCGACTTGGCGTTACCGCGAAGCGATCAAGCGCGACCTTGCATTGAACTTCATTTTCAAAGAAGGCGACTTGCTGACGGTGGCTCGCCTTGGACTGACAAACTTTAAGAAGATGGAGGCGGAAGGCATCGACATTCGTGCGATTAACCGCCACGGTGCACGAATTGCGGCCATTGTGAAAAGTGCAAAGCAAACACCTGCCGATGATTACCCAGCTAAAATCGAACGTTTGATGGATTACCCAGGCTACAAGCAAATCTTCAAGAACATGAAAGATGTGGTGAAAGTAGCATCGCAAAAATCAGGCTTGGCGACCGAGTTCTTGGCGTCTAAAAAGCAGATCAACCAAATCATCAGTTGGGTATGGAAGAAAGACCGCGACCCAGCGCGTCTACCGGATGTGATGCAAGGCTGGCGTCTTGAATTGCTCGGCGAGAAGATGAATAAGGTGCTGAAGTAAGTACCAAATAAAAAAGGTTGGCATTATCGCCAACCTTTTTTGTAACACGCATTTGTCTTTTGTTTTGAGTGCTTAAGTGTTTATAGCGCTCAAGCAAAGTCGAAAAGTAATTACTTCTCGTCTTCTGGCAACTTCACATTTAGCTCAAGAACCGAAATATCATCGTCCTTGTGTTCAAACGTCAAATCCACCATGTTTGGATCAATCGCAACGTATTTGCTGATCACCTTCAAGATGTCCTCTTTCAATTGAGGTAAGTAAGAAGGCGCAGGATCGTTCTGGCTACGACGCTCAGCAACGATGATCTGCAAACGCTCTTTGGCTAGATTCGCAGAAGTTTTCTTTTGTGGGCGGAAAAATTCTAGTAGTGACATGTCTAGCCTCCGAATAGTCGTTTAAAGAGTCCTTTCTTCTCCTCAGTAAGGAAACGAAATTCAACCTGGTTGCCCAGTAGGCGATCTACCGTATCTGAGTAAGCCATGCCTGCGTCAGTGTTCTCGTCAAAGATCACTGGCACACCTTTGTTTGATGCGTTTAGAACTGCTTGGCTTTCTGGGATCACGCCCAGTAGAGAAATGTGTAAGATCTCTTCTACGTCTTCAACGCTTAGCATCTCACCTTGTGTAACGCGAGATGGGTTGTAACGCGTCAGTAGCAGGTGCTGCTTAACTGGCTCAAGACCTTGCTCAGCTCGTAGCGACTTAGAATCCAAAATACCTAGAATGCGGTCAGAGTCACGCACCGAAGACACTTCTGGGTTTGTCGTTACAATCGCTTCATCTGCGTAGTACAGCGCCATCAGAGCACCTTGTTCGATACCTGCTGGAGAGTCACAGATGATAAAGTCGAAGCCCATTTCATCCAACTCAGTGAACACACGTTGCACGCCATCTTTGGTTAGCGCGTCTTTATCACGTGTTTGAGAAGCTGGAAGAATGAATAGGTTATCTGTGCGCTTGTCTTTGATCATCGCTTGGTTAAGCGTTGCTTCACCGTTGATGACGTTAACAAAGTCATACACCACGCGGCGTTCACAGCCCATGATAAGATCGAGGTTACGCAAGCCGATATCAAAATCGATCACCGCAGTCTTTTTGCCCTTAAGAGCCAGACCCGAGGCGATGGCTGCGCTTGAAGTGGTTTTACCAACGCCACCTTTACCAGACGTTACTACAATAATGCGTGCCATTTTATTTCCTTTTTAGACTAAATCGTGAGTGTTTCTAGATGTAATGATTCTTCGGCTTTACTGATCATTACTTTCTTTTGCCAATACTCACTCTCAATTTGATCGCTCAACCAGTAATCTCCTGCAATGGAAACCAGTTCAGCTTGTAAATCGTGACAAATAATTCGTGCTTCTTGCTGGCCGCTCGCCCCAGCAATGGCGCGTCCGCGTAGGGTGCCATGAATGTGGATAGAGCCATCAGCAATCACTTCTGCACCAGCACTTACGTGTGCCAGTACAACCAAGTCACCGTCTTTGGCGTAAATTTGCTGACCAGAACGTACCGGTGTACGAACGATTTTGGTCGGTGCCATTTTCGCTGGTGCTTGAGTTGGAGATTTGCTCGCAGACATGATGGCGAAGCCCGCTTCTGAGGCAAGGTTTTGAACGCGCTTATCTTTACAGCCAGTCACACCAACCGGAATAAACCCTGCATCGGCGATGCCTTGTTTAAGTGCGGTGAAATCAATATCGCCTTCTACTTTTGCTATATTGATAACCAGAGGTGCGGATGCGAAGAAAGAGGGTGCTTGAGAAACCTTTTCTTGCAAAAATTCGACAGTCTTAGCGATCTCGTTGTCAGAAAGGTGTAAAACTGACAATGTAAAACTGCTACCTTTAAGGTCAGGTGAATGGGTCATCGTGGACTTCTTGCCTTTATTGAAAGAGCGTTGCCTTAAACTAGGTCTGTCATGTTATATTTCATCCTTTAGCGCAGCAAGTTCTCAAGCGGGCAAATAAGTGAATTAATCTCAAATTTGCTATCAAGTTTGCGAGAATTTTACGTTTTCAACAAAATCCGCATTCAAAGCGGGTAAATCAGCACAAAAGGCTCGTCATGCTTTGTTCTATTTATAAAAGTTCCAGAAAAGAAGGCACTTATCTCTATATTCCGAAAAAGGATGATTTCTCACAGGTTCCTGACACGCTAATGCAGATGTTCGGTAAGCCTATGCCGGTGATGACAATCAAACTTGATGGTCGTACTTTGGCACAAGTTGATGTCGAGAAAGTGAAAGCGTCATTAATTAATGATGGTTTCTTCCTACAGGTTCCGCCTCCGCCGGAAAACCTACTAGAAAAATACAAAGAACAAAAAGCCCAGCAGAAAGGCGAATAACGTCACCGCTTTTCATCTGGGAATTCTGCCTCGCTCAAGGAGGGCGATATGAAAAAGATACTGGCAGCAATGCTCAGCGTTGGTATGTGCACTTCAGCCTTTGCAAGCAGCGATGGCTTTGATGAATACCTAAATAAATTGCGTGCAGAAGCGCGTGATAAAGGCATTTCCGAACAGGTGATCAGTGCCGCTTTTGCTGATGTGGAATACAAACCACGCGCGGTAAAAGCCGATCGTAACCAACCTGAGAAGAAACTGACGTTAGACGAATACATTCCGCGCGCGGTACCTGAGTGGAAGGTAAAACAAGCGAAGCAACTGTATAAAGAACACTACGCTGAACTTAAACGCATTGGTGATGAGTTTGGCGTGCAGCCACGCTTTATCGTTGCACTTTGGGGCGTGGAAAGTAACTTCGGTAAGTTTACTGGTAACTTTCGCGTGATCGACGCGTTGTCGACCATGGCATTTGAAGGTCGTCGTGAAGAGTTCTTCCGTAAAGAAACCATGGCGGCGCTACAAATCCTAGATGAAGGTCATATCGAGCTAGAGAACTTCAAAGGTTCTTGGGCTGGCGCGATGGGTCAATGTCAGTTTATGCCAAGCTCATTCCTACGCTTTGCTGCGGATGGTAACGGCGACGGCAAGAAGGACATCTGGCAATCAGAAGCGGACGTGTTTGCGTCTACTGCGAACTACCTAAGCAAATCTGGCTGGGATGATAAGTTCACTTGGGGTCGTCAGGTTAAGGTGCCACACGGTATCGACCATAACCTGCAAGGTCGCGAAGCGGAAAAAGGTAAGTACCTGCAAGAGTGGAGCAAGCTTGGCATCACCAAATACGATGGCAGCCCACTTCCTAAGCTGGACGAAGACATCAAAGCTTGGCTGATCATGCCAGACGATGAGAACGGTCGTACTTACTTGGTGTACAACAACTACAATGTGTTGATGAAGTGGAACCGCTCTTACTACTTCGCACTGGCGGTAAGTCACTTAGCTGACCGCATCACATTCTAGATTGAATGTATAAACGAATAAAAAGGGGCTCTTCGGAGCCCTTTGTTTTCTCTATTTGAAACGAGGTTTGCGTGTTATCTGAACGTGCTGCACAAATGGTGATCTTCTCAGCGTTGATCAAACATAAGAACTTTACCGCTGCGGCAAAGAGCCTAGGTGTGTCTGTTTCTCACGTTAGTAAACAACTCAGCCAGTTGGAAGCGTCACTAGGCATCAAGCTTGTGCAACGTACCACGCGCAGTTTCACACCAACCGAAGCCGGTCAAACCTTCTACCATCATTGTGAGCAAGTGGTGCAAGCCGTTAGCAGTGCCACGTTAGAGATGGAAAGCCAACGCGATGAAGTCGCTGGTTTGGTTCGTCTTGGTTTGTCGCAGTCTTTTGGCACGCTGCACATCATTCCTGCCATTCAAGAACTTCGTGAGAAATACCCGCAACTGCAAGTCGAAGTGCATTTGTTCGATTACAAAGTCGATATGCTCGAAGAAGGCTTGGATTTGTGGATCACCAACAATGAACACCTACCAGAAGGCTACATTGCTCAGCGCTTAGCGGATTGCCAATTCGTAGTTGCTGCATCGCCGGATTACCTACTCAAGTACGACACGCCAACCGAACCGAATGACTTGTCGCAGCATAACTGTCTTATTTACCGCAGTTGGGAGCGTGACTACACCAGTTGGGCCTTCACCAATCGCGAGCAAGAGCTCAACGTGAAAGTCTCTGGCAACTACTCGGTCGATTTAGCAGAAGCGGTGCGTGATGCCGCAATCGCAGGGTGGGGGATTGCTTACTTAGCCACTTATTTGCTGGGGGATGAATTCCGTTCAGGCAAATTGATCCAGCTTCTACCTGATTGGAGAGCCAGCCAATCCATGCCGTTTTATGCGGTGTACCCAAGTCGTCAGCATATGCCGAAAAAGATCTCAGCAGTGATCGAATTCATTAAACAAAAGATCGGATCGCCTTGCCATTGGGATCAGCGATTAGCGTCGTATATTTCGATTCCGAAGTAGGGAATACATAAGGTGATTTGAATCACAAAATTTTTCCAAATTCAGAAACATCTTTTCCATTTGGAAATAATAACTTTAGGCAAACGTTTATCTTTATTTAATTCAATGAGTTATTTTGCTGGTTAAAGAGTGAGCAGACGAGATTCTCAGCCTGTTAACATCCCCAACTTGCAGCATTTCTTTCACTCTATACAATCCGACGCCTTTCCTGTTCCCCCTTTTGTCGGATTCATTTTATGAACTCAATTCTTGGTATCGTAGCCATCCTATTCGTAGCATGGCTGCTTTCGACTAACCGTAAGAACATTCGTCTACGAACGGTGTCTTTGGCTTTTGCTCTGCAAGTAATCTTCGCGCTATTGGTACTTTACGTACCAGCGGGTAAAGAAGCACTTAACGCAGTAACTGGCGCGGTTTCTAACCTAATCAACTACGGTCAAGAGGGCATCGCGTTCCTATTTGGCAACCTAGCAACAGGTGGCTTTACCTTCGCGATTAACGTACTTGGTATCATCATCTTCTTCTCGGCGTTGATTTCTGGTTTGTATCACATCGGTCTAATGCCAAAAGTGATCAACCTAATCGGTGGTGGTCTTCAGCGTTTGCTAGGTACAGGTCGTGCAGAGTCGTTATCTGCAACAGCGAACATCTTCGTTGGTATGATTGAAGCGCCGCTAGTAGTAAAGCCATACCTGAAGCACATGAGTGATTCTCAGTTCTTCGCAGTCATGACTGGTGGTTTGGCATCGGTTGCTGGTGGCACGCTGGTAGGTTACGCATCACTGGGTGTAGATCTTAACTTCCTAATCGCGGCAGCATTCATGTCAGCACCTGCAGGTCTTCTGATGGCAAAAATCATGATGCCAGAGACTGACACCACAACACCAGATATCGACCTAGACCAAGTAGAAATGCCACGCGCAACCAACGTGGTTGAAGCAATGGCAGACGGCGCAATGTCTGGTTTACGCATCGCAGTGGCGGTAGGTGCAACCCTATTGGCGTTCGTGAGCGTTATCGCGATGCTAAACGGCATTCTAGGCTGGTTCGGCGGTCTATTCGGTATGGAACTGAGCTTCGAGCTAGTACTTGGCTACCTATTCGCACCAATCGCATGGTTGCTAGGTATTCCTTGGAATGAAGCTATCGTGGCTGGCTCACTGATCGGTAACAAGATTGTGGTAAACGAGTTCGTAGCCTTCATCCAACTGATGGAAGTGAAGTCTCAGCTAAGCGCACACTCACAAGCTATCGTAACCTTCGCTCTGTGTGGTTTCGCAAACATCTCAACCATGGCGATGCTAATTGGCGGCCTAGGCTCACTCGTACCAGAGAAGCGTTCATTCATCTCGAAATACGGTTTCCGTGCAATCGCAGCAGGCGTAATGGCAAACCTGATGAGTGCATCAATCGCTGGCGTGATTCTGAGTTTGTAACCTATTAGAGCGCTGCGCTTCTGGAATCGGGAACGCTTCGCTTCGAGAGAGTAGAGGGCTTTGGCTCAAGCACTTCCTCTTACTCTCTTAAAAAGCAAAAGGGTTGACGTTTATCGTCAACCCTTTTCATTTCTTCGAATCTCGAATCTCGAATCTCGAATCTCGAATCTCGAATCTCGAATCTCGAATCTCGAATCTCGAATCTACTTCTTCGTATGGAACTGCTCGCAAGCCAGCATTGTGTTCTCAATTAGGCTTGCTACGGTCATTGGGCCCACGCCGCCCGGTACCGGTGTAATAAAGCTCGCGTTCTCACGTGCTTTATCGTATTCCACGTCACCTACTAGCTTGCCCGACTCAAGACGGTTGATGCCTACATCGACCACAACCGCGCCTTTCTTAATCCACTCGCCAGGAATGAAGTTCGGCTTACCAACTGCGACCACAACAAGGTCTGCTTGACGAACGTGACCTTCTAAGTCTTTGGTAAAGCGGTGACAAGTTGTTGTCGTACAACCAGCAAGAAGCAGCTCAAGTGTCATTGGGCGACCAACAATGTTTGATGCGCCAACCACTACCGCATGCTTACCGCGTAGCTCGATGTTGTAACGATCAAGCAGCGTAATGATGCCTTTTGGCGTACAAGAACGAAGCTTAGGAATGCGCTGCGCTAGACGACCCACGTTGTAAGGATGGAAGCCATCCACGTCTTTCTCTGGGTGAATACGCTCAAGAACGTGTGTTGCATCAATGCCAGCAGGAAGCGGCAATTGAACAAGAATGCCGTCGATTTCTGTGTCGTTGTTCAACTCATCGATAAGTGCCAACAACTCTTCTTCCGACGTTGTCGCAGGAAGGTCAAAAGACTTAGAGACAAAGCCAACTTCTTCACACGCACGGCGCTTACTGCCAACGTAAACTTGAGAAGCTGGATCTTCACCAACTAAAACAACTGCAAGACCTGGAGCACGAAGGCCAGCCTCAACGCGAGCTTTCACACGTGCTGCAACTTCGGATCGAACAGTTTGGGAAATGAGAGTTCCATCTATATTTTGAGCAGTCATGACTTTCCTTTTTAAATTGAGAAGGCAAATTATTTGCGGCGCATTGTCGCAGAAAATCTATTTAACATCCATACGCAAACGTTTGCTTTGTGGTGTTTTTGAACATTTATCGTTTTGGTGCCCTTTTTTTAGGCATTCAGATCAGAATGTTATGAAAACCCGTTGATTTAAGCGCTTGAACTCGTATAATCCTGTCCCTGTAGCGCGCCCTTAGCTCAGCTGGATAGAGCACGTCCCTTCTAAGGATGTGGTCATAGGTTCGAATCCTATAGGGCGTGCCATTTATTTAAAAGCCCCGATAGCTCCCCGAGTTATCGGGGTTTTGTCGTTTTAGGCGACAGCACTTCTAACGTACCGTTTCCTACAACTTTTGCACTACCTTCTAGTCTTTGCAATCAATAGCACTTACTATGTGTTCATTTCAATTGCAGCCTTACCTTTATGTCCTCAACCACCAATTTCTATAACCAAAATGCGAGCTCATTAGCGGAGCAATATAACTCGACGACGTTTGAGAACGTTCACGCGAGCTGGCAGGCTTTTTGGCCTCATGCTGGCGATCGGGTATTGGATGTGGGAGCGGGGTCTGGGAGAGATGCAAAATGGATGTCAGAACAAGGCTGTGAGGTGATTGCTCTTGAGCCTGCTGCATCTCTACTAGAGCTTGGGAAAGTTAAGACAGGTGATTCGGTTACTTGGCTTGACGATTCCTTGCCTGCGCTTGAGAAAACCACCAACCTAGGGCTTCGCTTTGATCTTATTTTAGTGAGTGCGGTATGGATGCACCTTGCGACGTCTCATCGTGAGCGTGCCTTCCGCAAGCTCTCTAATCTGCTGGCACCAAATGGTCGATTGGTTATAAGCCTTCGCCATGGTGAGTTCACCGATGGACGCAAAGCTTATCCTGTCTCTGTTCAAGAGTTAGAACAGCTGGCAAAGAACAGTGCGCTTATGGTTAGGCATGTTTCTGACAGTGACGATCAACTCAAGCGTGATGACGTTCATTGGCAGACTGTGGTTGTGTCAAAGTAAGAGAAGGATTAGTTGTGTCTCTTCAACATTATGTAGATAAATTCAGTAATTTGAACGTGAATAGTTCAAACGGAAAGAAGAGTCCTCACAAAGTATGTATGCTTCTTACCGTTATGGATTTGATGCAGGCTGGACATATCGTTTCAAACAAGATTGAACTTAATTCTGTTCTTAAAGAGCGATTCACACATCACTTCGAAAACTTAGCAATAGGAAATGATCGAAACACACCTGAGAACCCTTTTTTCTTTTTGAGAAGTGAGGGGTTCTGGCATCACTCTTATAATGAAGGCTATTCCATAGAAAATACAAAAAGATACTCATCAAAGGCCATTTCATACGCTTACGTTGATGATGAGCTATTCGAATATATGAATAGCTACATAGTCTCGAATGAATTGAAAGAAGCGCTTGTTTCCAACTTATCAGACTTATCTTCATTGTTTTATCGATGGTTACTTGATTTGGGCAAATCAGAGAAAACGGCAAAGAACTATTTAGGAGCAGTCCGTGGTTCAATTTCTAACTGGTTGATGGATGCCGGAAAAATAGAAGCATCTATCACAGAAATAAAGTCTTATTCAGACTTTAAGAGTTATAAGAAACAAGCGGTGCAGTTACCAGAGTTTCAAGTGCGCGATATAAAAGGCAAGGGTATGTATAGTGCAGCATTGTCTCACTACGACACCTTTCTCGCTGACTTAGCCCAAATTGATATGAATGCAGATATCCGGCATGTAATGAATGACAAGCAACTAAGCACAACTGAAAAGACAATTTTGGTAAACACCAGAATGGGACAAGGTCATTTTAGAAACAAGCTCATTGATATGTGGGGAGGTTGCGCTGTTACCGGGTTTAAGAATACCCAATTACTGTTAGCGTCGCATATTAAACCGTGGCGAGATTCCAACAACGAAGAACGATTAGATAAGTTCAACGGACTATTGCTACTTCCTAATCTAGATAAAGCATTCGATCTCGGTTTCATATCATTTGATGATAAAGGAAAAGTTTTAATATCACGCTACCTAGAAAAACCAGAAGTTCTTGGTCTACGCGAAGACATGTCTTTTCACGTCCATAATAGCCATAAATATTACCTTGGCCATCATAGAGGGGTGCTGTTTAAGGGGCGCTAGACTCGGAATGAACACTACTCATTTTAGCTTGAACTCATAAACAAATCTCTCATTGTTTTCAACGTACAGAAAAACGCTGAGTATACTTTTCCAACAACTCCATTTATTGATGTGATGTTTTCTATAAAGCTCATAGATCTATCTCACACTTTTGTGCTTCACAATTGATACTGATATTAAAAAAGTAAGAAATGGATTACAGTTTGGGAAATGTTTTCCAATTGTGGTTGTATCGTGAAAACGGTTTCTAAGCGCTTGTATAAGCTACTAAAAATAACAAAGCTTAAGCACAAAAAAGATAAGGTTTTTTCCTTTCCTAATAGCCTGATACGTAAGAATCAGAAATTCCTGAAAATTTTCTCACCTTCGTCTTTATCCCTTAAGAAAAGTGATGTTTCTCATGCATCTTTTTCGCTCTCTTCTGTCGATGCTCTCGCTTGGGGAAATCGAGTTTCGCCTGAGTTCAAAAGTAAAGTGAACGACATTTCTCAAGAGCTCAATATTGATCCAAACTACTTGATGGCTTGCATGGCGTTTGAAACGGCAGAGACATTTAGTCCGAGCATCAAAAATGGTTCTGGGAGTGGGGCAACAGGGCTTATTCAGTTTATGCCATCGACGGCAGAGGCGCTGGGAACCAGCACTAAGAAACTGGCCAAAATGAGTGCTATTGAACAGCTCGATTATGTCAAAGCGTACTTTATGCCTTACCGAAATCGTATGGCTTGTTTAGAGGATGTTTATATGGCGATCCTCTATCCGGCGGCAATTGGAAAGCCATCTTCGCATGTATTGTTCAAACAAGGGTCGATCGCCTATCGCCAGAACGCGGGGATCGACCGTAAAAAGACAGGCAGGATTACCTTGGGTGATGTCTCTTACAAGGTGCGACGCAAACTAGAGAAAGGCATGCACCCTAACTTTCACGGTTAATCCTTTCATTTTATGGCGGAGGATCAGAACGTTGCTCCGCCATCTACTCTCAAATCATGCATGGTGATATGACCTGATTTGTCACTGAGTAAAAATTCAATCGCGTTAGTGATGTCTTTGGTTTCGGCAATCTTGTTTAACGGAATACCGATGCGATGGGATGCTAAGTTGCCTTGAATCGTTTCTCGCTCGCCATAAGATTCATTCCACATCTGCTCTTGCATTGGCGTTCTTGTCGAGCCGGGGCTAACGATGTTGCAGCGAATACCATGCTCTGCCAGTTCTAACCCCAAACATTGCATCCACATGTGCAGGCCAGCTTTGGATGTGCAGTAGGCGGACATCTTCACGCGTGGTGTATCGGCCGCATTGGAGCCGACTGCCACGATTGCACCTTGCTTGCCGTGTTTCACCAGCATTTTTGCCAGTTGTTGGGTGAGCAGCATCGTACCTTTTAAATTGACGTCCAAGGTTTTGTTTAGTGACTCTAAAGGCAGATCTAAAACGGATTCAAGGTGCAAAGTGCCGGCACAAGTGACAATGTAATCGGGGATCAGTTGGTCTTGTTCTAGCTTTCGGCAGGCATTTTGAATAGCAGTGGAATCGGCCAAATCGAAAGGGAGCAATGTGGCTCGCTGTTGTTGATCGCTTGGCAAAGATTGTTGCAACGCATCGAGTGCCTTTTGGGTCACATCGCAAGCGATAACACGTGCGTTTTGAGCTAATAAGCTTTTGGCACATGCTAGGCCAATCCCTTGTCCAGCACCCGTGACGAGACACAATTTGCTGTCGAATTCTGAGCGGTTTTCACTCATCCCCATCTCCTTTCGCGATACAAATATCAAATCAAAGTTGGCTAGATGATAATGATTTTTGTTATCGTTGTCATGATATTAACAAGGAGGTCATGAAATTGATGAATAAATTAGGCTGGAAAATCAAGCCATTGCTTCTCGCTGTGGGGCTCGTTGGAATGGCAGGGTGTGAATATTTACCACACTTTGCCGAGGTGGATTTGCCAGAGCAAAAAATCGAACAAGTGGTTGCGCAAGCTAAGCCTGCTGAGGCGGCCATTCTTGACGCATTTAAGCAACACAATTTTGTTGGGATAGGTGATTATCACTGGAATGATGCTTTTCTGCGTTACGCCACGGAATTGGTTTCTAGCGAGGCGTTCTCTGACCAAGTGACACACATCGTAGTGGAGTTTGGCAACGCAAAATATCAGTCTGTATTAGATGATTATCTCGCAGGAGGCGATGTCAGTGAGGCGCAGTTGAATCAAGTGTTGCGCGGTTCGATCTATTTTATGGCTTGGATGCCAGACGCGTACACTAATTTCTTCAAAACGATCAGAGTGCGTAACGAAGCATTACCAGAAGGGAAAAAGATTCAGGTGCATTTAGCGGAAGCAGCATTTGATTGGCAAGGTGTCCAAGACGAGAAAGTGTGGAAGCAGGCAGCAAAAAATAAGACGGATCATTTCTATCAAATTGCGGCAGAGCGGATGGCGAAAAAAGAAAAAGCGTTGTTGATTTTTGGCGCTTTTCATCTGGTGAATGCACCGAAGGACTATGTTGCTAAAACGCAGGACAGTGCTTGGCCACTGGCGACGCGTTTGGAGCAAGCGTATCCAGATAGCACGTATTTAATTTGGCCAATGACTGAACCGGAAGTCGTGGAAACTTTTCACAGTGTGCAGGCTCCAGCTTTGCTCGAAGTCGCGCAGAGCCCGATCGCGGAGTTAAGGTTTATCGATCTTCTACCAAAAGCACGATACAAGCTTGCGGCGATGGACAAGATGGACGCTCAGGTGGGGGAGTTATTTGATGCGTTTCTTTACCTTGGAGATAACCAACGCACAACGGTATTTCCTCGTGATGTGATGGCAGACCGAGATTGGGTGAATGAGATGCAAAGACGCGTCGATTTGATTGGTGGCAAGATGCAAGATCGTTTTAACGAAATCCGATCTCAGAGTGACGAAAAGTACGGCTTCAGCGACAACAGCTAAACTCTTCTTTGTTGTGCTGTTAGATTGATGAAAAGAATGGATGATGGCTGACCCTACAAGGGGTTGGCCATTTTTTGTCCACCAGTTTTTACGGTGAAATCAACGCTAACTATAAGTAATTATTTGCTTTTTACCGTATTACTACTAAGGAGTTAATTTATAAAATTGCAAATAATACGAATGATAATTATTATCAAAAGTATTTGATAAATTAAATCTGTATGTGTAGTCTCATTTCTCAAATGAGAAGGAATCTCATTTGGAACGCTATGTTTAATACAGTTTGAGAGATGATTATGCTTCGTAACTCAATGGGAAGCGGCGCTATGCTCACAGAGTTTCTTAACGCTCATACGGATGATGCTTCGTTCTTCTTTAGCTCACCCACTGTGACGTTGCTTACTCAAGGCATTGCTGCAGAATTTACCCAACAAGTCAGATTCTCAGAGTTAGATACTCACATCAGCCAATTACTTGAATCGGCGAAGGAAGAGGGGAATGAGAACCCGATTGCCGTTGGTGTGATCCCATTTTCTGAATACAATCCGGTGCACTTTATTGTCCCAGAACGTCTCATCACGACGTCACCGATCAGGCCGGATAAGATCTCTGATGTCGATGGCTTTGCCGATTGCCCTCCATCATCCATCCAACCGATTCCAGACCCAAGCGAGTACAAACGTAGTGTCGAACTGGCAGCAAAGCAATGCCAACGAGAAGACGCTGAACTCGACAAAGTGGTGTTATCACGCACCATGCAAGTGGATACAGAAGAAGAGATTGACCGCGCGCGCTTTTTGAAAACCTTACTGAAGCAGAATCCCGGTGGTTACACATTTTCAACCCGCATTGGTGGCAGTCAGTCCGATGCTTATTTGATGGGTTCGAGCCCTGAGCTTCTTGTCTCTCGTAAGGGGCCACATGTTTGCTCTAATCCTTTGGCGGGGTCTCGTCGACGCAGCGAAAATGCTTCAATGAATCAACAGCAAGGCGAGCTGATGATGGAGAGTGCAAAAGATCTTCATGAGCACGCTGTGGTGGTGGATGCCGTCGAAAAAGCGCTACAACCTTGGTGTCATAACTTGTACGTGCCAATGGTGCCGTCAGTGATTGAAACCAAAGCCATGTTGCACTTATCAACCCGAATCGAAGGCACTGTGTCTGATGCCAACACGAGTGTGCTGAAGTTGGCAAGTGCACTGCACCCAACACCCGCGGTGTGCGGCTATCCTACTGCCCAAGCTTACGATTTTATCAGCAATGTTGAGCCCTTTGACCGCGGTTACTTCACCGGACTTGTCGGTTGGGTTGATGCTCGTGGCAATGGCGAATGGGTGGTGGTTATTCGTTGCGCCGAGGTAGAGAAAAAACGTCTCCGAGTTTATGCCGGAGCAGGCATTGTTGCCGGATCTGAGCCGCAAAGTGAGCTCGAAGAAACGGGTAACAAGATGCGCACTGTGCTTAATGCGTTAGGTATTGAGATCCGCGAAAATATGGAGGTGGTGCAATGAGCTGCCAAGCCATGAAAGTGTCAGGATTTACGCCTTGGCCAGAAGCGCGAGCAGAGCAATATCGTCAAGCCGGCTTTTGGACAGATCAAACTATCCCGCAAATGTTGCAAGCGAGTGCAAACCAATTTCCAAATCAGACTGCGTTAGTCGAAGGCGAACGTCAGTGGACGTATCAATCCCTAGTGGAACAAGTTGATCAGCTTGCTGCAGGATTCCAAGCCAATCTAAACCTTAAGTCGGGTGATAAAGCGGTATTGCATTTACCCAATATCGGCGAATTCTATCTGAGTTTCTTCGCGTTACTCAAAATTGGTGTTCAGCCTATTCTGGCACTGCCAGCGCACCGTTACTCGGAGATTCGATACTTTTGTCATTTTACTGAGGCAAAAGCGCTGATTACCGCTCCTCAAATGGGGGTAAATACCGCAGAAATAGCCCAGCAAGTTGCGGCTGAGCTACCGAGTTTAAAGCATATCGTTTGGGCGGGTGAAACGAGCTTAATGCCTATTGGTGGTCAAGAGCTAACAAGCTTGTTTTTAACGGATGCTGAGTTGAGCGAGAAACAGGGTGAAGATTTCGCGTTCTTCCAACTATCAGGTGGAACGACGGGAACGCCAAAGCTGATCCCTCGCACTCACACCGATTACCTCTACAGCGTTCGCGCCAGTAACGAAGTTTGTCAGTTCTCTGAGCAAACTCGGTATCTTTGTGTCTTGCCCGCTGCGCATAATTTTCCGCTTAGTTCGCCAGGCGCGCTAGGTTGCTTGATGGCTGGTGGCACAGTGGTTCTCGCGCCGGATGCCACACCTCAAACCGCGTTTGCTTTGATTGAGAAACATCAAATCACTGTTGCGGCTTTAGTCCCACCGTTAGCTTTATTGTGGCTTGATGAAGCGGGTCGCACTCAGCATGACATTCGTTCACTGGACGTTCTGCAAGTGGGCGGGGCGCGCTTTAGTGAAGAAGCAGCAAAACGCATCAAACCGGAACTTGGTTGTACGTTGCAGCAAGTGTTTGGCATGGCAGAAGGGCTAGTGAACTACACCCGTTTAGATGATCCAGAGCCTGAAATTATTTCTACTCAAGGCCGTCCGATGTCTTCTGCAGACGAGTTGTTAATCCTCGATGAAATGGGTAATCCAGTTCCACAAGGAACAGAAGGCATCTTGTTTGTTCGAGGACCTTACACTATTCAAGGTTATTACCAAGCACCAGAATACAATCAACGTTCATTCAACGAGCAAGGTTACTACCGCACTGGCGATATTGTTGTGCTCACAAAACTGGGCAACTTACAGGTGGTTGGGCGCGACAAAGACCAGATCAATCGTGGCGGAGAAAAGATTGCTGCTGAAGAGGTAGAGAACCACTTACTTGCACACGATTCGGTGCACGATGCCGCGGTGATTGCGATTCCCGATGATTACCTTGGTGAGCGAAGCTGTGCAGCCTTGGTTTGCCCACAACAAAACCCCAAGCCGATTGAAATCAAACGTTTTCTAAGAGGCCGCGGACTTGCCGATTTCAAGATTCCCGATCGGGTGATTTTTGTTGATGTGTTGCCTAAAACGCCGGTTGGCAAAATCAATAAAAACAAACTTCTAGAACTCGTTTAACTGACTCTGCGTCGCCAACAACGTTTTGGCGTGCCGAGCTATTTTTGAATATTTTGGAGAGAAGCCCAATGGCCATTCCATCTATCTCTGGTTATCCGTTATCTAAAGCGATTCCAGAAAACCGCGTTAACTGGTCTGTAGACCCGCAACGCGCTGTGTTGTTGATTCATGACATGCAGCAATACTTCCTTAACTTCTACGATGTGGAAAGCGATCTGATCCAAACGCTAACTCGCAACATTCAAACCATCAAACAGACGTGTATTGATGCTGGCATTCCTGTGGTTTATACCGCGCAGCCCGGTGACCAAAAACAAGAAGATCGCGCGTTATTGACCGATTTCTGGGGACCTGGTTTAAAAGCCGATGACAGCATTACACGCATCTTTCCTGCTCTTGCACCAACCGAGCAAGACATTGTTTACACCAAGTGGCGCTACAGTGCATTCCAGCGCACTCCACTCAAAGCCATGATGGATGAAACAGGTCGCGATCAGCTGATCATCGTTGGTATTTACGCGCACATTGGCTGCTTGCAAACCGCAGCAGAAGCCTTCATGACTGATATCCAAGCCTTCATGGTGTCTGATGCGGTGGCGGATTTCTCTGAAAGCGACCACGAAATGGCACTCAACTACGTTGCAGGTCGATGTGGTTATGTTCTGGATAAGCAGCAATTGCTTTCTCAAGTCGAGAGCGCCAACGAGTTCGCCGCTGGTGATTACAGCATTCCTCAATCTCAACAGCACCTTACCCAGCAATTGGCCGCGCTACTGGAAGTTCCGGTTGATGAAATGACGCCTGATGACAGCTTGCTCGATTTTGGTTTGGATTCGGTGCGCATGATGTCGCTGGTGGGTGATTGGCAGCAAGCGGGGCTGGATGTGAGTTTTATGGAACTTGCCGCCAAACCCAGTTTGCAAGATTGGTGGCAACTGATCGAGAAGAAGCTGACTTAACAGCCCAAGAGGAAGAGTGACAAAGGAATGAACATGTACGATTTACCTTATACAGCGGAGCAATTGCTGCCGTTGACGGATGCCCAAGCAGGGATTTGGTTTGCCCAACTGCGTGACCCAGAAAACCCAATTTACAAGACAGGCGAATACCTAGTGATTGATGGCAAAGTAGACGAACCTTGCTTTGTTGAAGCCGTAAAAACCGCCATTGATGAAGTTGAATCATTACACGCTAAGTTTGTTACCACCACCGAAGGTCCTCGCATGGTGATTGATAGACAAAACTGGCAAGTAGAACGAGTCGATTTCTCGAATTCTAATGCACCGCTAGATGCAGCTGTAGAATGGATGAAAGCAGAGCTAAAACAACCGGTTGATTTAGAGCAAGGCCCGTTGTTCATTATGGCTTTACTTAAGCTTTCAGAAGACCAGTTTGTCTGGTTCTTATCACTCCATCACATCGCCATTGATGGCTACAGCATGTCGCTAGTCGCGGGACGTGTGGCACATATCTACGGCCAACTGGCTAAGGGCGAGCACTTCGACAAGATCGAATTTGTCGACCAACAAGCCTTACTGAAAGAAGACGACGACTACAAAGCTTCAGAAAAATACCAAAAAGACCGCGCGTTCTATCTGCAACGTTACGCCGATCACTCAGATACGGTGAATTTGGCAGGCAAACCAACCGTCACATCTGACCATTTCTTGCGCTTAAAAGGTGCGATGGAAGTGAGTGATTTCCAACGTATGGAATCACTGGCAAAACAGTGTCGCACCCACTGGTACAGCGTGCTTATCGCATCTATTGCAGCTTATGTTCACCGCATGACTCGTTCTAATGAAGTAGTACTTGGTGTGCCGTTGATGGGGCGTTTAGGTTCTGTAGCGATTCAAACCCCAGCAATGCGCGTAAACATTTTGCCTGTACGCGTGAGCTTTGAACAAGGGTTGGATATCAAGACGCTGGTGAAACAGGTTAATCAAGAGTTTTCCTCAGTACGTCGTCATCAGAGCTACCGTTATGAAGAGCTGCACCGAGAGCTCAACTTGGTAAAAGACAACCGTAACCTTTTCGGTCCGCTGGTCAACATTATGCCGTTTGAGTATGAGCATAAATTTGGTGAGCTAACGTCAAAGGCGCACAACTTGTCAGCGGGTCCGGTAGATGACATTTCGTTCTACTGTTATGAACTTGGCGGCCAACTTCATATCGATATGGATGCCAACCCGGAGCTGTATTCCGAGAAAGACATTCACGAGCACCAACAGCGCTTGTTCCACTTTATGAGCGACTTCTTTGCAAGCGCGCAAGCTCAAGACCCATCGTTATGCCAAATCAGTGACGTGAATATTCTTCTCTCTGGGGAAAAAGAAAAGGTCATCGAAACTTGGAATGATACTGTGCACGACGTCCCTGAAACGACGCTAGCGGCACTGATGGCGAGACAGCGAATTCTTACCCCTCATTCACCTGCGTTGATTTTTGAAGGTCAAACGCTGAGCTATGAGCAGTTAGCAAAGAAAGTCTACTCGTTGACTAACTGGCTGACAGCTCAAGGCGTTGAATTGGGTGATCGCATTGCGGTGTGTGTACCAAGAAGCGAAGAGCTGATAGTCGTGCAACAAGCCATTCTGGCGGCAGGCGCGGTTTATGTGCCAGTCGATCCAGATTATCCAGAAGGCCGAATCCATTACATGTTGGCGTCTTCTTCACCTAAGTTCGTCTTTTCTACCACGGCGCTGCAGGACAAGTTGCCAAAAGACGTTGAGGTGAAGATAGTCGATGATGAAACGTTGCCTACCATTTACAAAGTGGTGGAGCCGTTACCACCCCAAGTTCAGCCAGAGCCTTACTCTCCGGCTTACATGATTTACACCTCTGGCTCCACAGGTAAACCAAAAGGGGTTGTGGTTACCCATGACGCTATCGTCAATCGACTGCTGTGGATGCATGACCAATACCCAATTGATGGAAAAGACCGCGTTTTGCAGAAAACGCCAGCAGGCTTTGATGTGTCTGTGTGGGAGTTCTTCTGGCCGATGATCGTTGGTTCATGTTTAGTGGTTGCCAAACCAGATGGGCATAAAGATCCCATTTATCTACAAGATCTTATCCAACGCGAGAAGATCACTACGCTGCACTTTGTTCCGTCTATGCTGCAAATCTTTGTTCAGCAAGCAGACGCCAATTTGTGCCAAAGTTTGCGCCAAGTTTTCTGTAGTGGTGAAGCACTGCCTATCGAGTTAGTGAACCACTATTACCAAGAATTCAACGCTCCGCTACATAACCTGTATGGTCCAACAGAAGCCGCCGTGGATGTGACTTACTGGCCGAGTGAAGCCAATACAGAAGGTAACTCGATACCTATCGGTCGTCCGGTGTGGAACACACAAATCTATATTCTTGATGATGCGCTTAACCCAGTACCACCGGGTGTGGTAGGGCACCTATACATTGCGGGTCGACAGCTAGCACAAGGCTACCACGGGCAAGAAGCGCTAACGGCAGAGCGTTTCATCGACAATCCATTTGGTCCGCAGGGCAGTCGAATGTATCTATCGGGTGATTTGGCTCGTTGGCGTGAAGATGGGGCGATTGAATACTGCGGTCGAAGTGATTTTCAGGTCAAGATCCGAGGTTTCCGGATTGAGTTGGAAGAGATCGAGAACGCCTTAGCTAATCATCCAAGTGTTGCTCAAGCTGCCGTACTGGCTCAGGAATACAGTGATGGCGACAAGCGTCTGGTCGCTTACGTTACCGCAGAGGATGCAGAGCAGGGCATCGATAGTAACGCTCTACAAAAATACCTTGCGGAACCGCTGCCAGAGTACATGGTGCCGAGTTACTTTGTTGAGCTTGAAACCTTCCCGCTAACGCCGAACGGCAAGCTGGATCGTAATGCGCTGCCTAAGCCTGATTTATCTGGTCAAGTTGGTACGAAAGGACCAAGTAACTTGGTGGAAGAGCGCTTATGTAAGCTGTTCTGTCAGTTGTTGGATCTGCCTGCTGTTGGTGTAGAAGACAACTTCTTTGAACTCGGCGGCCATTCATTATTAGCCGCTCAGTTGATTGCGCATGTGAAAGAGATCATGGGTGTTGAACTGTCACTGGCTGCTGTGTTTGAGTCGCCAACCGTTTCTGGCATTGCTGCCAAGTTAAACGGCAGTGAGAGTGATGATGCGCTGAGCATTCTGTTACCGCTGCGCAAGCGTGAAGGTAAAGCGGCGATTTTCTGTGTTCACCCTGCTGGTGGTCTAAGTTGGTGTTATGCGGCGCTGACGCCAATCATCCCATCCAATGTTCCGCTTTATGGCGTACAGGCTCGTAATCTTGGCGACCCTTCTGCACCACTGCCGAAGAGCATGAAAGAAATGGCAGAAGACTACGTGGCTGCCATTCGTGAAGAGCAACCCTTTGGTCCTTACCATCTTCTAGGTTGGTCGATTGGCGGCATGATTGTTCACTTGATGGCGGGCATCTTACAAGAGCAAGGCCAAGAAGTAGGGCTAGTAACGCTGCTGGACTCTTACCCTGCTGAGCAGTGGCAAACCATCCATCCACCGGGAGAAGAGCAAGCGCTAGGAGCACTAATCCGTATGGCCGGTGTTGAGTTTGATGAAGCGGCGCATTCAAGCATCACTAAGCCAGAGGTGATCGATATCTTGCAAGATGCAGGTTCGTCCATGGCGCACCTGAGTACCGAAACCATCACGGCCATGATCGAGGTGGTGATTAACAACAACCAGCGTGTGCGCGATGCGGTGGATTACCAATACCAAGGTGATGTGCTGTTCTTCAATGCTGAGAAGCCGCCGGAAGAGGCCTTCCTTGACCGCAATGGTTGGTTCAAATACATGGATGGCGATCTCAAAGTAGTGGATGTGGCCTGTATTCACCGCGACATGATGCGCCCGGATATGCTTCGTCTGATTGGTACTCACATGGTTGAAGAGTTAAGAGAGAGATTCGATGTTTGATTCATCCACTCAAGCTAAATCGAACGCTCAGTTGGAGGGGATGATTTCCCCTTTGACTTTCCTTAAAACCAAACTGGCCTCTGGCTGCGTGGTAGCGATTGGTGAGGCGCATTGGTACGCCGAGCTGTTCGAACAAATGACCAGCACTCTGCTCAATCCAGAGTTGGACGGCGTGTTTTCCCACTTATTTATTGAGTTTGGCAATGCGAAGCATCAGGCACTACTCAACAATTATTTGATGGGGGAAGCGGTGACCGACGCTGAGTTGGCCGCTGTCTGGCTGGATTCTGTTGCGTTTCCTGCTTGGATGCATCCTTGTTACGGTGATTTCTTCAAACGGTTAAGAGTGGTGAACGCACAGCGTAAAGTCCCGATCAGAGTCGTGCTGACGGAGCCTTCTTTCCACTGGCAAGACATTACCCATGCCGGAGAGCTGGTCAAGCTCAATGCACAGCGTGATCAAGCGTTAGTCGAAGGGGTCGAAAAGCAGTTTGCTAAGAACGAGCAAGGAGTCGTGGTTTTAGTTGGTGCGAGACACATCCTAAAGCGTTCTCCTACGTTAGGTTTTATGTCTAAACACAAGACATTTGGCGATCTGGCGAAACAGAAGTTCACTGATCGCTACGTGTCCGTGTGGCCCCACATTTTACCGACTGACCTCGATGAGACGGAGCATGGAATCTATGCCACCACTCAACCGCAACTGAGTAAAAAAACGTTCCTTGATTTGATCCCGAAGAAGCCACCAGTTAACCCTTACGCGTTTATCTCACTGGATAAACTGGTGGATGCTTATTGGTATCTAGGACCACAAAGCCGTCAGCTCGATGCACAAGGTGTGAGTGTGCCGCAAATGTGGAAATCACGCTTGGAACAACGACTGCCGCTGGTCAACGAGCGGCAGCAGATGGTGATCAAAAAGGTCATCGAACAAAAAACATAAACAGATTCATCTGGAAAAGTAGCACAGCGAGAAAACGTACTGCTGGTCAAAGCAGTAGTAACCATGAAACCCGAGATTCGGTAATTTTTCGCGTAATGCGGCTTGGTTGCGGCCAATCAGCTCAAAGCGAAATTGCCCCGAATATTCGGTCGCTGGCTCTAACGTAATTTGTGCATCAAGAAAGTCGAAGTACACCTGAACAAAAGGAAAGCAGCACTTAAAAAGGCTTTCTTTAATGCTGAAGATAAGCGTATCGGGAATGTTGTTCGTGCTTGCAAGTAATTGCTGCTCATCACGAGTGTAGACCGTTGCAAAGAGGTGAGAGGCAAGCGGCTTGTTGGTTTCAATATCGATGCCCAAGCTCGCGATGTTGCTTTTTAGCGCGCAAGCCGCAAGGCAAATGTTATCCGTGTGACTGATGCTACCACTGATGGTCGCGGGAAATAGAGGCTCTCTGGCATTGCCAGACAAAATCGGCACATTCGCATCATTGCTGGTTGATGGTATGAGTTTCTTGATCGCGGAGCGGGCAGCATGGCGACTTGCTCTGAATTCTTGTTGGCGTTTCGTTACCGCCTTTTGGATGAGTTTTTCTTCCTCGGGAAAGCCGTTTTGGCAATACATGTCCGCAGTGGCTTTCACGATGTAAACCTTTGGACTTAGACCTTCTAAGTGAAGACAGACAGGGGGAAGGGAATTACCTAGCTCTTTGTTTTTCAATGGCGTCACTTTGCAATGAGTTGCAGTTCAAAAATATAACTTAGCTCAAAATTGAATGTTAATGCGAATAATAATAATTGTTATTTATACATTCGTTCTTTACAGTTTGCGAGCTCAAATTATTTATAAAATAGATATAAGGAAATGCAGTGAAAAGTTTAGTTAACAAGCCCACGTTTATGCCCTCTGTGCTGACAGGTGCACTTTTGACAGCGCTTAGCGGTCAGGCAATTGCAGACGACAAAGAAGAAGTCGTAGCAATGGAGCGCATGGTGGTAACCGCGTCTCTTACTCAACACTCGGAGTTGACTGCACCCGCATCGGTGTCGGTCATTACCGCAGAAGATATTGCGAAGATGCCGGTAAAAGACATCTCAGAAGCGGTACGTAGTGCGACGGGTGTCAGTGTATTGAGCAGCACCGCTTATGGCCGTAACACCATTCGTATTCGTGGTCTGGATTCTAAGCACACCTTGGTTCTCATTAATGGTCGCCGTATCAACTCTCAAGATGCGCTGATCCGAGGTAACGATTTCGATCTATCGAGTATTCCTCTTACCGCGATTCAACGTATTGAAGTGGTGCGTGGCCCGGTATCGTCTCTGTATGGTTCAGAAGCGATGGGTGGCGTGGTGAACGTGATCCTGAAATCACCGACCGAAGAGCTATCTGGCTCGGTTGGTCTTGAATACGAAAGCATTCTTGAAGGTGATGGCGGTGATGGTTTGAAAGGTCACGCCTATGCAAGTGGCACGCTGACGGAAAATGTCGAAGGCAGCATTATTGTTGAAAGCTCTGCGCGTGACCCTTGGCGTACTGACACTAACCCAGATTTCGATGCATTAGAGCAGAAAGACACCACCAATGTTTTTGGTGAGCTTGCTTGGCAACTGACAGAAGAACAACGCCTGATCGCGGATGTGATTTACACCAACGACGAGCGTGAAGCGGATTGGGTTCACCCTCGTTCAGGTCCACAAACGAACACTCAAGATTCAACTCGTTGGAATTACGGTCTGACCCATGAAGGTGCTTGGGATACCGTTGATTCACAAGTGCGTTTATACGGCGAAAACATGCAGTTGGATGACGCAAGTACGGCCTATACCAATGGCGCAGCAGACGTTGAGCTACAAAACAACACACTTGATTTTAAACTCTCTGGTTTGTGGCGTGACTCGCACGAGTGGGTATTCGGCGGTGAATACCGTACTTCCGAGCTGAAAAACAGTCGTGATGTGCCTTCTGGCGACATCGATAACTACCAAGGTGCGGTGTTCGTACAAGGTGAGTTTGACCTAGATAAGTTGGCGTTGACACTGGGTGGTCGTCAAGACTTCCATGAAGTGTATGGTAGCCACTTCAGTCCACGTGCTTACGCGGTTTACAGCTTCACCGATGAGTTTGTATTGAAAGGCGGCGCTGGTGGCGGTTTCCGTGCTCCGGGCATGATGGAAAGCAGTGATCAAGTTCGCGTGATCAGCTGTGGTAATCGTTGTTGGCTCACTGGTAACGAAGATTTGAAACCGGAAGAGTCAGAAAGCTACGAAGCTGGCCTCGCGTACGAATCGACGTCTATGGGTTTGGGTTTGATGCACTACTACACAGACTTGAAAAACAAGATCGAACGTGACCTAACTCAGGTTGTTGGTATGGATGGCCCAATGCCTATCTTCACTTACCAAAACATCGGTAAAGCAGAAATCAAAGGTATTGAGCTAGAAGGTTGGTACGACGTTACCGACAGCATCAATCTAAAAGGTAACTACACCTACACAGATGCAAAAGACAAGAGCACGGGTGATACGCTAACGCAAACTCCTGAGCATTTGGCGAATCTTGATGTTAACTGGGAAGTGTTTGATTCATTTACTACCTTCGCTCGCGTCAACTACATTGGCGAACAGGTGATCACGAACCAAAGCCGTGAAAACGTAACAGTCGATGGTTACACGCTAGTCGGTCTGGGTGTGGCTTATGACTTCCAACAGCTAAACCTGAAAGCGGGTTTGAACAATATCTTTGATGTTGAGTTGGATGATGAAGACGATTACTACGGATACTCAGAGAAAGGTCGCAGTGCTTACGTAAGTGCAACGTACCTGTTCTAACTGAGCTCTTAAATGTAATGAGTTAAAAATAGCCTCCGTATAGAGGCTATTTTTTCGTTTCTAGCGAATGACCTCTAGCACTCGGCTTCAAGTGCCGTGGCTATTTCGGTTACTTTGACCTGAACGATACGATTGCTCTTCACATGCAGTATTTCGAATCGCCAATGCTGATACTCAACAGTTTCGCCTTGAGTTGGCACCCGTCCGATTAACCACGTCAAAAAGCCGTTTAAGGTTTGAAAACCTTCGCTCTCTTCACCTTCAATAGTATTGAGTTCAAGTTTGTACTTCAGCTCGTTAAGCGGGATAAGCGCATCCATCAACCAACTGTCATCTTTTTGCTTTTTCGCCCAGACATGCTGAGGTGCCATACCTAATTCACCGGCGATGGATTTGAGTAAATCGTGGTGAGTCACTAAGCCTTGCACATCTCCATACTCATCGACAATGAAGACCATTTCTGTACTGGTTTGCTGCATGTAATTGAGCAGCGGTAAGCCTTTCATAGACTCTGGTACAAAGCGTGAACGTTTGAGCAACTTGGCCAAGCGAGAAATCGACAGCTCGTCATATTCATCTAACAAGACCTTGGAAGAAATCGTACCTATGATGTTATCCAGCCCGCCTTTACACACAGGCCAAACGGAATGCTGCGTTTGGCGCAAGTTTCTGAGCGTTTCTTCAAGCGGTAAATCGAGGTCGAGGTAATGCATATCGCAGCGAGGCGTCATCAGCGAAAGCGCAAGGCGATCATTAAGGTGCAGTAAATTGCGAATCATCAGTTGTTCTTGCGGTTCGATTGCGCCGCATTCAGACCCTTCGCTCATCACGGCAAAAATGTCTTCCTCTGTGACGACTTCCCCAGTGTTGTTCTGACGCAACAGCTTGAGTAAAGCATCGGTCGATAAGGTTAGCAATAGAACAAACGGCGTAGTCAGTTTGGCTAACCAATGAATAGGGTAGGCAACGATAACGGCAATGCGCTCGGCATTATTTTGAGCAAAGCGTTTTGGGACCAATTCGCCTATCACAATAGCGAAGTAGGTGATGACGACAACGACAATCGCGGTGGCGAGTACAGTGGCAACTTCGCGCTCAATACCTTGAGTCACGAGCCAGTGTTCAAACGGAACCGAAAGCGTAGCCTCACCAAAGATACCGCTAAGGATACCGATCACTGTGATGCCGATTTGGATAGTAGAGAGGAATTGAGTGGGATTGTTTTTCAGTTGTAGAGCGAGGCGGGCAGAAGCGCTGTGTTCGGCAAACTTTTTCAGTCGGCCGCTTTTGGCGGTGACTAACGCAATCTCAGACATGGCAAACACGCCATTGAGAGCGATTAATCCAACCAGTAATAAAATGTCCATGAAGTTTTCCAGTGATGCACACGCTAGCAGCATAACGAGCTTTGCAGGAGAGAAACGTGAAGTGGCGAATAATTCATCACGCTGTAACAATGAAATGCGTAATGAAAAGGATAGAATTTGATTATCGAACCTGCTGTTGCTTGCGCGATGATTGATTCTGTTACTTAGGGCGGATTCTGATACACTACGCGCCCATTTCTTCGTTGAGACGTTTCTATGCCATTTTCTAAGCTTGGTTTAAGCGCTCCTATCACAGATGCTGTGAAGGCGCTGGGTTATGAAAAACCGACTTCTATCCAACAAAAAGCCATTCCAATTGTTCTGCGTGGTAGCAACCTAATTGCCGCAGCACAAACCGGTACGGGTAAAACTGCCAGCTTTGTATTGCCAATCTTAGAAAAACTGAGCCAAGGTGAAACGCAACGTAAAAAGCGTGCACGAGCGATCATTCTAACGCCAACGCGCGAGCTTGCACTTCAAGTACACCAAAGCATTGAAGCTTACAGTAAGAACTTGCCTTTGCGTTCAATGGCGATGTTTGGTGGTGTGGATTACGCACCGCAAAAACAAGCGCTAATCGAAGGTGTCGACATTGTGGTGAGCACACCAGGACGTTTGATTGACCTATACGGCCAACGCGCGATCCATTTTGATGAAGTAGAAATGCTGGTTCTGGACGAAGCCGACAAGATGTTGGATATGGGCTTCATCGATTCAATCGATAAGATCGTCGATTGCATGCCAGAAGACATTCAGAGCTTGTTGTTCTCTGCGACGCTATCTAACCCAGTGCGTGACTTAGCGAAGAACGCGATTGTCGATCCTGAAGAAATTTCGATTGCGAAACACAGCGCATCAAAATCAAACATCAAGCAGTGGATCACTACAGTCGATAAAGACATGAAGTCTTCACTATTAAGCCACATGCTGAACGAGAACGACTGGTCACAAGTGTTGGTATTTATCGAAACCAAGCACGGCGCAGCGAAACTGGTTACTCAGTTAGAGAAGCGCGGCATTGTGGCAGAAGCGTTCCACAGTGGTCGTAACCAACGCGTTCGCCAAGAGCTGATTGAACAGTTTAAAGCGGGTGAAATTCAATACTTGGTTGCGACGGGTGTTGCCGCACGCGGTATCGATATCGACAACTTGCCAGTGGTGATCAACTACGATTTGCCGTTCCCAGCTGATGAATATGTACACCGCATTGGTCGTACTGGCCGTGCTGGCGCGCAGGGTGAAGCGATCTCATTGGTATCGAAAGATGACTTCAAAAATCTGTGCATGATTGAAAGCCGTCTTGGTCATTTGCTAGAGCGTGTAGAAATTGAAGGTTTCGCACCAAGAAAACCAGTGCCAATTTCTATCTTGAACTACGTGCCGAAGAACAAGCGTAAACCGCAAGATCAGCGTCCTCGTCGTGACAACGGTGATAAGCGCAACGCGAAGTGATTACGCTTGAACTCTAGCGTATAAACTTGAATAAAAAAGAAGCCGCATTTGAATGCGGCTTCTTTGTTTTTCGCTTTAGTATTTAGTGCAGTTCAGATTAGCTCGCCTTAGCTTTGGCTAAACGTTGCTGAACATACTGAGGCTCAGTGCGCATGCCCATCACCAAACTCACACACATCACCAATAGAATGATGGTGAAAGGTAAACCGGTTGAAATCGTACCTGCTTGCAGGGCTTGAATCGCTTCTGTCCCGCCAATCCAAAGTAGAACCGCTGCAATTGCACCTTCTACGCTTGCCCAGAAAATACGTTGTGGAACGGGCGCATCTACTTTACCGCCAGCGGTAATACTATCAACAACCAGTGATGCAGAATCTGAAGACGTGATAAAGAACACCATGATCAAAACGATAGAGATAACCGATAACACAGTGCTCATTGGCATCGCTTCGTATGCGTAGAACAGAGACAGCGTAATGTCCGTTAGGCCGTTTGTGCCTAGCTCACCGACTTTATTCATGACTTGCTCAATCGCGATGCCACCAAATGCTGACATCCAAATCAGAGTAATTGTGGTTGGAATCAAGATAACTGCGGTAATGAACTCGCGAACAGTACGACCTTTAGATACGCGCGCAATAAACATACCGACACATGGTGACCATGAAATCCACCATGCCCAGTAGAATACCGTCCAGCCGTGCATCCAAGCTTCGTCTTCACGACCGTAAGGGTTACTCAGTGGAAGAATGTTTTCTACGTATCCCATCAGTGTGGTTGGGATCGTGCTCAACGCTGCGGCAAGGCCTGCCAGAATCACGAACACAAGTAGAGCAAATGCGACGGTTAGGTTGATGTTACTCAACACTTTCACGCCGCCATCAATACCGCGTACAACAGAGAAAATTGCCAGAGTAGTTACGAAGGCAATGACCGCCAACTGCATACCCAAGCCACTTTCGATACCAAATACATGACCTAAGCCACTTGCCGCTTGCTGTGCACCCAGACCAAGAGAAGTCGCGAGACCAAACAAGGTTGCCAGTACGGCCAACACATCAATCACGTGACCAAACCAACCCCAAGTGCGATCGCCTAAAATAGGGTAGAACACAGAGCGAATAGACAGCGGCAAACCTTTGTTAAAGGCGAAGAAGGCCATAGAAAGTGCAACTACTGCGTAAATTGCCCAAGGGTGTAGACCCCAGTGGAACATGGTTGCACCTAACGCGACTTGTTTGGCTTCTTCGGTAAATGGCGTTACACCAAGTGGCGTTTCATACCAACCAGTGAAGTAGGCTACTGGCTCTGCGACGCCCCAAAACATCAAACCGATACCCATGCCCGCGGCAAACAACATCGCAATCCACGAGATGTTCGAGTGCTCTGGTTTGGCATCTTCACCGCCAATACGGATCTTACCAAAAGGAGAAAAAACAAGACCGATACAGAAGATCAGAAAGATATTGCCAGCCCACATAAAGAGATCATCAAAAGAACCGATGATCTGCCATTTGACGCCATCAAGAGCGGCTTTTGCTGTGGCAGGATCGACTAAAAGAAGTGCGATTAAAAAAACGATGATCAGACCCGCGCTAGTACCAAAAACAGGGTTGTGAACATCAAATCCCCATTTCTGTACGTTGTCTTGGCCGACCGTATAGTCAGTATTCTCGATACTGTACTTATCCTTAGTTGTAGACATCATCCCTCTCAAACTACTTAGAGTACAAACTAATTTGTCGGCGCGCACTATAACAAAACTCAGATTAAATGGCTAATTTGCTGATTAATAGATCAGTAATGTCAGTTTTTATGCATATAAAAAGCAAAGAACACGAAATAATTTTTGGTGTGGATAAGCAAGTAATGCAAATCATTTGTCAAAAAAATGCATCGATAAATTTGTCGATAAGTGAAGTGTGAAGTCCGTGGCTATTCTTTTGATTTAATTGCCAATAATTAGGAAAACTTGGGAGATGTGTCTTACGCTTTACACAGATCGTGCGCGAAGGTTTGAGTTAGGGTTTTGTCAATTTTTTGTCGTCTTGTTTGCAGATGATGAGGAATAGGCGCAGACTTTCGCGCCTGCTATTCAACGCATAAATGAGGCACGAATGAAAACTGGTGATAAGCAATTTGCTGTAATTGGCTTGGGTCGTTTTGGCTTAGCCGTTTGTAAAGAACTGCAGGATTCCGGTTCACAAGTTTTGGCGGTAGACGTTAATGAAGACCGTGTGAAAGAAGCGGCAGGATTTGTTAGCCAAGCCATCGTGGCGAACTGTACTCAAGAAGATACGGTAGCTGAATTAAAACTCGACGATTATGACATGGTCATGATCGCCATTGGTGCCGATGTGAATGCCAGCATCCTCGCAACGCTGATCGCAAAAGAGGCGGGTGTGAAATCGGTTTGGGTAAAAGCGAACGATCGCTTCCAAGCGCGAGTGCTGCAAAAAATCGGCGCAGACCACATCATCATGCCTGAGCGTGATATGGGTATTCGTGTTGCACGTAAGATGCTCGATAAACGTGTTCTTGAGTTTCACCCACTAGGCAGCGGCTTAGCGATGACAGAGTTTGTTATCGGTTCTCGTTGGATGGGTAAAACCTTGGGCGATTTGGCTTTATGTAAAGTCGAAGGCGTACAGGTGCTTGGCTTTAAGCGCGGCCCGGAAATCACTAAAGCACCTGATCTCAATTCAACGCTAGAAATCGGCGACCTCATCATTGTAGTTGGTCCTCAAGACAAACTTGCGAGCAAGTTGAAATCACTATGAAGCAATTTCATCAGAGAGGCGTTTTTTACGTCCCAGATGGCAAACGAGATAAAGCGAAAGGTGGTGAGCCGCGCATTATATTGCTGAGCTTTCTCGGTGTGTTATTGCCTTCTGCTGTACTGCTTACTTTGCCTGTATTTTCTGTTACTGGCTTATCATTGACGGATGCGTTGTTTACTGCAACGTCTGCCATCAGTGTGACGGGGCTTGGCGTGGTCGATACGGGCCAACACTTCACATTGGCGGGTAAAATCCTGTTGATGTTTTTGATGCAAGTCGGTGGGTTAGGGCAAATGACCCTTTCAGCCGTTTTGCTGTACATGTTTGGTGTGCGGTTAAGTCTGCGCCAACAAGCACTCGCGAAGGATGCCCTAGGCCAAGATCGCCAAGTGAACTTGCGTAAGCTGGTGAAGAAAATTGTCATCTTCGCCCTGATTGCAGAGGCCATTGGCTTTATCTTCCTATCGTTCCGTTGGGTTCCTGAAATGGGTTGGCAAACAGGCATGTTCTATGCGCTGTTCCACTCTATCTCGGCCTTCAACAACGCGGGTTTTGCGCTTTTCTCCGATAGCATGATGAGCTTTGTGAATGACCCAGTGGTTATCTTTACGCTGGCGGGCTTGTTCATCTTCGGCGGTTTGGGTTTTACGGTCATCGGTGATTTGTGGCTGCATTGGCGCAGAGGTTTCCACTTCTTGCACCTGCACACCAAAATTATGCTGATTGCCACACCGGCATTGCTCGCTGTGGGCACAATCATGTTCTGGTTATTGGAAAGACACAATCCGAATACGATGGAGTCTCTACCAGTTGCGGGGCAGTGGCTCGCCGCCTTCTTCCAATCAGCCAGTGCGCGTACAGCGGGTTTCAACAGTGTCGATTTGGCGCAGTTCACTCAACCAGCGTTACTCGTGATGATTGTATTGATGCTTATCGGTGCGGGTTCTACCTCAACCGGTGGTGGTATTAAGGTATCGACCTTTGCTGTGGCATTTATGGCAACATGGGCATTCTTGCGTCAGAAGAAACATGTGGTGATCTTCAAACGCACTGTGAACTGGCAGACGGTAACTAAATCGTTGGCGATCATTGTGGTCAGTGGCGCTATCTTAACGACCGCGATGTTCTTACTGATGATCACTGAGAAAGCGGCCTTTGATAAGGTGATGTTTGAAACCATCTCTGCTTTTGCAACCGTAGGTTTGACTGCGGGTCTGACCGCAGAACTGTCTGAGCCGGGTAAATACATCATGATTGTGGTGATGATCATCGGACGTATCGGGCCTTTGACGTTGGCGTATATGCTAGCGCGTCCTGAACCAACGTTGATCAAGTACCCAGAAGACAATGTCTTAACTGGCTAATAATAGATCTATTACCAGCAAACGATTACGCGAGTATGACGGTTAAACCGCTGCTCGCGTTTTTTATAAATACATCAGCAAAATGAGAATAATTTCGATTTATTTGCCATCGCAGTATTTCAATCTTTAACGATTTCTGTACTATCCCATAGTTCTTTCATATACAACTTGTTGTTTTTATTTGCGTATGGAATGCGTAATCGCGCATCGAACTCATGGAGCCGTAGTTTGAAGTTCAAGACTCTAGCACTCACCATGCTGGCCACCGTTATCTCTGGTCAAAGCATGGCAACCACACCCCCTTCTCCTGTTTGGCAACCCGTTACCCTCAGCGATGGAACATCCAGTGATATTATTTTACGCGGAACCGCTGCGTTTCACTGGCATGAAGACAAGCAAGGCAATGCCCTGATCAAAAAAGATGGACATTGGTTCTTTGCAGAGATTAAACGTGAATCCGATTCTCCAATTTTGGTTTCAACGGGTGTAGAGAAAACACAATCAACGTCAGCACCAGAAGCTTCACAGCTTCGTCCGAGTGTGTTGGTTAAGCCTGCTTTGTCTTCGTTAAGAACGATTGAGCCAAGAGCGCGTGCAAACCTGATGCGTCAACAAGCCCAAGGTTACCAAGCAATGAACTCGTCAGGCGTGACAGAGCAACCTTTGCTGGTGGTTGAAGTGTCGTTCAATGACCAGAAAATGGTGCATGATTTTCAACAGCTTGTGTTTGGTGAGAACCGTCAAAGTGTTGTGGATTTCTACGATAAAAACTCAAAAGGTCAGTACCGAGTTGTACCAGCAAACGAGAACTATGGTACGACAAATGATGGTGTGATTAGCGTTACTGTGAATCAAAACCACCCGGACTGTAACAGTAATCGTCGTGGTGACGAGTGTGACGTAAAAACCAACGCAGTTTTTGCCGAGGCATATCAAAAGCTCGATCAATACATCAACTTGGCGCAATACGACACGAACAACAGCGGCAGTGTTGATCCGACTGAGCTGTCAGTGATGTTTATTTTTGCAGGCGGTGATTTAGCCGCTAACCAAGTCGATCGTCCTTCTATTTGGCCGCATAAGTTTTCTCATGATGACGTGACGATTGATGGTACTGTCATCAGAGATTACTGCGTATTTGCTGATTTTCAGCTAACGCACCAATCGACACTGGGTGTGATAGTGCACGAGCTTGGTCACCTAATGCTGGGACTACCTGACTTGTATTCATACAGTGGCTCAGGCTCTATTGGTGAATGGGGTGTCATGGGCGGCGGTTCATGGGCAATGAAGCCTGGTGATAGCTACGCGGGTGATACGCCTGTAAACATGAGTGCTTGGAGCAAACATGCGGCTGGCTTTGTTGTTCCTCAGGTGGCTCATGGTAACGAACCTTTTTCATCGATTAAAAATGGCGAAGTGAAGCTAGTTTATCTCGACCCATATTTAAAAGAGCATGGCCCTCGAGTTTATCTTGAGAACCGAACTTATTCTGGTTACGACCGAGCGCTTGCTGGCGAAGGTATGTTGGTTACATCTGTCAACATCATGAACCGCTTCAATGACACGGGCGAGATGCAGGTTCAGATCATGCAGGCAGATGGCTATGGTGAGCTAGAAAGCCGTTGGGGAACCAGTGAGAGTGGTGACTTGTATCCGAACGGAGGCATGTTCATTACAGACAGTACTAATCCGGGTTTTTATGACATTGCTGGTTTCAATACTGATGTAGCCATTTTGAACTTTGTCAGTAATGCCACCGATGCGGCTTTCTCATTAGAGATGCCAAGCGAGCCAAATAAATCGGCATGGAAGAACTCATTTTACCGTGGTTTTATCTACCCGGGTTCTGATGATGCATTAGCGATTACTGTTGACCTTGGCGTTGACTCAGAACTGGATGGTTTACAACTGTTTGCTTCAACTAATATTTGGAGCAACACGATGAGCTACAAAGTATGGCGTTTCCCCGCTCCTGCATTTGAAAATTACAGTTTGTCGTTACAAGAAAGCGACGCTCAATTGCTGCAAGAGGGGACGTTAGATTCGTCTTCACGCATTATCTTTGATCAGCCAAGTCAGTTAAGTGCGGGTAAACACCTTCTTCTCGTTGAAATTGAGGGTGGTATCTTCGAGACCAACTTCAACTTTGACAGTGAGTTAGCGACGGAGATTTCACCTTTGCCAACCATGTGGGCTGGCAGCAGCAGTGATATTTACTCTTCAGGCTTATCACGACAAGGGTTCTCTTTTGTTCCTTTCGCGGCGCTGTTTGATGTCGATGCCAGCAGCATTGTTGAAGCAAAATCGGATGCGATTGAAACCGACAAGAACATGCCTGCCGAGCTTAACCTGATGTCCAACGACTTTATCGCACCAGGCTATCAGTTTAGCGTTGAGTACACGCAAAAACCGACACATGGCACCATCAATGATGATCAATATGTGCCTAAAACTAACTTCGTAGGCAGTGATAGCTTCCAGTATCGTTTGGTGTCTTCGGATGGCTCTCTCTCGTCTCAACCTGTTACTGTTCAAGTTACGGTGAATGGACAAAACGAAGCACCAACTGCAAGTGTGGAAGCTGACACGAGCAGCATGAGTACCAATGGCCAAGGAAGCCTGTCTGCGGCATCAAGCACTGACCCTGATGGTGATGCGCTTGAATACGCTTGGCAGCAAACCGCAGGTACGGATGCGACGCTTTCTGACGCAAACACGGCAGAGGCGAGCTTTACGGTTGCACAGGGCACCAAAGCCGGTGAGATTCTGACATTCCAAGTAACGGTCAAAGACCCAAGCGGTTTGTCTTCAACCGCCAATGTGGATGTCGAAGTGGTCAACACTGCTCCAATCACCACTCAAGATGTTGCAAGCGTGGAGGAAGGTAAGAGCATCACCATTGATGTGTTATCGAATGATTATGACTTCAACAACGACTCTCTAACACTTCAGTCGGTAAACAATCCGTCTGGTGTGGGTACTGCCAGTGTGGTTAACGGCAAGGTTCTTTACCAAGCACCTGAAGAGGGTGTGGCAAATGTACAACTGCAGTACACCGTGTCTGACGGTAATGATGGCACTGCGACAGGTTCAGTGAATGTCTCGGTGGTTGCTTCAGTTAACAGTGTGAGCTTCGAAAGCTCTGATAGCGGCGGTAGTGTCTCTTACTGGTCGCTCGTGTTGTTGGCATTGTTAGGTTGGCGTCGTCGCGCTTAAGCTTTAATTTCTAATATTGTTAAGCCACTCATTTGAGTGGCTTTTTCTTTGGTTTATTCAAACCTCAATAATTCACGCATTAATCTTTTTGTTATGAGATGAGTTTCAACTTTATTTTTGTACGCTTTGTGCTTTTGAGGCGTAGTCTATGGCTAAATCATTTATAAAAAGTAAGGATATTTTTATGTCTGATAATTCGTTGTCTGTTGCTGCTATTTGCCAAGAGGCAGTGGGCATGGTCAGGGCAAACTTACTCGCGATTGTGGTTGCGTGTATTCCTTTGATCGTGGTTCATACGATATTTATTACTCAATATCAAGGAGCCTTGGTTCAAGGATCGCAAGAACCTGACTTTTCCAACGTTGGTGCCGGCTTCTTTGTGACGACGTTTCTGCTGTATCCACTGGTGGCGGCAATGGCGGTAGTACGCATCCATCGTATCTACCTTGCACATGAGTACATGCATTCTGCTCTAGATGTGATGCGATTATCGATGCGCGAGCTGCGCTTTATTGGTTGGTGGATTTTGTTTGGTTTGTCGATGATGTTTACATTGGCGCTTCCTATATTCATCGTCACCTTTTTGTATGCGGCAGAAGGTGGAGAAGCGAGTGAGTTAACTTTCACTATCATTACCTTACTTGCCAGTATCCCGGGTCATTGGATCCTTTCGCGTTGGTCGTTAGTTTTGCCAGCGACGGCGCTAGATCGTGAACCTAGAAGCCTTGGCGACGCATGGAGAAAGAGTAAGCCTTATAACAAGCAGATATTTGTCTTGATGGGGCTCATTCCTCTGATAGTTGGCGCTGTTAACCAGTTCATTTTTGCCGAGTTTAATCACATATTGGCATTTGTTGTGTCTGGTGTGATCTTCGGTATTTTTGGTGCTTACCAAATCGCACTATTGTCTTTAAGCTACCGAACTATTCTGAACATTGAGCGCGCCAAATTCAAAGGTGTGCCTGACTCTCAAAGTGATGCTTATGAGTTTCGTGGTTAATTGAAACTCATACTTGCCCCATGATTACTGATGGTTCGTGGGGCATGCTTCCAACTTCTTTTTCTCTCCTAATAACCCAAACCTCTTCGTGAATCGTAAATACCCATGAATAATTCGTGGCTGAAGGTGACCTTGCACACAGCTTATACTGTTGGTTAGGAAGTCGTTTATTAAGGAACTGCTATGTCCGTTTGGGAAGGTGTGAATTTTACCCATCGATTCAGTGAACTGCCGTCGGCATTTTTTACCTATGTTACGCCGCAGTTTTTAGATAACACTCGCTGGGTGGTGTGGAATGGTGAGTTCGCGCAGCAATTTGGTTTACCAGCAACCGAAAACGAAGAGTTGTTGAATGTGTTTGCCGGACAAAAAGAATTTGCGCCATTTGCTCCTCTGGCAATGAAGTACGCGGGCCATCAATTTGGTGTGTACAACCCGGACTTGGGTGATGGTCGTGGCTTGCTGCTCGCTGAAATGCAGCACCAAGATGGCACTTGGTTCGACATTCACCTCAAAGGGGCCGGTCTTACGCCTTATTCTCGAATGGGTGATGGTCGAGCGGTATTGCGTTCTACGATACGTGAATATCTGTGCAGTGAAGCCATGGCAGGGCTTGGCATTCCTACGACCAGAGCGTTGGGTATGATGGACAGTGATACACCCGTTTACCGCGAGAAGATGGAATACGGCGCACTACTGATTCGTGTTGCAGAAACCCACATTCGTTTTGGTCACTTCGAGCACTTCTTCTACACCAATCAACTTGCTGAGCAAAAGCTGCTCGCTGACAAAGTGATTGAGTGGCATTTCCCTGAGTGCTCCCAAGCGGAAAAGCCATACGCAGCCATGTTTGAGTCTGTTGTGGAGAAAACCGCAGAGATGATTGCGTACTGGCAAGCTTATGGTTTTGCCCATGGTGTAATGAATACTGACAACATGTCGATTCTAGGACAAACCTTTGATTACGGGCCGTTTGGTTTCCTCGATGACTACGATCCTAATTACATTTGCAACCATTCGGATTACCAAGGTCGTTACGCCTTTGAACAGCAACCGCGTATCGCATTGTGGAATCTCTCTGCTTTGGCGCACTCCTTGTCGCCTCTTGTACAGAGAGAAGATCTTGAGGCTGCACTCGGGAAATTTGAAGTGCGTCTGAGTCAAAAATTCAGTGAACTAATGCGTGCCAAACTTGGTCTTCATACCAAAGTGGACGAAGACGGCCGCTTGTTCGAAGCCATGTTTGAACTGCTGAACCAAAATAAAGCTGACTACACTCGCTTCTTCCGTGAGTTGTCTAACCTTGATGTTAAGGCGCCTCAAGCTGTGATTGATTTGTTTATTGATCGAGAAGCGGCAAGTGCATGGGTAGACTTATATCTCGCTCGCTGTGAATTAGAAGTGGACGAACTCGGCGAGCGCGTATCAGCACAAACTCGCTGTGAACAGATGCGTCGAACGAATCCGAAATACATTCTACGTAACTACCTAGCTCAACTTGCCATCGATAAGGCAGAGGAAGGAGACTTCAGTGAAGTAAACCGACTGGCTGAGCTATTAAAGCGTCCTTATGATGAACAACCCGAGTTTGATGATTATGCCAAGTTGCCTCCTGAGTGGGGTAAGAAGATGGAAATCAGCTGCTCTTCCTAATGTGTCATTTTCCACCCATCTCGTTGGTTCGTGTGGGTGGATTTGCCCCCTTTATCTTCACCCATGATTTCTCATTGTTATTTAAGTGTCTGACTAATAAAGAATAATTAACTTGGTCTGCAACTTGCTCTTTGTTGAACATCCGTACCCATTACCCATTACCCATTACCCATTACCCACTACCGATTTAGGTACTCATGGAAAGGATGGGATGTGATTCAACAAGGAGAATAATAATGTTTAAGCCTCTAACCCTATTGTCTGTTTCTGCTCTGGCTACCACTAGCTTTAACGCTGCCGCAAACTGTGACCCTGGTGAAACCGTGATTAAGTTCAGCCATGTAACCAATACAGATAAGCATCCAAAAGGCATTGCTGCTTCGTTACTGGAAAAGCGCGTGAACGAAGAGATGAATGGCAAAGTCTGTATGCAGGTTTTCCCTAACTCGACGCTGTACGATGATAACAAGGTGCTTGAAGCGCTACTTAATGGTGATGTTCAACTCGCTGCCCCTTCTCTTTCAAAGTTTGAGAAATTCACCAAGAAGTACCGCATCTTTGACCTTCCTTTCCTATTCGAAGATGTGGCGGCTGTTGACCGTTTCCAAAACTCGGAATCAGGTGAAAAGCTGAAAAACGCAATGAAACGACGTGGTCTACAGGGCTTAGCTTTCTGGCATAACGGTATGAAGCAAATGTCTGCCAACAAGCCATTGATGGTGCCGAGCGATGCAGAAGGCTTGAAGTTCCGTGTACAAGCTTCAGACGTATTGGTTGCTCAGTTCGAACAGCTTGGTGCAAACCCACAAAAGATGTCTTTCAAAGAAGTATACGGTGGCCTTCAAACTAAGGTTATCGATGGCCAAGAAAATACGTGGTCCAACATTTACGGTAAGAAATTCTTCGAGGTACAAGATGGCATTACCGAAACCAACCACGGCATTCTGGACTACCTAGTGGTGACATCGAACGATTTCTGGAAAAACCTGCCAGACGATCAGCGTGAACAGCTAAACACCATCATTCAAGAAGTGACGGCTCAACGTAACGCAGAGTCAACCCAAGTGAACCTAGCAAACAAGAACAACATCATCGAAGCAGGTGGTGTGGTACGTACCCTAACGCCAGAACAGCGCCAAGAGTGGGTAACTGCACTGCAACCTGTGTGGAAGAAGTTCGAGAAAGACATTGGTTCAGACCTTATCGATGCAGCACTCGCATCCAATCAATAATCCGCTCGCCCAAGCTCTTTGGGTGAACAAGTAAAAATACAAAGCACTACGATTGGCGCTCGTGTACTCATTCATGGGGAAGAGGGCCCTTTTCTCCCAATAATGACGTGATGTAATTATGGAACAGACTTTTTTTGCCAAGGTTGGGCGAATCACCGACGCCATTGAAGAAACGTTGATTGCGTTCTTTCTTGGCGCGATGACGTTGCTGACGTTTGCCAATGTGATTTTTCGCTATGTCTTCAACGACAATATTCTTTGGGCACTGGAACTGACGGTGTTCATGTTCGCATGGATGGTGTTGGTCGGCGCATCTTATGGTGTGAAGAAGCATTTTCACATCGGTGTCGATGTCATTATCAATATGGTGTCTGAGCCGAAACGAAAAATCCTCGCACTGCTCGCAGCCGCTGGTTGCCTAGCGTTTTCTATTCTGCTTTTAGTTGGTTCTTGGAACTATTGGTATCCGTTTGTCACCGAGCGAGCGTGGTATGAGACCGATGATATTCCGATGCCTGAGATGTTTCAGTTTCTCGCTGATTGGCTCAATGAAGGTGAGCGCTATGAGAAGCTGCCTCGCTTTATTCCTTACTTTGCTTTGCCCCTTGGTATGGCGCTACTCACTTTCCGTTTTGTGCAAATCACTTGGCAGATCGCAACAGGCAAATTGGATCGCTTGATTGCAGGCCATGAAGCAGAGGAAGAGTTAGAAGCGTTAAAAGAAGAACTCAGTGAAGCCGCAGACGCGATTCCGAATGGTTCTTCATCATCAGATCGCAAGGAGCAATAAATCATGGATATTCTGTTTTTATTCTTGATGGTGATTGGCTTCATGCTGATCGGTGTGCCAATTGCTGTCTCGCTGGGTCTTTCCAGTATTCTTTTCTTACTAATGCACTCGGATGCGTCTTTGGCTTCCGTTGCCCAAACACTGTTTAACGCGTTTGCTGGCCACTACACTTTGTTAGCGATTCCTTTCTTTATTTTGGCCTCAAGCTTTATGTCTACCGGCGGTGTTGCCAAGCGCATTATCCGCTTTGCAATTGCTATTGTCGGCTGGTTCCGCGGCGGTTTAGCCATGGCATCGGTCGTGGCATGTATGATGTTTGCTGCGCTATCGGGGTCATCCCCTGCAACCGTAGTGGCGATTGGTAGCATCGTTATCGCTGGTATGATCAAGAATGGTTACTCGAAAGAGTTTGCAGCGGGTGTTATCTGTAATGCGGGTACGCTGGGCATTTTGATCCCACCTTCGATCGTGATGGTAGTGTATGCCGCCGCAACGGATGTGTCGGTTGGACGTATGTTCCTTGGTGGCGTCATTCCGGGCTTGCTGGCGGGTGTGATGTTGATGATCGCGATTTACATTGCCGCGAGAATCAAGAACCTGCCAAAACAACCTTTTGTTGGTTGGAAAGAAACCTTCGATGCCGCCAAAGACGCAAGTTGGGGTTTATTGCTGGTGGTGATCATCCTTGGTGGTATCTACGGCGGTATCTTTACGCCAACAGAAGCGGCGGCAGTGGCGGCGGTGTATTCATTCTTCATTGCTAACTTTGTTTACAAAGACATGGGACCTTTTGCCGACAAGCAGAATACCAAACCTGCATTGGTTAAAATCTTCCAAACGTTTGTTCATAAAGATACCAAGCATACGCTTTATGAAGCAGGCAAACTGACCATCATGCTGTTGTTCATCATTGCTAATGCCTTGATTCTTAAGCACGTGCTTACCGAAGAACGCATCCCGCAAATGATCACCGAATCTATGCTGTCAGCAGGTCTTGGGCCGATTACCTTCTTAATTGTGGTTAACGTCTTGCTGCTGATTGGCGGTCAGTTCATGGAGCCATCTGGCTTGCTCATCATCGTCGCGCCGTTGGTGTTCCCAATCGCGATTGCACTGGGTATTGACCCGATCCACCTTGGCATCATGATGGTGGTGAACATGGAGATAGGCATGATAACGCCACCTGTAGGGCTCAACTTATTTGTGACTGCTGGGGTAGCGAAGATGTCGATGATGAATGTGGTGAAAGCGGCTCTACCATGGGTAGCGGTGATGTTCCTCTTCCTCATTATCGTAACGTACGTGCCTTGGGTCTCCACTTGGTTACCAACGACGTTGATGGGACCAGAAATCATCACTAAGTAGCGACATAGAAAGTAAACCTAATTCGCTGTTGGTGAAAACCAAAAGAGGTGTGATTAGTCACACCTCTTCGTCTATTGATTTGTAGGTAGGTCTGCGCGGGTCAGGCTTTACTCTACGCTCGTAACCATGCCACTTCTTTTTGTTCTTACGCCGGTCTTCTCCCGAACGCCTCTCTTCTTGATAATGCCCATCGATCATCACGGTATCGGTGATAACGGGGATTCTAATTTTCTCTGTCATATCCGTATGAACCATCAATCCGTTGTTACAAAAAGTATGATTCAAGTTGGATATAACGACAAACCGTAAACGGCGTTTTATTTATATAGATCCTTATCTATCTGATAGCGTTGCATTTTGTCATACAGGGTTTTTCGAGGCACATTCAATTGTTCCATGGTTTGTTTGATACTGCCGCTGTTCTCTAGTAATGCACTTTCTATCGCGGCTTTTTCAAATTCTGCCACTTGTTCAGCAAGGCTAGATGAAGGTGGTGAGGTCGAGGCGGTATCTCCCAATTGGATTAGTTTACCGAGTAGGACAAATCGTTCAGCCGCATTTCGTAGTTCGCGCACATTACCCGGCCAATCATGCGCCATTAATTGAGCCAAATCTTGTGAGGAGAGGCTAGGAGAGGTTTTGCCGTAACGAGATGCGGCAACCAATAAAAAGTGATGGAACAGCGCAGGAATGTCCTCTTTGCGCTGGCGCATTGGTGGTAGATCGAGAGTGACCACATTAAGGCGATAATAGAGATCCTGACGAAATGCACCTTCCTCTGCGGCTTGTTTTAAGTCGACCTTGGTTGCGGCAATGACGCGAATATCCAACGGCAGCAATTCGTTAGAGCCGACACGCTCAATCACTCTTTCTTGAAGCACCCGTAGCAAACGGATTTGTGCCTGAATCGGCATAGATTCGATTTCATCCAAAAACAGTGTGCCGCCCTGAGCAAATTCAAACTTACCAATTCGACGACTTTCCGCTCCAGTAAACGCGCCTTTCTCGTGCCCGTACAACTCGCTCTCAATCAGGTTTTCCGGCACGGCGCCGCAGTTTACGGCGACAAAGTTATGGTTGCGACGAGCGCTTTGCTCATGCAATGAACGGGCAATCAGCTCTTTACCTGTGCCCGTTTCTCCAAACAGCAAGATATCCGCATCGGTATCGGCAATGTGAGTGATAGTTTCACGCAGCATTTGTATACTCGCGGTTTCGCCAATGATTCGCGGACCAAGGGTTTTACTGGCTTTGAGTGATTGGCGCAGTTTTTCATTTTCATTGGTGAGTTTGCGTTTCTCGATTGCCCGCTTAACGGTTTCTACCAAATGTTCTGGCGCAAAAGGTTTCTCAATAAAGTCGTAAGCGCCTTGATGGAGGGCTTGCACTGCCATAGAAATATCACCATGTCCGGTGATCATGATGACGGGTAGGTGTGAATCGCGCTGACTGAGTGTGGTCAGCAAATCCATACCAGAAATGCCCGGCAAACAGATATCGGTGACCACGACGCCAACTTCTTCGCCTTGCTGCATGGCAATCAAAGCCGATTCTGCATCCGCAAAAAACTTGGCATCGATGTCCGCCAGTTCAAAGGTTTGCTCGATGGCGAGTCTGAGATCGGCTTCGTCGTCAATAAAAAACACCTGACACATGGTCTCATCCTTCTGGTTGTGCGGCGATTGGTGAAACAATAGGTAAGCAGAGTGAGAATCGAGCACCGCCTTGTTCTCGATTCTGAGCGCTTAATTTGCCGTTCATTCCGGCTAAGATTTGTTGTGAGATAGATAGCCCCAACCCCAAGCCGTTTTGTTTGTTGGTGAGGAAAGGTTCACACAGCTCTGAAAGGGTAAAAGCGCCAAGCCCTGTGCCGTTGTCATCCACATGAATCCAGACGAGTTTGGCCTCGCTGTCTTGCTCTACAGAGAGCACAACTTGTTTGTCGTCATGCTCCTTAAGTGCCTCTATCGCATTGGTGAGCAAGTTTACTAACACTTGTTCTAACTGGATGGTATTGATCTGCACCTCTACATCCTGATGTAGCAAATTCGTATCCAAGCTTACGCGAGCTGATTTCAGTGCTGGCTTCATCAACTCTTTTACTGAAGCGATAACCGGCAATAGGTGAGTGTGTACCAATTCATTGCCACTGGTTTTCTTCGCGAATGAGCGCAACTGCTGACTGATGTTCGCCATCCGGTCGGTAAGGGCAGAGATGCGAGTGAGGTTGTCCTCGACACGTTCGAACTTTTCTTTTTCTAGGAACAATTTGCCGTTCTCAGCAAAACTGCGAATGGCTGCTAATGGGTTGTTGAGCTCATGGCTGATGCTGGCTGACATTTGCCCTAAAACCGCCAGTTTCGCTGCTTGCACCAATTCATCTTGAGTTAGGCGAAGGGTTTGTTCGGTTTCAATCCGTTGAGCAATCTCTGCTTGTAACTCGGCCGTTCTTGCCATCACTTGGTATTCCAGCTTTTGATTGGCTTCTTGTTGAATGCGTTCAAGTTGAAGGTGACGTTGTTGACGGTGATAGATAAGTTGACCAACCAAAAACAATACAGTGAAGACAAGCGTCAAGACGAGCAAATAACCCATCGTTATCCAAACCACGGACTGCTTTGGAGACAATACTCGAATCGTGAGTTTGAGCTCTTTCAAAGGAAGAGAAGAGATCACCAAGGTTCCTTTGTTGTAAGGGTAGCCTTGCTTCGCCTCTGTGTGGGTTAACCCCATATCGCCAACAAAACCCAAAGATTCAATCGTCGTATCTAAATATTGGCGACTTGCCCAAACTTCAGCAGCTTTTGGTTCGTCGAGTGGCTGTAAGCTTTTGAATAGCCAATCACTACGACTGCTCATAAAAATAATGCCGTTTGGATCACTCGCAACAAAGATGCTTTTCGGCTGCTGCCAATTGTCTTCTATCTTGCTCAAATCCATTTTGACTACAACGACGCCTAAAACGCCTCCTGCATACACAAGAGGATAGGAATAGTAATAGCCTCGCTTTCCTGAGGTAGAACCCAGTGCATAGTATTCCGCTCGCTGACCAATAATCGCCTGTTTGAAGTAAGGGCGGAAAGCGAAGTTGCGGCCAATAAACGAACGCTCTTTACGCCAGTTACTTGCTGCGATTGTTGTGCCCCATTTGTCGATCAAATAAGTGTCCGCTGCAGCAATAACATCATTGACGGACTCTAAGTACCGATTAGTGATTTCTAGCTGTGCACTGTTGTTCGGATTGAGCAGCGCTTCAACCAAAGGTTCGTCTTTTGAAAGTAGGTGAGGGATGTGGGCGTACTTGTCTAACTTGTTTTGAATGTGGCTAGAAAAACGTTCTAATTGGGATTGGTGTTTATCGAGCAAGGACTGGTAGCTGGCATTCCAAACCCAATGTCCGCCGGCGAACGCGCAAAGGAAATAGAAGGCGAAAAAAATCAGTAGAATACGGTTTCTTTGCGACATCCTTACGCTCCTTGCTACCTTCCCTTTTACCACATAAGAAAATGTTAATGGTTTGTAGGAATGAATAGGGATTTAGTTTCCAACTCTGTGGAGTAAAACAAGAGCAAGATCTCTTTTTAGGCTTTTCAATAAAAAAAGCTGTCGATTCTCTTGAAAAAGTCGCTATTGTCCCCATTCTAGATATGCTGGCAGCGTTGAAGCGGTATTCAAATCGCATTTTTCGCTATTTTTTGAGTCGGTATTCGAGAATTTAGCGCAGACAATGTCCACATAGTGGCTATTGGCTCGACAGGGTTGCGACAGATCGCTAGAATGTCGCGTCTAAAAATTCTGTCCTGAGGCTAATAGGAGATACCTTTGGTGATGACGCCGAAGATATCACTGATTAGTCCGGTGTTGAGATTCAGCATCGATACTCGATTTTAAATTAGGTGTTCGGACAGGACACTACACAAGGATGAAGCGTGAACTCAAAGAGTCTCGCTCATACGCTCGGGAAGACCGGGCCACTTTAGAGGTTTATATATAATGCAAGTTACTGTTGAAACGCTAGAAGGCCTAGAGCGCCGTCTAAACATTACTGTTCCAGCTGCAAACATCGAAGACGCTGTAACAGCTGAACTACGCAACATCGCTAAAAACCGTCGTTTCGATGGTTTCCGTAAGGGTAAAGTGCCTCTAAAAATGGTTGCTAAGATGTACGGCAAAGCAGTACGTCAAGACGTTCTTGGTGAAGTTATGCAACGTCACTTCATCGAAGCGATCGTAAAAGAGAAAATCAACCCAGCTGGCGCACCAACTTTCGCTCCAGTTGAAAACAACGAAGGCGCAGATCTAGTATTCACTGCAACTTTCGAAGTTTACCCAGAAGTAGAACTAAAAGGCCTAGAAAGCATCACTGTTGAAAAACCAACAACAGAAGTTAACGATGCAGACGTAGAAGAGATGATCGAAACTCTACGTAAGCAACAAGCTACTTGGGCAGAAGTTGAAGAAGCTGCAGAAGCTGGTAAGCGCGTAAGCATCGACTTCGTTGGTTCTATCGACGGTGAAGAGTTCGAAGGCGGTAAAGCTGAGAACTTCCCACTAGAAATGGGCGCAGGTCGCATGATCCCAGGTTTCGAAGACGGTATCGAAGGTAAAACTAAAGGTATGGAATTCGAAATCGACGTAAACTTCCCAGAAGATTACCACGCTGAAAACCTAAAAGGTAAAGCAGCTAAGTTCGCAATCAAAGTGAACAAAGTTGAAGCTCGTGAACTACCTGAACTAAACGACGAGTTCGTTTCTAAGTTCGGTGTTGCTGAAGGTGGCGTTGAAGCACTTAAAGCTGAAGTTCGTAAGAACATGGAGCGCGAACTTAAGCAAGCTGTTAAGAACCGCATCAAAGAGCAAGCTATCGACGGTCTAGTTGAGCAAAACGAAATCGACGTACCAGCTGCACTTATCGACCAAGAAATCCAAGTTCTTCGTCAACAAGCTTCTCAACGCTTCGGTGGCAACCCAGAAGCAGCTGCACAGCTTCCACGTGAACTGTTCGAAGAGCAAGCTAAACGTCGCGTTGTAGTTGGTCTTCTTCTAGGTGAAGTAATCAAGTCTGAAGAGCTAAAAGCTGACGACGAGAAAGTGAAAGCGCTAATCGAAGAGATGGCAACAGCTTACGAAGATCCATCAGAAGTTATTGCTTACTACGAGCAAAACGAGCAAATGATGAACAACATGCGTAACGTTGCTCTAGAAGAGCAAGCAATCGACGCGATCATCGCTAAAGCACAGGTTACTGAGAAAGAAGTAAGCTTCAACGAGCTACTTAACCAACAACCTGCTGCTTAATAAGCAATATCTTGCGTAGAAGGTTGACTTAACGTCGACTATTCTGCTAACAATGGTCCGTATGATACACATCATCCGGGCCATTTATTTTAGGGACATAAGAATATGAGCTACCAAGAAAAAAATGCAATGTCGCCAATTATTGACGCGCTAGTGCCAATGGTGGTTGAACAAACTTCCCGCGGCGAACGCTCTTACGACATTTACTCACGCTTGCTTAAAGAGCGCGTGATCTTTTTAACCGGTCAAGTGGAAGACCACATGGCAAACCTTGTCGTGGCTCAGCTACTTTTCCTAGAATCTGAAAATCCAGATAAAGATATTTTCCTATACATCAACTCACCAGGCGGCAGCGTAACAGCAGGTATGTCTATTTACGACACCATGCAGTTCATCAAACCAAATGTGAGCACAGTATGTATGGGTCAAGCTTGCTCAATGGGTGCGTTCCTGCTTGCAGGTGGTGCGCCGGGTAAGCGTTACGTTCTGCCTAACTCACGTGTGATGATCCACCAACCACTAGGTGGCTTCCAAGGTCAGGCTTCTGATATCCAAATCCATGCTCAGGAAATCCTGACCATCAAGCAGAAGCTAAACAACCTATTGGCAGAGCATACAGGCCAGCCTCTTGAAGTGATTGAACGCGATACTGATCGTGATAACTTCATGTCGGCAGATCAGGCTGTAGAATACGGTATTGTGGATGCAGTGTTGAGCCACCGCGGCGAGTAATTTAGCCAGCGCATTTTGGCTAAATTTGATATACACTCATTCATAAAGAGTAAAGGCTAAGAGGTTAGCGAATGACAGATAAAAGCAAAGAAAGCGGCAGCGGCAAATTGCTGTACTGCTCTTTCTGTGGCAAAAGTCAGCACGAAGTTCGCAAGCTAATCGCAGGTCCGTCAGTTTACATTTGCGACGAGTGTGTCGACTTATGTAACGATATCATTCGCGAAGAAATCAAGGATGTTCTCCCTAAGAAAGAATCTGAAGCGTTACCAACGCCAAAACAGATCCGTGAACACCTTGATGACTATGTGATCGGACAAGATTACGCGAAAAAAGTGCTCGCAGTTGCGGTATATAACCACTACAAGCGTTTACGCAATGGTGATACAACGAGCGAAGGTGTGGAGCTTGGTAAGAGTAACATCCTTCTAATTGGTCCAACGGGTAGTGGTAAAACTCTGCTTGCTGAGACGCTAGCTCGATTCTTGGATGTGCCATTTACAATGGCCGACGCTACCACACTAACCGAAGCTGGTTACGTAGGTGAAGACGTTGAAAACATCATCCAGAAGCTTCTGCAAAAATGTGATTACGATGTAGCGAAGGCTGAACGCGGCATTGTATACATTGACGAAATTGACAAAATTTCTCGTAAAGCTGAAAACCCATCTATTACGCGTGACGTATCTGGTGAAGGTGTTCAGCAGGCGCTACTAAAACTTATCGAAGGTACGGTTGCATCGGTTCCACCACAAGGTGGTCGTAAGCATCCACAGCAAGAATTCCTACAAGTGGACACGTCTAAGATCCTGTTCATCTGTGGTGGTGCATTTGCTGGCCTAGATAAAGTGATTGAACAGCGTGTAGCGACAGGCACAGGTATTGGTTTTGGCGCAGAAGTGCGCTCTAAGAACGAAACCAAAACAGTCGGTGAACTATTTACTCAGGTAGAGCCTGAAGACCTAGTGAAATACGGCCTGATCCCTGAGTTTATCGGTCGTCTACCAGTAACAACAACACTGACAGAGCTTGATGAAGAAGCGCTAATTCAGATCCTATGTGAACCGAAGAACGCACTGACCAAGCAATACGCAGCATTGTTCGAACTAGAAGACGCTGAACTTGAGTTCCGTGAAGACGCGCTACGTGCTATCGCTAAGAAAGCAATGGAGCGTAAAACGGGTGCTCGTGGTCTACGTTCAATCTTAGAAAGCGTTCTACTAGAAACCATGTATGAACTGCCATCAGCGACGGACGTAAGTAAAGTCGTGATTGATGAATCAGTGATTAACGGTGAATCAGAACCATTGCTCATTTACAGCAACGCCGACAATCAGGCCGCTGGAGCAGAATAAATTCAGCCATGAATAGAAAGGAGGTAAGTAATTACCTCCTTTTTTTATTTCTCTTATTGAATCCAAATAATTAGACCCCATATACTGCCTTAAGTAATACGTTAAACGTGAAAGCGGAAGAGAGAATTATATGAACTTGGAACGTTCCGAGCGTATCGAGATCCCGGTATTACCTCTACGTGACGTAGTGGTCTACCCACACATGGTTATTCCATTGTTTGTTGGTCGTGAAAAATCGATTAGCTGTCTAGAAACAGCGATGGAAACAAACAAACAAGTTCTGCTTGTGGCACAAAAGCAAGCGGACACTGATGAGCCGACGGTTGACGACCTATTTGAAGTAGGTACGGTTGCAACCATCCTCCAACTTCTTAAGCTACCTGACGGCACGGTTAAAGTGCTGGTTGAAGGTCAGCAACGCGCGAAGATCAACCACTTTAAAGAAAGCGAATTCTTCCTTGCTGAGGCGGAATTTGTGGTAACGCCTGAACTTGAAGAGCGTGAGCAAGAAGTGATTGTTCGCAGCGCTATCAACCAATTTGAAGGCTTCATCAAGCTAAACAAAAAGATCCCGCCAGAAGTGCTCACTTCGCTAAGCGGTATTGACGAAGCGGCGCGCCTAGCAGATACCATTGCAGCGCACATGCCTCTTAAGCTTGTAGACAAACAACAAGTACTTGAAATCATCGATGTAACTGAGCGTCTAGAGTTCCTAATGGGCCAGATGGAATCAGAGATCGATCTTCTTCAAGTTGAGAAACGCATCCGCGGTCGTGTTAAGAAGCAGATGGAAAAATCTCAGCGCGAGTACTACCTGAATGAGCAAATGAAAGCGATTCAGAAAGAACTTGGCGAGATGGAAGATGCTCCTGACGAATTCGAGACACTGAAGCAAAAGATTGAAGAATCTAAAATGCCTCAGGATGCGCGTGAAAAGACAGAACAAGAGCTGCAAAAGCTTAAGATGATGTCTCCAATGTCTGCAGAAGCGACAGTGGTACGCAGCTACATCGATTGGATGGTAAGCGTGCCTTGGAATAAGCGCTCTAAAGTGAAGAAGAACCTTGCGAAAGCAGAAGAAATTCTGAACGAAGACCACTACGGCCTAGAGCGCGTAAAAGAACGTATTCTTGAGTACTTAGCGGTACAAAACCGTATCAACAAACTGAAAGGTCCAATCCTTTGTCTTGTTGGTCCTCCTGGTGTTGGTAAAACATCGCTAGGTCGCTCTATTGCAGCGGCAACGGGTCGTAAGTACACGCGTATGGCACTGGGTGGTGTACGTGATGAAGCTGAAATCCGCGGTCACCGTCGTACATACATTGGTTCGCTACCAGGCAAACTTATTCAGAAGATGTCGAAAGTAGGCGTTAAAAACCCACTGTTCCTTCTGGACGAAATCGACAAGATGTCTTCAGACATGCGTGGCGATCCATCCTCAGCGCTGTTGGAGGTTCTAGACCCAGAACAAAACAACGCGTTTAACGACCATTACCTAGAGGTAGATTACGATCTATCTGACGTTATGTTCGTTGCGACGTCTAACTCGATGGATATTCCTGGTCCTCTACTAGACCGTATGGAAGTGATTCGTCTGTCTGGTTACACAGAAGATGAGAAACTAAACATCGCAAAACGTCACCTTGTTGATAAACAAGTTAAGCGTAATGGTCTGAAACCAAACGAAATTACCATCGAAGATTCTGCAATCATCGGTATCATTCGTTACTACACGCGTGAAGCGGGTGTACGTAGCCTAGAGCGTGAGATTTCTAAGATCTGTCGTAAAGCAGTGAAAAACATCCTGCTGGATACGAGCTTGAAGTCAGTGACAGTTACGATGGAAAACCTAAAAGAATACTTAGGTGTTCAACGTCATGATTTCGGTAAAGCGGATGACAGCAACCGTATCGGTCAAGTAACTGGCCTAGCTTGGACACAAGTGGGCGGTGACCTTCTTACGATCGAAACGGAAGCGATGCCGGGTAAAGGTAAGCTAACGCAAACCGGCTCTCTTGGCGACGTTATGAAAGAGTCTATCCAAGCAGCAATGACGGTTGTTCGTTCACGTGCCGAGAAACTGGGTATCAACTCAGACTTCTACGAGAAACGTGATATCCACGTACACGTACCTGAAGGTGCGACACCAAAAGATGGCCCAAGTGCGGGTATCGCAATGTGTACAGCACTGGTTTCTAGCTTGACGGGTAACCCTGTAAAAGCAGAAGTGGGTATGACAGGTGAGATTACGCTACGTGGTGAAGTTCTACCTATCGGCGGTCTAAAAGAGAAGTTACTTGCGGCACACCGTGGTGGCATCAAAACCGTACTGATTCCGAAGGACAACGAGCGTGATTTGGAAGAGATTCCAGAAAATGTTATCGCGGATCTGCAGGTTATCCCAGTACAGTGGATCGACGAAGTTCTTAAAGTTGCACTAGAGCGAGACCCGACAGGCGTTGAGTTTGAGTCTCAAAAATAGTGATGTGCAGCAAAAATAAGTAAAACTTTACGCTGATAGGCCTAAAAAGGCTTGTCAGCGTTTTTTTTGGACGCTAAGTTAAGTTCGATAGCTTCCAGCCCTTGAAGAATAAGGGGTGGAGCATATTTTCTTAATTATGGAACGAACGTCATCACAAAAATAATCACAGATGACACAAAGGGGAAATCACAGTGAATAAAACTCAACTAGTAGAACAAATCGCAGAAAACGCAGACATCTCTAAAGCATCAGCTGGTCGCGCTCTAGACGCATTCATCGAAGCAGTAAGTGGTACGCTTCAGTCTGGTGACCAAGTTGCTCTTGTTGGCTTCGGTACGTTCAGCGTACGTACTCGTGCAGCACGCACAGGTCGTAACCCAAAAACTGGTGAAGAAATCCAAATCGCAGAAGCTAAAGTACCTTCTTTCAAAGCTGGTAAAGCTCTAAAAGACGCTTGTAACTAATTCTTTGTGTCACTGACACAAGAGCTGGTTCAGCTGACGGCCATTGCATAACTTTTGCTCAAATAGTCAAATTTGAACAAAAATTTACAAACTAAGAGCCGAACTTTTTTAAATTATGCGCATCCTACTGATGCGCATTTCTTTTTCTGATATTATCGCGACATTACATTTTCTATTAGAAGCAGTCGGCTTCAATTGTGGAGAGCAGTTAAATTATGATGGATCGACTACGCGAAGGCGTGAACAGCATCGCGGTCAAAATTATCCTTGGACTTATCATCCTATCTTTCGTATTTGCAGGTGTAGGTAGCTACATCGTTGGTGGCAACAACAACTCAGCAGCGAAAGTAGGTAACACCGAGATTGCTCGTGGTGAGTTTGAGATGGCATACCAAAATGAGCGTAACCGCATGCAAGCTCAATTGGGTGATTACTTCTCTCAAATGCTGGCTGACCCTGCATACGTTGAATCGTTCCGCAAATCTGTTCTAGACCGCATGATCAACGATGTGCTACTTGACCAACAAGCTGAAGCTCTAGGTCTACGCATTAGCGATGCACAAGTTCGCAGCATGATTCTAGACATGCCTCAGTTCCAATCTAACGGTAAATTCGACCAAGAGATCTACCAAGCGTCTCTACGTCGCGCAGGCTTCTCTCCAGACTCATTCGCAGAGTACATGCGCCGTGAATTGGTTCGTGAGCAACTGCTGAACGCACTGCAAACAAGTGAATTCACGCTACCTGGCGAAGTTCAGGCAGAAGGTAAACTGTTCACTCAAACTCGTGACGTTCGCACAATTACTATCGATTTGAATGAGTTTGCTAAGAAAGTAGATTTGACTGATGAAGAAATTCAAGACTACTACAAAGCAAACCCAGACATGTTCACTCGTCCTGAGCAAGTTAAAGTTGCATACATTGAGCTTTCAGCTGAAGAGCTTAAGAAGCAAGTTCAAGTTTCTGACGAAGACGTTAAGAAATACTACGACGAGCACCTAGACAAGTATTCTACAGAAGAGCAACGTCGCGTAGCGCACATCCTTGTTGAGGGTGATGACGAAGCGAAAGCACAAGCGATTCTTGACGAGCTAAACGCAGGCGCTGACTTCGCAACAGTAGCGAAAGAAAAATCAGACGACTTTGGTAGCGCAGAAAACGGCGGCGACCTAGGTTGGATTGAGCGCGATGTAATGGACCCAGCATTCGAAGAAGCGGCATTTGCTCTTAAGAATCCAGGCGATATGACTGGTCTAGTGAAGTCTGACTTCGGTTACCACATCATCAAGCTTGAAGAGTTAAAAGGTGCGGTTGCTAAGCCTTACTCAGAAGTTGCGGCTGAAATCAAACAAGAGATGATTGACCAGAAAGCGGTTGATCAATTCTACGAACTACAAAACGAACTTGAAAAAGTGGCGTTTGAGTTCCCTGATTCTCTAGATGACGCATCTAAAGCTGTTGGCCAAAAAGTGAAGACAACAGACTTCATCTCTCAAGCTGATGCTCCAGAAGTGCTGAAGAACCAAGCGGTAATGCAAGCGATTCTAAGCCCTGAAGTGAAAGAAGATGGCCTAAACTCTGAAGCAATCGAAGTTGCACCAGAGCACATCATCGTTGTTCGCGTTGAAGATGCTCGTGATGAGACTGTACTTCCTCTAGACGAAGTGAAAGACCAAGTGGTTGCTGAGCTATCTCGCGTTAAAGGTGAGCAAGGCGCAATCGAACTAGGTACTAAAGTTGTTGCGGCTCTGAAAGAAGGTAACAAGGACATTCTTGCTGAAAACAACCTAGCGTTTGGTGAACAAGAGTCTGTAGACCGTCGTTCTCCGCTAGCATCAACAGTATTTGCGATGGCGAAACCAGTCGATGGTAAGCCTGTTTACGGTCAATCTAAAGACCTAGAAGGTAACATCGTGGTTGTTGAACTAGACGCGGTTCACGCAGAGCTAGACAGCGCTCTAGAAGAGCAAGTGGCGACACAAATGCAACGTGCTTCTTCTCAGCTAGATCTTTCTTCAGTAATCGCGGTACTGCGCGCAAACACTGACATCGAATACTTTGTTGTGAGCAACTAAGCATTACTGATGTAATTTGCATGTTAACTAAAACGGGTCGCATTAGCGGCCCGTTTTATTTTTGTCTGAACCAACTTCTATGACAGCAACACTTTTCCTAGAGTGATCCTTGTTTTTGATAATTCGATTTAGGGGAGAACACTCAAATGAAATGGATGTTAACACTGTGCTTGCTGCTATTGGCGCCAATGAGCTGGGCGGAAGAAGGCAAGTCGGCAACGACAAAAGCGGCCAAATATGAAGGCATTGAAATCACCGTTAATGTGAATACGGCTACTGCGGAAGAAATTGCGACACTATTGAATGGTATTGGGAAGAAAAAAGCGCAAGACATTGTTGAGTACCGAAATGAACATGGCCCATTTAAAACCGCAGCGGACTTAAGCAAAGTGAAAGGCATTGGTGAAGCGACGGTGAAAAAGAACCAAGATCGTATCTTACTTTGATCCACGCTTTGATTTGAAAAGCGAAGTTCTATTTCCTATTACTGCTTTCCCGAACCAAAGCGTTTTTCTGGTTCGGGATTTTTTGTTTTATCGAGGCTTGTGCGCACTCAGATTGAAGCGCATTAACCGAATATACGACGATGCGTTAGCTTCTCTAACCAAGCCATGCCCATCCCCCCGATAGCACCAAATAGGTGAGCATCCACAGCGACTCGAGCACCAATCATTGCCGCCGTGCTTGTTGAAGGGCCGTAGAACTGCTCCCAAGCGACTTTTGCAATTAAACCGCCTACCAGTACTAAACTGCTTCTTCTACCGTCGAAAACCTCTGCCAGAGCCCAGAAACCAAACAATCCGTGTAGAACTCCAGACAATCCAACGTAAACCGACATGTTGGTGAATAAGTTCATTGCACCGACGAAGGTACATAGGACAAGAAAGGCGATAGAGAAGTTACGCACCGAAGGGCGAAAGATGAATCCAATTACCCATAAGCCCGCTAAATTCATCCCTAGGTGAGCAAAGTTGGTATGCGTCAGATTTCCTGTTACGATTCGCCACCATTCGCCATGGCGTATATTGTAAGCGTGCCATTCGGTTAGGCTTGCCATTGGTTCGAATTGCAGTATTAAACAGATAACGCTGATGATGCTCAGCAATGTATAAAGGTTCACTCTATGTCTCGTTATTGTTCTCAGTGTGGAAAGTCGCGCAAAGCTTGTATTTGCCAATGGATTGTTCCGCTAGCAAACGAGGTTGAACTTATCATCCTTCAGCATACGAGTGAAGAACATCGTCCTCTTGGTACGGCACGGATTCTCAATTTAACCCTAAATCATTGTACTTGTCTGATTGGAGAAGACTTTTCTAACAATGAAGCGTTGAATACGTTGCTTGAGGACAGCGCTTACCAGCATTTCATTCTTTACCCTTCAGAACAATCGTTGTGCCTTTCAGAGTTGGCGACGGTTGGAGCGACGGCAGATAAGAAAATACGTTTGATTTTACTCGATGGTACTTGGAAGAAAGCGTACAAAATGTGGCAACTTTCGACCAACTTGCATGCTATCCCAACGGTTAAACTGCCAGAGGATCTGCAAGGGCATTACACCATTCGTAAGGCTCCATCGAACAACAGCTTGTCAACAGTGGAAGCCGGCTTTCATGCACTGAGCCTGATGGAGTCTGGTAAAGATTTCACGCCTTTGCTAACGGCGTTTGAGAAGATGATTGAATTTCAAATCGCCCAGATGCCTCCAGGCGTATTTGAAAAGAACTATCTGAAAGAAGAGTAACGAATCGATAGAGTACTTCTCTATAGGACTATTGAAGAGAACAGCTGACGATGTAGCTTTTGTGCGTGACCATCGGTCATTGCTGAGATGTAATCTGCAATCACGCGCATCTTTGCACTTTCGCAGCTTGCTTCTTGCCATAGTGAGCGAGTGTGCGGTGGCAGCAGACGCCCAGGGTCCGCACTTAGAGCTTCAAACAAATCCATGATGATCTGCTGGCCTTTGTACTCTACGATCTGTACTTGATGCACTTGAATCACATATTGGCTCACGAAGTGTTTGAGTACTTCTAGTGCTTTGGCCATGTGTGGCTCTAAACAGGCATTCCAAGCTAAGAGCGGGTTATTAAACGGTTCAACCACCACTTTGATTGAAATACTGGTCAACAGCGCATTGACCATGCCACCAATCGCATCTTTGCGTTGGTGATGTTTGCCGCTAAAGAGCATTTGTCCGATAGAACCAATATGCTCTTCAAACCACGGGTCACCACAATCTGCTAATTGACTGGCTGCACCTTCTTGCCATTGCTGGCGAGTGACCATGCCAAGCACTATCGCATCTTCCAAATCATGCACGCCGTAAGCGATATCGTCCGCAAGTTCCATGATCGAACAGTCGAGCGATTTAAAGCGGGTTTTACAGTGTTCTAGATCTGACTCTGGACGACAGCGCATTTGACTCAACAGAGCTTTGTCATTGTCCGTTAGTGGTGCAATGACCCAATCAAACAAGTCTTTATCACAGTCATACAGGCCTTTTGCAGGGCTCCAGTCTTTGGCTTTCAGTTTGCGTTGATGCTCGACAGGCTCGGGCATGCAAAGCGCTCTTGTTTGACTCAGCAGAGCAGGGTATTTAATCAAACCGAGTAAGGCGCGGCGTGACAAGTTCATGCCAAAGTGTTCGGTGTAAGGTTCTAGCTTGGTGACAATACGAAACGTCTGGGCATTGCCTTCAAATCCGCCATGTTCACGCATCATGTAGTTCAGCGCGACTTCGCCACCGTGACCATAAGGCGGATGACCGATATCGTGTGCCAAACAGAGCGAATCAATCAAACTGTCTGAAGGCAGCAAATCTCGGAATTCTGGTTGTTTCTTTTTCAGTTGAGCGACAATGCCCGTGCCCAGTTGTGCGGCTTCAAGGGAATGGGTCAAACGGGTACGGTGGAAATCTTCTAAGCTGTTGCCGTGGACTTGAGTTTTCGCTTGTAGGCGACGAAATGCCGCAGAGTGCAGTATACGAGCGCGATCTCGCTGGTAAGGACTACGATGATCGTCACGGCGGATTTTATGTTCATCATCATGGCGTTCTTGCCACAAGGCATCTAATTCAAACGACACTTTTCTCTCCATCAACTAACTGATTTCATCCAGCGATAATTCAAAACTTGGGGCAAAGGTATGAAGGAAGTATTCCATTTCTGGTGTTTTGCGTTCTTGCAGTGTGATGTCTAGCCGCTTTTTAGCCAAGGCAAACTCGTGGTTACCTGCGCTCAGTTCTTCGAGACATTTTAAGTACGCGCAGATGGAGTCGGCTTGCTTAACGATCAAGGCATCTTCTTCATGTGCAGAGTGCGAAAGCAGATACGGTGCAAAATCGTCTTGGAATTCTTCTGGCAGCATGGATAGTAGTTTTTGCTCGGCTGCGGCTTCTATCTTTTTATATTCTTTAGAAATTTCTGGGTTGTAATACTTAACTGGGGTTGGAAGGTCACCCGTTAATACTTCACTGGAGTCGTGGTACATCGCAAGAATAGCAATGCGTTCGGGATTCAGTGTACCGCCAAACTTTTTGTTTTTGATTAGGGCAAGGGCATGAGCAACAAACGCGACTTGCAAGCTGTGTTCAGAAACGTTTTCTGGTGATACTGAGCGCATTAAGGGCCAGCGTTGGATTAGCTTCATTCGTGCCAAGTGGGCGAAAAAATGGCTTTCTTTCATTGCTGTCTCCAATTTTGATTCTGATACAAAAAAAGGAGCTCACTAGGAGCTCCTCTAAGCATATGAGAGATCAGCAGTAATTACTACTGGCTATACGTTGATAGGAAACGCTCAAAGCGGCCAATCGCGGTTTCAAGATCTTCTACGTGCGGCAGGGTAACGATACGGAAGTGATCCGGTTTCGGCCAGTTAAAGCCTGAACCCTGTACGAGCAGCACTTTTTCTTGCTTCAAGAAATCCAGCACCATTTGCTGGTCATTCTTAATGTTGTACATCTTGGTGTCGATTTTCGGGAACAAGTACATCGCGCCTTTCGGCTTCACACAAGAAACCCCAGGGATCTGGTTGATCAGCTCGTAAGCACGGTTACGTTGTTCAAGCAAACGACCACCCGGCAAGATCAGCTCATTAATACTTTGGTAGCCACCCAATGCGGTTTGAATCGCGTGTTGCATCGGTACGTTGGCACATAAACGCATTGACGAAAGCAGTTCAAGACCGTTGATGTAACCTTGCGCTAGATGTTTAGGGCCGGTTAGGAACATCCAGCCGCCACGGAAGCCACAAACACGGTATGCTTTTGATAAACCGTTGAAGGTCATCACTAGCACATCTTCTGTTAGTGTCGCGACTGAGGTGTGTGTTGCTCCGTCGTAAAGCACTTTGTCGTAGATTTCGTCAGCGAAGATGATCAGGTTGTGTTGACGAGCAATCTCGATAACTTCTAGTAGAAAATCACGACTGTATACGGCACCCGTTGGGTTGTTCGGGTTGATCAGAACAATACCACGCGTTTTTGGGGTGATTTTCTTTTTGATGTCTTCGAGATCAGGATACCAGTCTGCGCCTTCATCACAGATGTAATGCACCGGTTTACCACCAGACAGAGCAACAGATGCCGTCCACAATGGGTAGTCTGGTGCCGGAATCAGCATTTCATCGCCGTTGTTCAGTAGCGCTTGCATTGCCATCACGATTAGCTCTGAAACGCCGTTACCTACGTATACATCTTCAACATCGAGTGAGCGGATGCCTTTACGTTGGTAATGTTGTACAACGGCTTTACGCGCAGAGTAGATGCCTTTGGAATCACAGTAGCCTTGAGAAGTTGGTAGATTGCGGATTACATCTACTAAAATCTCATCAGGGGCGTCAAAACCAAATGGGGCGGGGTTACCAATGTTTAGCTTTAGGATTTTATGCCCTTCTTCCTCCATGCGCTTAGCATGTTTGAGTACAGGACCCCTAATGTCGTAGCAGACATTGTCGAGTTTTGACGACATCCCGATATTTTGCATTGTATAATTCCTAAAAAATCGTTAATTTCTTTATTAAAGTACAATAATTTGTTTTTTATTAGAATAAAAATCTGTAAATTATCCGTTTAGTGGCTAACTTTTGTCCTGTTGGTATCACAGGATTTTGCAAAAGATCGCATACGACCTTGATTTGCTTTGGGTCTAAACTTAGAGTAGCCGTCAGTTATCCCTTATCCTCATAGACTTCGAGGTTGATTTGTCACAGTTCCATCAAGCCGTAAAGAGAATTATCGAGCGAGTTCAGCAAACGGAAGGCAATCAAACACGTTTAGTCGAGCCACTCAGCGAGAAACCCAATTTCGCGTTTATTGACTGGCTTGAAGCACAACCACTTTTTCCCAAGTTTTACTGGCAGTCCCGTGATACTCGTGAAGAAGTTGTTGCCCTAGGTCAGCTCCATTCATTTGTTGAGCCAGGACCTGCCTATACGATCCTTGGCGAAGGCCAACGCGTATGGGGTGGGCGTTCATTCGATGGTCAGCACGAGAAAAACCGCCGCTGCATGCCGTCTTTCTTCTTTCTGCCGCAAATCGAGTTGATTCGCTTCGATCAGCAATGGTCGCTTGCAGTGAATATCTCAGAAGATAAAACCCGTACATTAGCAGGCTTGAAAAAGCTGGTTTGTGATGTGCCTATGCTTGCGCCAATTTCTTCTCATATTCGTTCTATTGATCATGCGCCAACAGAGCCTCAATGGAATGATTTGGTAGAGAAAGTACTGACAGGTATTGAGAACGACGATTTTAAAAAAGTCGTTTTAGCTCGCAAATCAACCGTTCGCTTAGATTCGACACTTTCTGCTGCGCAACTCCTGAAAGCGAGTTACCTAAATAACCACCACAGTTTCCATTTCCTACTGAGCTTAGACAGCAAGCACAGCTTCATGGGCTCTACCCCTGAGCGTCTGTATTCGCGTGTTGGGCATGAACTCCACACTGAAGCATTAGCAGGCACGATTGGTCGTGGTGACAATGCTACGCAAGATATGGAACTAGCGAACTGGTTATCTCAAGATTCAAAGAACCTGAACGAAAACCAGTATGTGGTGGATGACATTGTTGATCGCTTGTCGCCACATTCAGAGAGCGTTGAAGTAGAAAAAGAGCCTCGACTTGTTCGCCTGAGAAAAGTCCAACATCTTAAGCGTAATATTCATGCGGATCTGAAAGCAGGCATCAACGGTGTTCAATTGCTTTCAGCTTTACAGCCAACCGCCGCGGTAGCCGGTTTACCGCGTAAAGAGTCGATGCAATTTATTTTGGATAATGAGCCGTTTGCACGCGGCTGGTATGCAGGCTCTATGGGTTACATTAGCCATGAGCGTGCAGAGTTTTGTGTCGCAATCAGAAGTGCTTTGATCTTGGGCGATCAAGTCCAACTGTTTGCTGGCGCGGGTATTGTTCCAGGCTCCATTGCAGAACATGAATGGGCCGAGTTAGATAAAAAAATGTCGACGTTACTATCTCTTATTTCAGACCACCCACCGCTTGGGGTTGCATCATGAAGGCAGATCAAGCTGTATTGAATCGCATCTGGTCTGAAACCATCCTGACAGAATTGAACCGCTTTGGTGTGAACCACGTTTGTATCGCACCCGGTTCCCGCTCTACACCTTTAACGGTAGAGGCGGCAGATAACCCAAATTTTACTATTCACACGCACTTTGATGAGCGTGGCTTAGGCTTTATGGCTCTTGGGCTTGCAAAGGCAAGTAAACAGCCGGTTGCGTTGATCGTGACCTCTGGTACCGCTGTCGCTAACCTTTTACCTGCTATTGCTGAAGCAAAACTGACGGGTGAAAAGCTGGTGGTGCTAACTGCAGACCGTCCGGTTGAACTGGTAGGTTGTGGTGCAAACCAAGCTATTAATCAATTGGGTATTTTTTCAGGACATGTCTCTGACAGTCTTAACCTGCCGAGTCCTACGCTATCAACTCCGTTGAACTGGTTGCTTACTTCTGTTGATGAAGTGATGTTTACTCAGCGCCTAAGAGGCAGCGCGGTTCACATTAACTGTGCGTTCCCAGAACCTTTGTACTCCAATACAGAAAAGAGCACCTATCAGGACTACCTTGATACCGTTGCCGGTTGGCGAGATAGCAAGGTGACGTATTGCCAGCGTTTTAACCCGAAAACCAGCAGCGCAATTCCAAGCTGTGGGGATAACAAAGGTGTGGTGGTCATTGGTAGTTTGCCACTGGTTCAGGCGCAAGCTGCACAAGCGTTTGCAGAGCAAATGGGCTGGCCAGTGCTTGCTGATCCGCAAAGTGGTGTGAGCTCGGATTGGGCGCATTTTGATTTATGGTTGCAGAATCCGAAATTGGCAAGCCAACTGGATGGTTGTGACTTAATCGTGCAGTTTGGTAGTCGAATCATTTCTAAACGTTTCAATCACTGGTTAGAAAAACACGTAGCGCGCAATCAGCAAGGTGGTGACATTCAATATTGGTACGTATCGCCTCGATTAGAGCGAGATAACCAAAGTCACCTACCACAATGGCACTGGGCAGAGCAGCCAAGCTCATGGGTTGAACGTACGACGGAGTTTTCATCAGAACACGCTGGTTGGGCAAATGAACTTGCCGCGGACATCAAACAGGTCACGCAACACGCGAAAGGCTTGTTTGCATCTGACCCTAAGAGTGAGCTGAGCGAGATTGCGTTAGCGATTGATGTGGCTGAGCGTGCTCAAGGTGTGGATCTGTTTGTTGGCAACAGTCTGTTTGTTCGATTGATCGACATGTTCGGCAAGCTTGATAACACAGAGGTTTTCACTAACCGTGGTGCGTCTGGCATTGATGGGCTGTTTGCCACAGCAAGCGGGGTACAACGCGCGCGCCAGAACCCGATGTTAATGTTTATTGGCGATACTTCTGCCTTATATGGGCTGAACTCATTGGCACTGTTTACGCACAACAAGTTGCCTTCGGTGTTGGTGATCACTAACAACGATGGTGGTGCGATTTTTGACTTACTGCCTGTACCGCAAGAGCATCGCGAGTCGTTCTATCAAATGCCTCATGGCTATGAATTTGAACATGCAGCGAAACAGTTTGGTTTACAGTATCGCAAACCGAATACGCTTGCTGAGTATCAATCTATAGTCTCTGAGCATTTTGCTAGCGGCGAAGGGGCGTTAGTGGTTGAAGTTCAAACGCCATCGAACCAAGCGGTAGAGCAGCTAAAATCCTTCAACAAGAATTTGCATGCTCTATTCTAAACGCTTCCCAGCAACGGAAAAGCACCAAAGTAGTACTTTGCCTACTCTGGTGTTTTTGCATGGCTTGCTTGGTAGCGGTGAAGATTGGCAAGCGTGTATCAACGCGTTACCCGAGTATGAACGTGTTACGGTTGACCTCCCTGGTCATGGGCACAGCCAATCTATTTCTTGCAGCGATCTGAATGATTGCTGCAAATTACTTAATTCCGCACTATCTTTATTATTTCCTTCGCAACAACCGCTTATCCTGATTGGTTACTCAATGGGTGGACGCATTGCTATGCACGGCCTTGCTCACCAATGTTTTCCAGATCTCAATATTTGTGGAAGCATTGTGGAAGGAGGAAACTTCGGGCTTCAAAGTGAGTCAGATAGACAGGCTCGATTCGAAAACGATTCGCGCTGGGCAAAGCGTTTCAAAACTGAGCCTCTTGCCTGTGTTTTGAACGATTGGTACCAACAGTTGGTCTTTTCTTCACTAAACCATGAGCAAAGACAAACATTGATTGCGAAACGAAGTGCTAATCTTGGTTCCGCGGTAGCGGATATGCTGATTGCAACGTCATTAGCGAAGCAATCTTATTTGCTCCCAGCTCTGCAACAACAAGCGGTTCCACTGCATTATATCTGCGGCGAAAAAGACAAAAAATTTAGCCAACTGGCTGAGACAAGCGGGTTGGCGTATCGACAAATCGAAGGTGCTGGACATAACGTTCACCAAGAGCAACCACAGCGATTTGCGAGGCAAGTTAATCAAATAATTCATTCTCACTTTGAGTGAGAGCAACGAGAACAATGGGAATCACCATGGCTAAAACAGTAGGCATTTCTGAAGAAGAACTTTACGCTCCGGTTCAATGGAAAGATTGCAGCGAGAAATACGAGGACATTCATTACCACAAGTCTGTAGATGGTATCGCGAAAATCACTATTGCACGTCCTCAAGTGCGTAACGCGTTTCGTCCTCAAACGGTAAAAGAGATGATTGATGCGTTGGCAGATGCACGCTACGACTCTGGTGTTGGCGTGATCATTCTGACAGGTCTAGGTGAAGACGCATTCTGTTCTGGCGGTGACCAGAAGATCCGTGGCGACTACGGCGGCTACAAAGACGACCAAGGTACGCACCACCTAAACGTATTGGACTTCCAACGTGATATTCGCACTTGTCCAAAACCAGTGATCGCATCGGTAGCAGGTTGGGCTGTGGGCGGTGGTCACGTACTGCACATGATGTGTGACCTAACGATTGCGGCTGACAACGCTCAATTTGGTCAAACAGGCCCTAAAGTGGGTTCATTTGACGGCGGTTGGGGCGCATCTTACATGGCTCGCATCGTAGGCCAAAAGAAAGCTCGCGAAATCTGGTTCCTATGTCGTTTCTACAACGCTCAAGAAGCGGTAGACATGGGCCTAGTAAACACAGTAGTGCCACTAGCGGATCTAGAGAAAGAAACCGTTCGTTGGTGTCGTGAAGTTCTGCAACACAGCCCAATGGCACTGCGTTGCTTGAAAGCCGCATTGAACGCGGACTGTGATGGCCAAGCGGGTCTGCAAGAACTGGCGGGTAACGCGACTATGATGTTCTACATGACAGATGAAGGCCAAGAAGGTCGTAACGCATTCAACGAGAAACGTCGCCCAGACTTCGACAAGTTCCCTCGTAACCCATAATCCGTATAGAAGAGGAGCCTTTGTGCTCCTCTGTTTCGTTTTTCGTCCTGAGCGTCTCGCCCTCTGGGAGACTAGCGAGTTCTCTCGTTAAAAAGCTCAGAATATACGGCATTACATAGGATTCGAATTATGCGTAAAGCGAAGATTTACCGTTACTGTTTACCAATGGACAGTGGCGTAATACTACGTGATAACAAGCTGACGGAACGTAAAGGTTATATCCTTGAATTAACGGACGGTGACAAGGTTGGTCGCGGTGAAGTTGCCCCTTTGGTTGGCTTCAGCCTTGAAGGCACTGAAGAAGCGGGCATTCAGTTGCAAGCACAAGCAGAACGCTGGGGGGCAAACTTGCCTTTAGATTACAACCACATGTACCCATCGGTTGCATTTGGTCTGTCTATGGCACAGTTGGAGCTTGAAGGCGGTTTACCTGCGCAAGGTAAGTACCAAGTCGCCCCTTTGTGTAACGGTGATCCAGATGAACTGATCCCGAAACTGAACGAAATGGAAGGCGAAAAAGTCGCGAAAGTAAAAGTGGGTTTGTATGAACCTATTCGTGACGGCATGTTGGTGAACTTGTTCCTTGAGTCGATTCCACAGCTGACGCTTCGTCTTGATGCTAACCGTGCTTGGACGCCAGAAAAAGCCCAGCAGTTTGCTAAGTACATTGCACCATCACTACGCCAGCGTATTACCTTCTTGGAAGAGCCATGTCGCTCTCCGGGAGATAGCCTGTCTTTTGCAATCAATACGGGTATTGCAATCGCGTGGGATGAGACACTGCAAGATGCGGTTCGCCGTGAAGACTTCAGCTTAGAAGATCTCACTGGCGTGAAAACCATCATCATCAAGCCAACGCTGATCGGCTCAGTTGATTTCTGTATTAAGCTGATTGAAAAGGCGAAGACGTTAGGTATTAAAGCCGTAATCAGTTCAAGCATTGAATCAAGCCTTGGCCTGAACCAACTTGCTCGCTTAGCACAATGGCAACTACCTAATGAGATCCCAGGTTTGGATACGATTGGTTTATTCAAAGCGCAGCTAGAGCAAGGTTGGCCTAAATGTGAACTTCCAGTTCTTCCGCTATCTGAGCAGGAGTTAGTGTGGCATTCAGCGTAGATACTATTGCGATTGCACCATGGAAATATTGGGCTCAAGTGAGCCCTTTTTCTATTGCGCTTGAGACAATCAAAGAGCAAGTTAACTGGCAGCAATTGACTGCTCGTGTTGACTTGTATTCTCGCTACCTTCAACAACGAGGTGTCGCGAGTGGAGACGTGGTGACGCTAGTCGGTAAGAACCAAGTTGAAACCTTGTGGTTTTATCTTGCCGCTCAGCAGATAGGTGCAATTGCTGCGTTGACCATGCCGCAGCCTTTTGAGGCTCTTTCAGGTAAGTTAACGACGCTATATAAGCCAGCTCAACAACGTTTTGTGTGGTTTGCTGATAGTGTTGCCGCTAGCTACTCTGAACAGCAGTTATCGCAACTATGTATCATCCAACTTTCGACTCTGGATAGCGAATCGCAATGTGGCACTGGCAGTTCAAGTGAAGGATACGCACATGATGCTTTAGCGTCTATTGTGTTTACCTCTGGCTCAACAGGCACCCCTAAAGCCGTGGTACATACTCATCGTCAGCACCTTTCTTCAGCTCAAGGTTTGTTGGCTGAGTTCCGATTCAACCATGAAGATAGCTGGCTGCTTTCTTTGCCGCTTTACCACGTGTCAGGCTTGGCAATTGTCTACCGTTGGTTGTTTGCAGGCGCAACGCTCAAAGTAGGAAACGGAAATCTTGCTGATGATATTCTTGGTGTCTCTCATGCCTCTCTAGTTGCGACGCAGCTTAAGCGTTTACTGGATGAACAAGTCGCATTGTCTCTCACGCATGTCTTACTTGGCGGCAGTCATGTTGCTCATGAGTTGGCACTGCGAGCAACACAGCAAGGCATTGAAACTTGGCTGGGTTATGGCATGACAGAAGCGGCCTCTACCGTAACTGCAAAGCAAATCGATAGCATCAGTAACGCGGGTCACCTATTGCAAAATCGCGATATTAAGCTGGTGGAAGAGCGTATTTATATCGGCGGGCAAACACTAGCAGCAGGCTATTTCAAGCAAGGCTCAGTTACCTCACTTCTGAATGAAAACGGTTGGTTCGACAGTAAGGATCTCGGAGAGTGGCAAGGCGATGAACTTAAGATCATTGGCCGAGCAGACAACCAATTCATTTCTGGCGGTGAGAATGTTCACTGCGAAGAAATTGAAGCGGTACTGAACCAAATCGAGGGTATTTCGCAAAGCATTGTTGTGCCAGTAGAAGATGTTGAATTTGGCCACCGACCAGTAGCTGTGATTCAGACAGAGTTATTAATGGACAAAGCTCAATACGAGCAACATCTGCAAACTAAGCTAGAAAAATTCAAATGGCCAATAGCGTATTACGCAATGCCTCAAACCCTGTTGGGTGGGGGAATCAAAATCTCGCGTAAAGCGGTGAAAGACTGGTTAAAAAATGAAGTGCAAAACGGTGACTAAGCGTTATTGCACTTCAGGGGGATGTGGTGATGGTGAGTCACCACAATTCTTTAGTTAGCGAGCGCGAGTTTCATCTGCTCAGCTACCTTATCTACTTTTCCTAGACCGATAATCACTTGTAAGCCGCCTTTACCAATCATCACTACGCCAGCAGCACCCAACTGTTTAAGCTTAGCTTCGTCAGCTAGGGATGAATCTTTCACGGTTAAACGAAGTCGAGTAATACAGTTGTCCACTTCTAGGATGTTGTCTGCACCGCCAATTGCTGCGATGTAGTCTTTTGCTAGCTCTCCAATATTCTCGGTGACTTCCTTTTCCATGTCCTCACCACGACCCGGCGTACGCAAGTTGAACTTGATGATCGCGAAGCGGAATACGCTGTAGTAAATCGCAAAGAAGACTAAACCTTGTGGGATCAGCATGTACCATTTGGTTGCCAATGGGTTTTGGCTTGACAGTACGAAGTCAACAAAACCAGCTGAGAAACCAAAGCCCGCCATCCACTGCATGCTTGCTGCAATGTACATTGAGATACCAGTCAGCACAGCGTGAATCAGGTACAGCACTGGCGCTAGGAACATAAAGCTGAACTCTAGAGGCTCTGTAATACCAGTGAAGAAGGACGCCATCGCTGCAGCTAGCATGATTGAGAACACTTTGGTTTTGTTTTGCTTATCAGCGCAGTGATAAATCGCAAGAGCAGCGCCCGGTAGACCAAACATCATGATTGGGAAGAAACCTGCTTGGTACATACCCGTCTGGCCAACTACAGCTGTGCCGTTAGCAATAGACTGTGCGCCACCTAAGAAGTTTGGAATGTCGTTGATACCAACCACATCAAACCAGAAGACAGGGTAAAGCGCGTGGTGCATGCCAATAGTTAGCATTAGACGGTTAAAGAAGCCAAATAAACCCGCGCCAACCGCACCCATGGATTCAAGTTTGGTTCCGAAAATAATTAATGCATCGTAAATCACAGGCCATACGTAAAGCAGAACAAACGCCAGCGCCATACCTGCGATAGAGGTGAGAATAGGTACTAGGCGTTTGCCGCTAAAGAACGCCAGTGCTTTTGGTAGTTCGACACCTGAATAACGGTTGTAGATTTCAGCGGAGATAATCCCCACCAAGATACCGATGAACTGGTTGTTGATTTTGTTGAAGGCATCCGGCACTTCATCTGCAGCCACATCCATTAATTGTGTGACGGCTCCCGGCGCCAGTAGCGTCGTCAGCACCATAAAACAGATAAACCCAGACAGTGCTGCTGAGCCGTTTTTGTCTTTGCTCAGCCCAAATGCAACGCCGACGGCGAACAGTACCGCCATGTTGTCGATGATTGCTCCGCCTGATTTAATGAGGAAGGCCGCTAAGACACTTTCAGAACCCCAGCCAACCGGATCGATCCAGTAGCCAATCCCCATCAAGATTGCCGCAGCGGGTAAGGTCGCTACCGGAACCATTAATGCCTTACCGACTTTTTGCATGTAGCCGAGTATATTCATATTTGCCCCTATAATTTTAATGCCACCTAAAACATGATCTATGTTTGAAAGTGACGTTTTTATTTAGTTTCTAAGGGCTATTTGAAACTTAATTATCGACGCAAACAAACGAATTCACTACTATCATGAATTAATATTTTTAATGCATGGTCGATCATGGCAAATCAACAGTTACTGCTTCGAAACCTTCATACCTTTAGCATCGCAGCGAAGCATCTCAGCTTTACGCAGGCGGCAAAAGAGCTGCACTTGACTCAAGGCGCCGTGAGCCATCGCATCAAAGTGCTAGAACAGGAGTTGGGTTTCTCTCTGTTTGTTCGAGGCACTCGAAAGCTCGAACTGACATCAGAAGGGCACCGATTTCAAAAAACGTTATCTACGTCACTCAGTACTATTTTTAATGAGATTGAAGAGATCAAGTCGACGGACTTGGTGGGTGAACTCAACATTGCTGCGTCCCCTGGGTTTTTGAATGGGTGGTTGATGCCTCGCATTGCGGATTTCCAACGCCATTTTCCGGGTTTTAACCTCAACCTTTTCGCTCAAGAAAACCAACTCGATTTGGTGACCAATCAGATTGATGTAGCGATCTTTTACGATACTGATCATATGGTTGATGTGTATCGTCAGCGGTTATTTGGCGAAAAATACATTCCGGTCTGTACACCTCAGTACATGAAGGAACTGAATATCTTGGAAGATGGCACTGAGTCTCTCAATCGCATCAACTTTATTCACGCACTTGGTTCTGATGTTTGGCAGCGCTGGGTTGCTTATATGGGACTGGACGAGGATGTTTTTCAGCATTTTTACTGTGTGAGCCATCGTGATATGGCAGTGCTAGCGGCAAGGAATAACGTTGGCGTTGCGATGGGGCGATATCGATTCGTCAAAGATCTCTTAGACAAAGGTGAGCTGGTTAGTCCTTACCCAGCGATGGATACCCAGTTAGGGTACGATTTGATTTGTCCCTCAGGCTACGAGCATCGACCTAAAGTGAAAACCTTTATCTCGTGGGTAGAAAGCCAACTTAGTTGATTTCGCAATGTATTAGTCGAAAACGGAATTTCGCATCCTTATAACTCTGAATCATAATCATGCTCAAAGATTAAGGAATAAAGTATAAGGTTCAGGATGATCAAGTTAGTGTTAGCGGCAGCGGTGTTGCTACAAATTGGCGTGGCGATGAGTTCGCAGGGGTTAACGCGCTCATTGGCTGAGTTAACTGCTTTTCTGGTCGCGATCGCATTAGTGTTGGTACACAAAAGCCAAAGCACACGAAAAGTTGAGCCAACCCAGCCTCAGAAAATCAATCAAGGTTTAGTCGAGAAGTAACCAGCCTAAAGACGTAGTAGAAATCAGTACCCACAATGTGACACCAAACAACAATGGTTTAGCGCCTGCCGACTTCAGCTTCGATACTGAAATGCTACAACCAATCAAGAACAGACACACCACAAGCGCTTGCTTAGCAATAGCAAAGATACCTTGATACACCACTTCAAATTGCGGGAAGAAGTCGCTGAATGCAATCGCAGCGCAGTACCAGAAAATGAAGTAAGGAATCACTAACTTACTCTTGCCTTCCTCTCCGTTACCGCGAGAAAAAATCACAGCACTCACTAGCGCGACAGGAATGATCCACAATGCGCGAGCAAGCTTCAATGTTGTTGCGGTAGTCAATGCTTCTTCACCGTAAGCTGATGCTGCACCTACCACAGAAGACGTGTCATGAATTGCAATCGCAGCCCACGTACCGAACGTATGCTGATCCAAGCCAATAGCGTGACCAATAACAGGGAAGATGAATAGCGCCAGTGAGTTCAGAACGAAAACCGTCGCTAGAGCCAGACCAATTTGCTCGTCCTTTGCTTTAATCGCTGGAGCGACCGCAGCAATCGCGCTACCACCACAAATAGCAGTACCAGAAGCAATCAGATACGCCGTTGTGCGTTCAAGTTTTATTGCTTTGGCGATCATCATGCCGATCACAAGCGTGCCAAGGATGGTTGCGATGATCAGACCAATGCCGTCAGAAGTGACCGCGAGTGCTTGGTCAAAGTGAATCCCAAAGCCCAAACCAATAATGGAATAAGAAAGCAGCTTCTTGGTGAATGAAGCAATAGGAAGCTCTGTCGGTACTAGGCTAAAACTCGCCAAAAGAAAACCGATCACAAGCGCGATAGGAGAGGACACAAAAGGGGTTAAACAAAACAGCAGTGCCAATCCAAAGGGGATATTCTTTGTATTCAAGGGTGTCGTTCGTTGTTATGAGTTAAAGCGTGGAGTATACAGTAACGCTTTTGGTCAGAAAGTATTAATGAATTGAACATGCGTTCAGTAAAACTAAACGTATGTTCAACATTCTCAAATTCACTGGTTTGAGTTTAGCGCCAGTCGCCACGCAGTGCTTTCACTTTTTCAAACATCACTTGTGAGGTTGCTTGCTTTGGATCGACAGGCGTTCCTGCTTCAATTTCTAGTTTTGACCAGAAGCGAGTTGGTAACCCTTTACAAGCACGACCTTTTGCTCGGCTGAAATAGCTGCCCCACAAGCCTTTTAGGGCGATTGGAATCACTGGAACAGGGCTGCGACGAAGTATGATGTCGATACCGCGCATGAACTCGTTCATTTCACCATCTGATGTTAAACGCCCTTCTGGGAAGATGCACACGATATGGCCTTCATTCAATGCTTTTTCAACATCATTAAATGCACGGCGAATAGACGTTCGATTACTTGCTGAAATAGGGATTACTCCAGCTCGACGAAGGAAACGTCGCAAAGGAGGGAGGTTTGCGTAGTCTTCTTCCATCACAAATCGAATCAGGCGAGGACAGACCGCACTTAACAGTAGTGAGTCCATATAGCTGACATGGTTGCAGACGATCAACGCACCACCATGTTCTGGAAGGTGATGTAGGTTCTTATGTTTGACACGGTAAATGGTGTGAGTGACCACCCACATCGCAAAGCGCACCACAAAGATAGGGATCTGCAGGAAGATGTATGCGGCAACCAAGAAATTCAGGATAGCCAAAAGAGCGAACAGTTGAGGAATGCTCATCTCAAGCACACTTAAACAAACAATGCCTAATACAGCACTGCCTACCATGAACAATGAGTTAAAGATGTTCAAGCCAGCAATCACTTGTGCACGTTCTGTTTCTTTCGCTCTGTGTTGCATTAAGGCGTAAAGGGGAACGATAAACAAACCACCCGAAATACCAATCATCAATAGATAGGAGAACAGTGGCCAGAAAGCGTCATAGCTGACGAATTCTGCGAATGTATGGAATCGAGGTAAGTCCGTTGGAATCGATGTCGCCATCAAGAAGCCGAAAATGGTTATCCCTAAAGCACCAATCGGTACGATACCCACTTCAATGCGATGATTGGACAGCCAGTTACATGCCATAGAGCCGACCGCAATCCCAACAGAGAAGAGCGCTAACAGGAACGAAACTGCGCTTTCGGTGCCATTCAAATACACCTTAGTGAAGTTCGGGAACTGAGTCAGGTATGCTGCGCCCAAGAACCAGAACCAACTGATTGCCATGATGCATTGGAAAACGATGCGGTCAGACTTGGCAATAGAAAGTGTGTGTTTGGTTTGCTTATAAGGTTGCCATTTGAATTGAATGTCCGGTGCGCTTGCTGATGCAAATGGAATAAAACGACTCGACAAGTAACCAAGAACAGCAAAGATAACAACGCAGAAGGCAGCAAGATATTTCGCATTGTCGGCCGAAGCAATAAGCCCCGCGCCAAGCGTACCGACCAGAATTGCAATAAAAGTACCGGCTTCGACCAATGCGTTGCCAGGAACCAACTCTTTTTCATTGAGTTGTTGAGGAAGTAAAGCGTATTTGACGGGACCAAAGAATGCGGATTGCGTTCCCATCAAGAAAAGCAGCAAGAGCAACACGCCGTAGCTTTCAGTGATAAAGCCAATCGCCCCTAAAAGCATGATGCCGATTTCGAAAAGCTTTACCTTACGAATAAACCAAGACTTCTCGTATTTATCAGCTAATACGCCCGCAGACGCCGAGAACAAGAAGAAAGGCAGAATAAATAAACCAGCAGCCAAGTTAATAAACAGGTTACTAGAGATCGGTAATGCGCTGGACCCAGCAAAGGCCACAAACAGCAGCAGTACGTTTTTGAATATGTTGTCGTTGAAAGCTCCGAAAAACTGGGTGACAAAATAGGGGAGGAACTTTCGCTGCCTAAGCAAAGACGACTGGCTGTCTGATGACATGAATAATCCTTTATTACCAGCTGATCAGATAGTTTGAAATCAGGTTATCAATAAGCTCTTTACCATCAATAGGTTCACTAGAGAAAAACTTATCATCAACGCTAAGAAGCGTGATTCCATGTACACCTGACCACAATACGCGACTCGCTTGAAGTACTTCAGATTCAGTACGGTGCGGTGCGATTTGAGCAAGTAAGGATTCTAGCATGCCAGTCATACCGTCGATGCGTTTTGCGTGCCACTCTGGTAGCTCGGCACCATTCATGTTGTGCTCGAACACAAGTTGCCAGCGGTATGGGTGCTTTTGCGCGAAGTCGTGGTAGCAGTATGCCAGTTCAAAAAGTGATTGATGAGCATCCTTACTGTTTTTCGTCGCGGCTACGGCTTCTTGTTGCAACTCATCCAATGTCTGTGCAACGGCATGTAAAAGCAGTAGGTTGTAGTTACCAAAGATATTAACTAGCGTACTTGGCACGTAACCTATCATGTTAGCGATCTTGCGAAGGCTAAGGTCGTGGTAAGAGTTTTCGTCTAAAAAGTCTTTGACTGTGGAAAGAGTCAAGTTGACCAACTCTTCTCTGGTGTGATCGTTTCTGCGCGCCATAATTTAAAACTACTTATTGAACAACGTTCAATATGATAGTCAGCTACCGATTGACCGTCAATAACGCAAACAAGTCATAAACCTATTGCTTGGCAATATTCTGATACATGTCTTCTATTGTGGAATGTTTCATTGTTGAATCTGACGGAGTATGATGGTCACATCTCATATTTAGCGTGCTACTGATATTGGATGCTTGTTCATCTTGTTATCTGGCAGCATGATTAAGTACTTATCGTCAATTTTAAGGATAACGATGAAACGTTTATTTTCGATTGTCGCCCTACTGATGTTTACCGTTGCTGTAACGCCTATCGCGGAAGCGAAGAAGTTTGGTGGTGGTAAGTCGTTCGGTAAGAGCTATAAAACGGCTCCTGCTCCTAAACAGCAGCAACAAAACACAAACACCATTGGTAAAGAACAAGGTGCTAAATCTTCAAGCAAGAAAGGCTTGATGGGCGGCTTACTTGGTGGTCTTCTTGCTGGTGGTCTATTGGCAGCATTCTTTGGTGGTGCATTCGAAGGTATCCAGTTTATGGATATCCTGATCATTGGTTTGATTGCGTTTGTTATCTTCAAGCTGATGCGCGGCATGCTTGGTGCTAAGCAGGGCAGTATGAATCAGCATCGTCAGCAGCCAGCATTTGGTGGTAACGCTTCTAAGTTCGAGCAACCAAACATGCAGAACTTTGAACAACAGCCTAACAACACAAATGCAGGTGGTTTTGGCGGTTTCGGTGCACAAACTGATATCCCGCATAACTACCCACCGGGTTTTGACCAAGCGGCATTCATCAACGGCTCTCGCGAGCACTACCGAATCCTGCAAGGCGCGTGGAACCACAACCAACTTCATACAATTGAAGAGTACGTTTCACCAAGCCTGTTCGAAGATTTGAAAGCAGAACGTGCGAAGCTAGATGGCGAGCAACATACTGATGTGATGTACGTAGATGCGGAAATTGTTCGTGCTGACTACGATGCGAACAAAGCACAGCTTAGCCTGCAATTTAGCGGTCGTTACCGTGATGCAGAAGAAGGTATCGAAGAAGACATCGAAGATATCTGGCACTTAGAACGTGACCTAACGGTACCAAACGCACCTTGGTTGATTGTTGGTATTCAAGGTTAATCACCAACAGCGTTCAATTTAGTCTTAGTAAAATCCCGCTTTCGAGCGGGATTTTTTATATCTGAAGATCAGGGACTCTAAATCTATCGGGGCAATACGAGTGGTTGAAGTCGACCTTAATAGGGTTGTTATGAGACAACGATGAGTCGCATAGTAGGGAATGGTGAAGATTGAGCTAATAGGGTGATCAATGGCTTGACTCCATTAGCAGAGGTAAAGGGACTTAGACTTGGATTCTCTTACAAATAGAGGTAGATACAAGAGCTTAGTAGTCTACTACTTAACGAAAGATCACTAAGAATCGCGCTGTGAGTGAGGCTAGATTTATCCAGAGAGTTGGGTAAGTCATTGAAAAATGGTAGTTATAGAACGAAAAAAGCCAGCTCAATGAGCTGGCTTTTTCAATATGGTGGAGGGGGACGGATTCGAACCATCGAAGGCAGTGCCGGCAGATTTACAGTCTGCTCCCTTTGGCCACTCGGGAACCCCTCCAGGGTATTTTTATACTTAAAAAGTGTTTTCCCAACACGCTTTTCAAGTTGTTCTCATGTTTAAAGGAAAAACATAAGAAAGAATATGGTGGAGGGGGACGGATTCGAACCATCGAAGGCAGTGCCGG
>NZ_JH976126.1:188034-188324 GCF_000305755.2 Vibrio sp. HENC-03 | reverse complement strand
AATTAGTTTCCCAACCTAGCTTCCAAGTTGTTCTTATGTTCAAAGGAAAAACATAAGAAAGAATATGGTGGAGGGGGACGGATTCGAACCATCGAAGGCAGTGCCGGCAGATTTACAGTCTGCTCCCTTTGGCCACTCGGGAACCCCTCCAGGGTATTTTTATACTTAGATGTTAGTTTCCCAACCTAGCTTCCAAGTTGTTCTTATGTTCAAAGGAGAAACACAAGAAAGAATATGGTGGAGGGGGACGGATTCGAACCATCGAAGGCAGTGCCGGCAGATTTACAGTC
>NZ_JH976126.1:0-187950 GCF_000305755.2 Vibrio sp. HENC-03 | reverse complement strand
TGTTAGTTTCCCAACCTAGCTTCCAAGTTGTTCTCATGTTCAAAGGAAAAACATAAGAAAGAATATGGTGGAGGGGGACGGATTCGAACCATCGAAGGCAGTGCCGGCAGATTTACAGTCTGCTCCCTTTGGCCACTCGGGAACCCCTCCAGGGTATTTTTATACTTAAGATTGTTTTCCCAACACATCTCTCAAGTGCGGAGCGCATCATAGCAAACTCGCTCAGGCTGTAAAGCGTTTTTCTTACGTTTTTACGTTGAATGCTGCCTTTTTGGGCAAAGATGGTAGAAAGTCAGCGTTTTGTATGTCGTTTATACAAAAGAGAAACTGACTTTTTACTTGAATTTACACTACTTGACGTTAGGCGTCGTATCAACTGATAAACTGTATTCAGTTTAATGACATAAGTTTATCTGATTAGTAGTCAAAATTATGAGTATGAGAGCCACTTTATCTGTTTTAACGCTTTCTATTTTAATGGCATCACCAGCCGCTTTTGCAGCCAAACGTGGTCCATCAACAGTTACGGTGGTAACTGAGCAAGTAGAGACGCATCAAATCAACCAGTCTTTGTCACTGATCGGCAAGCTTGAAGCTGCCCAATCGGTTGTTGTTGCTTCTGAGGTTGCTGGCAAGGTGAAAGAGATCGCCGTAAAAGCCAACCAAAACGTTCAACAAGACCAACTTCTTATCCTATTAAATGACGATAAAGCGCAAGCGGCATTAGTAGAAGCAAGAGCTTACCTAAAAGATGAGCAACGTAAGTTAAAAGAGTTTCAGCGTTTGGTTAAACGTAATGCCATCACTCAAACAGAAATCGATGCACAAAAAGCGAGCGTAGAGATTGCCGAAGCACGTCTTGATGCATCAAAAGCCAACTTAGCGGACCTAAATATCAGTGCACCTTTTGCCGGCACCGTTGGTTTCATCGATTTCAGCCGAGGAAAAATGGTGAGCGCAGGTTCTGAGCTACTGACTCTGGATGACCTTTCTGTCATGGAGTTGGATCTGCAAGTACCAGAGCGTTACCTGTCGATGCTGTCTGTCGGTATGGAAGTTCACGCGACGACCAGTGCTTGGAACGGTGTTGATTTCGTCGGAAAAGTAACGGGTATCGATACTCGCATCAGTGCAGAGACTTTGAACCTACGTATTCGTATTGAATTCGACAACCCAGAAAACCATCTCAAGCCGGGCATGCTGATGAATGCTTCTTTGGCGTTCCCTGCAATTGAAGCGCCTATTATCCCAGTTCAAGCGCTAGAATACTCAGGTACCAAGCGATTCGTGTACGTTATTGATGAAGACAACAAAGCGAAGCGTCAAGAAGTGTTCTTGGGTGCTCGTGTTAATAATGAAGTAGTGATTGAATCTGGCGTAGAGATCGGAGACAAGATCGTCGTGCAAGGCATTGTGAACATGCGCGATGGCGTTGAAGTTAAAGAGATCGTCGCACCAGGAAAAGCGAAAACTGCTAAGGCAAGTGGTGAGCAGGGCACGCAAGACGAAGCGGCTAAGGAAGCGAACTAATGTTACTTTCTGACGTTTCCGTAAAGCGCCCCGTTGCGGCGTTGGTATTAAGCATGCTGCTGTGTGTATTCGGCTTTGTGTCGTTTACAAAACTAGCAGTACGCGAAATGCCAGACATCGAAAGCCCAGTTGTATCGATCAGTACTCGTTACGAAGGCGCTTCTGCAACCATTATTGAAAGCCAAATTACTTCAGTACTGGAAGACCAACTTTCGGGTATCAGTGGCATTGATGAAATCAGTTCCACTACTCGAAACAGTATGTCGCGCATCACCATCACCTTTGAATTGGGTTATGACCTTAATACGGGCGTAAGTGATGTTCGTGATGCGGTGGCTCGTGCTCAACGTTCATTACCGGACGAAGCCGACGACCCTGTGGTCTTTAAGAACAACGGTTCGGGTGAAGCTTCCCTCTATATTAACCTTAGCTCGTCTGAAATGGACCGAACCCAGCTAACAGACTACGCGGAACGTGTTCTGATGGACCGTTTCAGTCTGATCTCTGGTGTAAGTTCTATCGACTTGTCTGGTGGTCTTTACAAAGTAATGTATGTGAAGCTTAAACCAGGCCTGATGGCGGGTCGCTCGGTTACAGCATCTGACATTACAGCTGCTCTGCGAAGTGAAAACTTAGAAAGCCCTGGTGGTGAAGTACGTAACGACTCAACTGTGATGTCGGTGCGAACCGCGCGTACTTACAACACGCCAGAAGACTTCCAATACCTTGTCGTGAAACGCGCAAGTGATAACACGCCTATCTATCTAAAAGATGTGGCGGATGTGTTCATTGGCGCAGAAAACGAAAATTCGACCTTTAAGAGTGATGGTGTGGTTAATATCAGCTTAGGTGTTGTGCCTCAGTCTGATGCAAACCCGTTAGAAGTGGCACAAGCTGTTCGCTCCGAAGTCGATAAGATTCAGAAGTTCCTGCCTGATGGGACTCGTCTAGCGATCGATTATGACGCTACCGTTTTTATCGAGCGTTCGATTGACGAGGTTTACAGCACTCTCTTTATTACGGGTGGCTTGGTAATTCTGGTTCTGTACATCTTTATCGGTCAAGCGCGTGCGACCCTGATTCCGGCGGTGACTGTACCCGTTTCACTGATTTCCTCGTTCATTGCGGCTTACTACTTTGGTTTCTCTATCAACCTGATTACTTTGATGGCGCTGATCTTGTCTATCGGTCTGGTTGTGGACGATGCGATCGTAGTAGTAGAGAACATCTTCCACCATATTGAGCGTGGTGAATCACCATTACTGGCTGCTTACAAAGGTACGCGAGAAGTAGGCTTTGCGGTTATCGCAACAACGCTTGTCCTTGTGATGGTATTCCTACCGATTTCCTTCATGGATGGCATGGTAGGCTTGCTGTTTACCGAGTTCTCCGTATTGCTGGCAATGTCAGTGATCTTCTCCTCACTGATTGCTCTGACACTGACTCCTGTTCTAGGCAGTCAGATTCTAAAAGCTAATGTGAAACCAAACCGATTTAATCGAGCGGTTGATAAATTGTTCGCCAAGTTAGAATCGGGTTACCGCAAAGCACTGCGCGGCGCGTTGAAAGTTCGCTGGGCGGCACCTTTGGTTATCGTTGCGTGTATGGGCGGCAGCTATGGCTTGATGAATCAAGTACCTGCACAGTTAACTCCGCAAGAAGACCGTGGTGTTATCTTTGCCTTTGTACGTGGTGCAGATGCAACGTCATACAACCGTATGTCGGCAAACATGGACATCGTAGAAGATCGTTTAATGCCGTTGTTGGGCCAAGGCTTTTTGAAGTCGTTCAGTATCCAAACACCAGCATTCGGTGGCCAAGCAGGTGACCAAACGGGTTTCGTTATCATGATTTTGGACGATTGGAACGAACGTGACGTTACCGCGCAAGAAGCGTTGAATGAAGTGCGTAAGTCACTGGCAGGTATTCCTGACGTTCGTGTCTTCCCATTCATGCCTGGCTTCCGTGGTGGATCGAGTGAGCCAGTTCAGTTCGTGCTTGGCGGGTCGGACTATGATGAGCTTTTGGTCTGGGCAGAAATGCTTAAGAACAAGGCGGAAGAATCACCAATGATGGAAGGTGCGGAGATCGACTACTCCGAGAAAACACCTGAGTTGTTGGTGTCAGTAGACAAGCGCCGTGCAGCTGAACTTGGCGTGAGTGTACAAGACATCTCTGAAACACTGGAGATCATGCTTGGCGGTAAGAGTGAAACGACTTATATCGACCGTGGTGAAGAATATGACGTTTACCTGCGTGGTGACGAAAACAGCTTCAATAACGCGGCAGACCTAAGCCAAATTTACTTGCGAACCACAAGTGGTGAGTTGGTGACCTTGGACACGGTGACCAAGATTGAAGAAGTCGCGGCATCGATTCGTTTGTCTCACTATAACAAGCAAAAGTCGATCACCATTACTGCCAACTTATCTGAAGGCTATACCTTAGGGGACGCACTCGATTTCCTAGATCAAGAAGCGATTGATAGCCTACCGGGTGATATTTCAGTGAGCTACTCTGGCGAGTCAAAAGACTTTAAAGAAAACCAAGCTAGCGTAGCGGTCGTGTTCGCATTGGCTCTTTTGGTGGCGTACTTAGTACTCGCAGCGCAGTTCGAAAGCTTCGTTAACCCGCTGGTGGTGATGTTCACCGTACCGATGGGCGTATTTGGTGGCTTCCTCGGTTTGGTTGTGATGAGCCAAGGAATGAACATCTACAGTCAGATCGGCATGATCATGTTGATCGGCATGGTAACCAAGAACGGTATCTTGATCGTTGAGTTTGCTAACCAATTGCGTGACCGTGGTATCGAGTTTGAAAAAGCGATCACTGATGCGGCAGCACGTCGTCTACGCCCAATCATGATGACGGCATTTACGACGCTTGCGGGTGCGATTCCGTTGATCATGTCGACAGGTGCGGGCTATGAAAGCCGTGTGGCAGTAGGTACGGTTATCTTCTTCGGTATGGGCTTCGCGACGCTAGTCACCTTGTTCGTTATCCCTGCAATGTACCGATTGATTTCTGCGAAGACGCGCTCACCTGGCCATGTTGAGGCTGAGCTGAATAAAGCGCTAAGCCACGATACAAAAGGACGTATTGCACATCCATAAGTGATCTCTGTAAGATGCTGAAATTAAAAGCCGAGCAACATTTGCTCGGTTTTTTTGTATTTTTATTCTAACTATTTATAGATCTAATGATAAATATTGGTTATTATTTCGCCACTTCTTCGAGGGGCACAGGACTCGCTCATCGTGTTTGACCGAACGACGGGTCTTGGCAGACAAAGCATCTGAGGATCGATGCTTGTGTCGGCGATGCTATTGAGGTGTTCCCTTGAAAAAATTCCGTGGCAGTTACATGGTTGAGATGGTTTTGGTTGCTGGTGCAATGGCACTGTTAGCAACGACAGCATTACCGAAGCTGACAGGTGCGATTCTGGATCGCCAAGAAAGTGTGCTGACTTCATTGGATGCAGGGCAACAGAGTAGCCATGTAAAGCAAGATACCGCTGGCCAGTTTTCGGAACAATAATTTCTAGCGCCATTGTCTGCGCAACAAACAGATTCAATAAAGCCGAGGCAATGACCTCGGCTTTTCTTTGTCTTCAATTCTGGGTTTTAAAGCCAGCTTGGAAGCGCTCGATTAGAAGCGTTTACCCAAGCTCACTTGCACGCCTTCGTAACTGTCGTAGAAGTCATCAAACCCCATGTCGGCGACGTTGTAAATGTATTCAGCACGTAGCCAGATATCTTTACTCATATCCCAATGGACACCTGCGCCGATGTTGAATAGTGCGCCAGAATCGTCTGTGACTTTTTGTTCGTTTGGTACGTACATTTCAGCTTGAGTGCCAAGCGCGGTTACGCGGCCAAATAGTGACAGCGGCGTATCGCCTAAGTTATCACTGGTTACAACCGCAGACATACCGGCTTGGTAATAGTGAAGGTCTAAGTCAGTCTTTAGAGCATCATTCTTAAGTTCATTTTGTGAATAACGCAGTACCCCTTCAAATGCGAGGTATTGGTTTACATGGTAACCCCAGCCAACCGTGATGTGAGGTGTCGACCAGCCACTGTCGCGATCAGAACCAAAATTCGGAGTGTCAAAGCCCACATTACCTGTACCTAGGTATAAATAAGATTGGTGGGTTTGCTCTTGAGCGGCGAAAGTTGGCAGACTCATGGTCAATGCAGATAATAATAGGATGGCGTTTTTCATAACTTGGCGATAACCTTTGTGAAAGACCGTTTTTAGAATTAGTATTAATTTAATCAATAAGATAACTGGCAGTTATCATATCAGTCTTTTGGGTGAGTGCGTGGTTTTAGAGGGAAATTTGTTGTAATGGCGCAAATTTTAGACTCATCACGCTCACTCATTTCTATGCTATGAGCTGCGAGATAAATAAAAGGAAAGTAAAGTGGCTGAATTCAAATACAAAAATCTAACCCAAGAAGAGCAAGACAAACTGGACGCAGCGACGTTTCGTCGTTTGTTAGCGCATTTGGATGCAAACAAAGACGTGCAAAACATCGATCTTATGATCCTTGCTGGCTTCTGCCGCAACTGTTTCAGCAAATGGTACAAGGCAGAAGCGGAAGACCTAGGTGTGGATATCGACATCGATGATGCTCGTGAGCGTGTTTACGGCATGACTTACGATGAGTGGAAACAAAACCACCAACCAAAAGCGACACCAGAACAATTGGCAGCATTTGAAGCGCGTCAGAAAAAGTAACTCTCTTGTATTAAGCAGATAAAAAAACAGCCTGCTGATTGAGCAGGCTGTTTTTTAATAAAGTATCTGTCTTACTCGGTGATTGGGCCGCAACATGCTGGCTCAACACAACCTTTTGCTTGGATGATTTCCAGCTGTGCTAGGTAAGGTTGAATGTCACCGATGTTTTCTTTTACCCACTCAGTATTGTAATAAGTATCTAGGTAACGCTCACCTGAATCACAAAGTAGTGTCACGATAGAACCAGTCTCACCACGTTGTTTCATTTCACACGCTAGCTGAAGTACGCCGTATAGGTTAGTACCTGTCGATGCGCCAACTTTACGACCGATCAAACCAGACAACCAATGCGCCGTTGCAACACTCGCTGCATCAGGGATCTTGCGCATTTCGTCAACAACACCAGCGATGAAGCTTGGCTCAACACGTGGGCGGCCGATGCCTTCGATCTTACTGCCGTTTTCGCCCTTGATATCTGCATTGCCAGATTGGAAGTAGTCGTAAAATACTGAGTTGTCAGGATCAACCACACACAGTTTTGTGTCGTATTTTTGGTAACGGATAAAGCGACCAATCGTTGCAGATGTACCGCCAGTACCTGGGCTCATCACAACCCAACTTGGGATTGGGTGATCTTCTAGCTCCATTTGGCTAAAGATAGAGTTCGCAATGTTGTTGTTACCACGCCAGTCGGTTGCGCGCTCAGCGTAAGTAAATTGGTCCATGTAGTGACCGTTTAGCTCTTTCGCTAGGCGACGAGACTCGTCATAAATTTGGTCTGAACGGTCAACAAGGTGCGCTTTACCGCCGTAGAATTCGATTTGTTCAATTTTCTTGCGTGCTGTGGTTTTTGGCATTACTGCGATAAACGGTAAGCCAAGTAGACGCGCAAAGTACGCTTCAGAAACCGCTGTACTGCCTGATGATGCTTCGATCACTGTGGTTTCTGGACCAACCCAACCATTACAAATCGCGTAAAGGAAAAGCGAACGTGCTAAACGGTGCTTCAATGAACCCGTTGGATGCGTGCTTTCATCTTTTAGGTAGATGTCGATGCCTTCCAAAGAAGGTAGGTCTAATTTGAATAGGTGAGTATCTGCTGAACGTTGAAAGTCTGCTTCGATTTTGCGTACAGCATTGTTGATCCAGTTGTGGTCAGTACACATAACGTGACTCCTCGAAAATCTGTAGGGTAGTTGTTTTTGTCTATAGGGATAATCTACCTATAACCTTAGAGAAAAACTTTGCTATTATTGTTCTGTTATTCATCAATAGTAGAAAAATTTTCTCTAAATTAGGAAAATTCTAGGAATGAGCTTAGATAAAATCGACAGGCAGTTACTTTCTTTCCTCCAAAACGACGGAACCTTGTCTTTAAATGACTTGGCCGAGCGAGTGAACCTGACTACTACGCCCTGCTGGAAGCGTTTAAAAAAGCTGGAAGATGAAGGCTATATCGAAAAGCGCGTGGCGTTGTTGAGCGCAGAAAAGCTCGACTTGTCGTTTATTGCGTTTGTGCAACTTAAGACCAGTGACCATTCAGAAGGTTGGTATCACCACTTTGTGACCACGGTAAGTGATTTTCCTGAAGTTATGGAGTTCTATCGCATGGCGGGGGAGTACGACTACATGATGAAGGTTGTGGTAAAAGACATGAAGTGCTTTGACGAGTTCTACAAGCGATTGGTGAATAGTGTAAGAGGGCTATCCAACGTTACTTCAACCTTTGCGATGGAGCCAATCAAGTATACAACTGAGTTGCCTATTTACGGTGTCTAAATTCCTACCTAAATTAGATATGAAGTCACTCTGTTGACTTCATATTTCCTCAATATCCACACCACACGCCAGCTAAAGTGTGATCGACTGTTTATATTTTAATCTATTGAAAACCCTAATTTAATCATCGCTAATTTAATGCGAAGTCGGATCGTAAACGGTTGTTCGTCGCATTAGCGAGCTTGTTTTAGAAAATTGACGGCATTTTATTGATTTAGCGAATGGTAATGTAGTTTATCGATAATCTTATTAATCAAAAAAGGGGCTGGCGGTGAATAAAACATCGTATTATTATCGCCGCCACTTATAAGATGTAAGAAATTATTACAAAAAATGAAAAGATATTATTTTCTCCTTTTGCTTGCTGCAGTAATCGCTGGCTGCGGTGGTGGGGGCGGCGATTCCAAGCCGCGTAATTCGGGTTCTTCAACTCAAACAACAAAACAAAGTCGACCTCAACTTAAAGTTGAAGACGCAATACTCACATTTGATGGCATTGGAAGTGTCGCAAATACGGCAATGAGTAACGTACAAGGCACGATCACATACCAAATTTTATCTTCAACTCCTTCTGATGTGGTTCAAATCGACGACGGTCAGTTACAAATCCTTCGTCCAGGTACGGCGTCAATTAAAGTGACGGACAGCAGTCCGACTTACGAAACGTCAGAGGCCACGTTTACGATTACCGTAGACAAAGGCAACAATGCCGATCTGGCTGCAAACGATGTCAGTCTAAATGCGTCGGAAACTGAAGGGCAATCTTTGGTTGTACGAGGGCAAAAAGGCTCTCTGAGCTATGCCGTAGAAAGTGGATCTGAACACTTGATTCAGGTTAATACCGACGGTCGAGTGTTCGCCATCGGGAAATCTGGAACGGCGCAAGTACGTGTTCATGACTCGGGCGACGATTATTACCAAGCTCGTGATTTACTCGTCAATATTCACCTTTATCAAGTTGGTGCTGAGCAACTGCAATTTGCTCCTCTAACTGGTGAGTTCCGAGAAGGCCTGACTTTGACACCTGTGAGACTGGATAGTACAGATACCAAAAGCATTCGCTACGAGATCATCAATAGCACCCCTGATGACAAAGTCGCTGAGGTATTGAATCCAGATACTGGTTTACTTTTGATTCATAACACTGGGCAAGTAACGGTTGAAGCAACGGCAACGTACAGTGAAGGCTTTGTTGAGCAAACGCAAACTGCTCGATTTAACGTTGCAATTGGCAAAGGAACGCGACAAAACATCAGTGCTTCAAACATCTCGGCAAGTTATCAAGCGCTTGCTCCGTTGTACCCACAAGTTAAGGGAGCGCTGGGAGATTATCATTTTGATGTGGTATCAGGTCAAGACGTGGTGCGTGTTTCTGACGACGGCAACGCTCTGTTGATTCAAGGTGTTGGTCGTGCTGAGGTTGATGTGATTGAGGACGATTTGCGTAGTTTCCCTTCTACGAAAGCGCGTTTTAATATCGATATTTCTCCGGCAGCACCCCCTGTTATCAAAGACATTGATATGTCCTTTACCTATCAGAAAGGTTTATCGATTCCGCTCGCGTTTGCGGGGCAAAAGGGCGATGTCAAACTGGTTGGGGATTTACCAGAGGGACTGAGCATGTCCTCAGATACGCTATATCTCGAAACGGCGGGTAACTACACGTTAACGTTCGAAGATGATGGCGGTGAGTTCTATCAGCCAATTCAGTTCAAAGTGAACCTTGATATCGCTAAAGCGCAAGGTCAGCCGCTTGCGACTCGTGATTATGAAGAGGTTTACAGTAAGGATCACCAATTCAATCTGCTAAAAGATTTTGACGAGCTTAGCTCCGGTGATGTGATTGAGATGACTGACAATACACACCCAGGTGTAGCAAACATGATTGCTAATGGGATTGTACATGTCTACAAAGCGGGTGAAACCACACTAACTTTACGCCGAAAGGAAAGCGACAATTACAGTGCAGGTCCTGAGCATAAAGTGACTTTCAATATTTTAAGTGCTCCGAGCCGCATTCAAATTTCATCAGATGTTGAAGATAATTGGAATGCGCTCAAACCTTTGGCAAGCAAACCGACTATTAGCGGAACGGTTGGGCAGGTGACTTACCAATTTGCAGATGGCTCACCGACCGATGTGGTGTCTCTAGATAGCAACACAGGAGAAATGCGCGTTCTTAATGCTGGCAGCACACGTATTGTGGTTTCTGACTCTGGTGATGATAAGTTCACGCCGGGTCAAGCAAGCTTCAATGTAACCATCAAGCCAATTGAAAGTCGCGTGACGGTCCAATACTCAAGTGCAACCTTTGGTTCAGATAAAACGCTAAAGCCAATAGTCACAGATAGCGATACCACTGCCTCTTACCATTTGATTAACCAAGCGTCACCAACGGTAAAAATGGCATCGTCTGATACGGGGGTGCTAGATGTGCTTCATGCTGGCGATTACTCCTTGGAAGTCACGTTAACAAGCCGCAATTATCTGACGAAGACGATCACCGTTAATGGCTCGATTGCAAAAGCGGAGCATCCGGGATTAAGCGCGACTCGTCAAACGGTGGCATTTGAACCGTTTAAGCGTGTGGAGTTAGAGATTGGTACGGCGATTGGTACGCGTAGCTATGAGTTTGCTACCTCAGTTAGTGAAGAAATAGCGACTCTGGATCGTGCGAATGGAAGCATCACCCTCACAGGTTATGAGTTTGGGCACTCGATTCAACTGAATGTTTCTGAGGCGGAAACGCAAGACTATAAAGCGCTGGACAGTACATTGGTGACGGTTTTTCTTGATCTTGCCGAATCTGGTGACGCCGATAAATACACTCAACTGGATAGCGAACAAACGGTAGTGATTAGCACGTTAAGTGGCCCTGAGTTTGCCAATCTTCAAGAGAGTGAGTTTGGTGTCATGGGCGCTAGAAGTGTACGAGAGCCGACAGACACAGAGCTCGCGCTGTATGGCAAAGGCAAAGTCGTATTTTTAAACATGAAGCCAGTTGGCAATGATGATCCGGCTAAAACTCGTGGTCTGTGGATGCACGTTGCCCGTTTCGATGGTTGTCGTTCGCAACTCAGCGAAAATGACACGAAACCTTTCCTTGCTGTCGATTATTCAGATGCAGGATATTGCGAAAACGGTAGCAGCATCCGAATGACGCGTTTTCTGGTGATTGATGACCGACCGTTAGATGCAAATACTGCTTACGAATCGATGAGCCCTTTGATTCATTACCGCAAAGGTGCGCGAGAGTTCTTGGCGAGTGATGCGGGCGGCTTCTATGCTGAACCGGATACTATTTACGGTGAAGGGAAGTACGGTTACCCGAAATCACTTTATGAGTGGGCTGTCGTCAGCCTAAACTACCAAAAGAACTAAATACAAAAAGGAGTGCGTCGGCACTCCTTTTTTTGATTGAACATCGCGATGGTTTATTTAGTAAAGCGCATCACGCCTTCTTGAACTGCGGTAGCAACAAGGTGGCCTTGCTGGTTGTAGATCTCACCACGAACCAAACCACGCGTATTGCTTGCTGTTGGGCTTTCGATGGCATACAGCAACCATTCATCCATCTTAAATGGACGGTGGAACCAGATAGAGTGGTCGATGGTTGCCACTTGGAAGTTTGGCGTCATCAACGATACTTCGTGTGGGTGTAATGCGGTGATCAGAAAGCCCCAGTCCGACGCATAAGCGAGTAGGTATTGGTGAATCAACTGATTGTCTGGCATTTCACCGTTGGCACGAATCCACAAATATTGTTTCGCTTCGGTTTTCTTTGGCTTCAGTGGGTTAACGATATTCACCGGACGTGTTTCAATTGGCTTCTCGCCACAGAACGTTTTGCGTAGTCTCTCTGGCAAAAATTCCGCAATGTGGCTTGCTAGTTCTGTCTCAGAAGGGAAGTTCTCTGGCCCAGGAATGTCTGGCATGGTGTTTTGGTGATCAAACCCCGGAGCGTCACCATGATAAGAAGCGGTCAGGTAGAAAATCGGACGACCGTTCTGAATTGCCTTCACGCGGCGAGTACTAAAGCTGCGACCATCACGCAGATTCTCTACATCGTAAATGATCGGCTTTTCAGGATCGCCAGGGTATAGGAAGTAACTGTGGAATGAATGTACGGTACGTGCGTCTTCTACCGTGTATCGCGCGGCAGATAGCGCTTGTCCAATAACCTGACCACCATAAACTTGAGGTAAACCTAGGTTCTCGCTTTGTCCGCGGAACAAGCCTTCTTCTAGTTTTTCGAGTTGTAGTAGGCTGAGCAATTCTCTTAATGGTTTACTCATGATGTCTCCTCACCTTATTTTTATTGCTGCTTCAATTATGAAACAAAATCAACTGTTTGGTAATTTCTAACTTAGTCAAACTATTGTCAAATCGCTAAACGTACAGCAGACAGTTTAATAATCTCCCTCTATACTTAGCGCGAAATGATACACCCGTTGAGGAAACTATGAAAAAAACACTACTACTTGTTACTTCTTTACTATTCGGTGCTGCACTAGTGGGTTGCCAAACTTCTCAAAATACAGAAATGGAATCGGCTGAGGCGTCTATGAAGACAATTACAGGTACAGTGGCTTACCGTGAGCGTATCGCACTGCCTCCACACGCAGTAGTAACGGTTGCACTTGAAGATGTTTCTCTGGCGGATGCTCCAGCTAAAGTTCTTGCTAAACAAACATTCGAAACTGAAGGTAAGCAAGTACCTTTGGCATTTGAACTAAGCTACAACAGCAACGACATTAAACCTAACCATCGTTACAGCCTGCGTGCTCGTATCGAAGTAGATGGTAAGTTGCGTTTTATCAATGATACTAGCATCCCAGTGATTACGGACGCAGAGCAAACACACGAAGCAAACATTCGTCTAGTTGGCACGCGTTAATTGCTATCGGCAATGTAAACCAATTAAAAATGGCAGCTTAAGGCTGCCATTTGTATTTTCTGAGTGAGACTTTTCCGATCTCAGACACTTCAATCCCTTCAGCTTCCAGCTTTTGCTTTTGTCTTTCTAAGTCTCGACCTTTTAATGAAATCTTGCCTTGACTGTTAATGACTCGAAACCAAGGTAGTTTACTCCCCTCCGGCAGATTACCTAGCGCTTTACCTACGTGCCTTGCGTAACCAGGGTAGCCCGCCATTTTTGCAATTTCACCATAAGTAGAAACTCGCCCTGTGGGAATTTGGTGAATTACAGCAAAGATTTGCATCAAAAATTGGTCCATACTGAAAGTGTCCACTGTTGTTTACCAAGGAATGGTAATACACAAGACTTGTACTTCGCTATCAGTTCTTGCTCCTTAACATCATTTGCCGCTCGTCCATACCTACCATTTTTCTGTGTTCTTTTTTGAGCTGCAATTGATTACCAGAGTAAGTTGGAAATACAAAAACAGGCTTATGCTTAGTTTATAAATAGACCCGCTCAACGACTTTTAATGCCCAGTTTGACATGCCGTTGAGTTACCAAGTTGGTTGGGGAAGCCAGGAGGCGCTATGATTTTTTCGACACTTCAATTTCTTGTTACGACTCTTCTTGCCGTGGTATGCGCTCGTGCCATCAGTTTGAGCGAAGGAGAGATTCCGGTTCTCGCCTTAATGATCCCCGCATTGTGGATACTGCCACAAGGTGGTCTTGCAGGTCTGATTCTGCTCGGTGCCATGACCGTTTATGGCGTCACTTTATCGATGCAGCCTATTGCGCTGTCTGTCGGTATCCTAATCCTTTTCCCGTTACTCATGGTGGTGTTCTCTCGTCGGAGTTCATTGGGCGTGTTGCTGACTGCGGGCCTGATTGTTCTCACGTTACAAGTAGGCATTATGGTCACGCAGGAGGGGGGTAAGCTAGGTGGCTCTGCTTGGTTAACCGCTGTGCAAACCTTATCGGTGATTGTGATGTGGTGGTCTGCCAATCATTGGAAACCATCGGACAAGCACGCTTGGTGGTCTTTGTTGTTATTACTGCCTTTATGGCTGGCGGATTTGCCGTATGCGGTGCTTGTAGCATTAAGCATCACGGGTATTTTGGCGTCGATGGAAGCGCTGACTAAGATTAAAAATTCATTGCGCTGGGGGAAATTGCTTTGTTGGACCTTACCAACCGTTGGTTTTGCTGCTTTGGTCGTTAGCCCCAATATCGAAGTTCCTAGCCCTGTTTTTGTTGTGTGGATATGCTTACTGGGCACCGCTTGGATGACGGACTACATCTTACGTAGTAGTGATGAGCAAGCCGAGTTATAAAATAGTTGTAGCTGCACTGAGTAAATAGTGACCCGTGCGGCAGACTATTGATTTGTTTATGAAATAATAGGCCGGATGTTATATGTTCGGCCTTTCATATTTATTGTGCATTTAATAATAAAAATTCAATCTTAGCCCCTATATAAAGTGGGCCTTTTTAGAAACGTTAGTCATGGTTAAAGTAGTTCAAAGGCTGTTGGTTTTTGCTTGCTTTCTATTGAGTCTGAGTCTCAAAGCAGAACCAGAACAAGTCTCTCATTATAAGGTGGCGACAGAGGCGGATGATGTCGTTACGCGTGTCCTGTTTGATGCGGTGGCAGAGAACTTTGGTGTCTCAATTCAGTATGTTAATTACTCGAGTTTTGATGCGATTTTAGATTCTGTTGCCCATGGTAAAAGTGATTTTGCCGCCAACATCACCTACACCCCAGAAAGGGCGAAGCTGTTTAGCTACTCGCGTCCCACCAACATTGAATACACCTACCTGTATGGTTTAAGTGATACGATTTTGAGTGATGCGACCGTCGTTGGCGTCCCACAAGACACCATCTACGAAGCGCTACTTGAACAATATTATCCTGAGTTGATTCAGGTACCTTACCAAGGGCATGAAGAGGCGGTATCGCTGTTACGTTCTAGACAAGTGGACGGCGTTGTCGATGCTATCAATCAACTCAAACCAATGTTACTTGAAGGCTTTGATGCCAAGCTGCTTAATGACCATATCTCAATAAAGCCAGTATCGATTGTTAGCCAAAAGGGAACCCACCTTGAAGAACTGTCTCGATTTGCTGATTTTATCCATAGCGAAGCAGTGCAGAAGTTACTTCGAGAGAAGGTGGCTTTGTACCAATTTGAGTTGAGACAAACCGCATTACGTGAATCAATCAAGCAACTTCCTATCGATTTAGAAAAGCCGTTTACCATAAAGTTTGAATCGATCTTTCCATATGTGGTGTACAAAGAAGATGGTTCTGTTGAAGGAATGACGGCGGATATCGTCCTAAAGAGCTGCGAGATTTTGGCGTTGAATTGCCAAGTGATCAGCAAACCAAACGAGAGCTGGGAATCTATGTATAACCAGTTTATCCAAGGTGAATTCGATATGCTTGCTCCTTTAACGATTAGCCGCGAGCGACGTACATTTAGCAACTTCCCTCAGCCTCATTACTACCCAACCTCCGTCATGGTTAAGCGCCTTGGCTACAAACCAAACGTGTATTCTCATGTCTCTCAGCTGATTTCTGAGCGTATTGGTGTGGTGAAAGATGACTTCTTCGACCAAATGCTCACACAAATGCTGCCATTAAAGGAACTCAATCGTTTTGATTCGCAGCAGTTGATGTTGGATGCCTTGTTGGCGAGAGAGATTGATTACATTGCGATGGATACCGCAATGCTCAATCATTTCTTACGTTTGAGTGAGCTAATTCCCATCGAGCAAGACGATGCCATCGGAGAGTTTTACGAATCAGAACTGTCGGTTGGCTTAGCAACCAGTCAGCGCGGTGAGATTCTCGCTCCTTACTTTAGCCGTGCGATTTCCATGTTGGACTTGGAAAAGATTGTTGCCCATTACGATTTGAGACCGGATTGGCGCACTGCGTTGGAATATGAAGTGCGCTTAGCAACTCAGACGCAAGCGGTATTTATTTTTGTGTTGGTGTTTGCGCTTGGTGTGACGCTGTATCTGTATCGCCAATCGAATACCGACAACTTAACTGGATTAAGAAATCGTCGCTCGCTGCAAGTGAAGTATCGACAAGGCGTGCCAAAAGACTTGGCTATCTTGTACCTCGACATCAATAAGTTTAAGCAAATCAACGATACTTATGGGCATAGAGCAGGGGATAAAGTGCTGCAATTGCTTTCGCTAAAGATACATCGCGTTTGGGCTGGTAGAAGTTATCGTATTGGTGGCGATGAGTTCATCCTGCTGGGTTATCCGACAGAAACGCAATTAACAAGAGCGATTGAAGAGCTAAGCGCTCTTGATGTCAAAGGTGAACATTTTGGTGATTTGAATCAGGTAACGATTTCTGTTGGCGTGTCGACTAAGCGTGAGCGCAGCGTTAGCTTAGAGCAAGCATTGCATTTAGCGGATGAGGACATGTACTCAAGTAAGCAAGCCTCTCGTACAAGCGTTGAGCCAAATCCTTGCATGAGTTGACTTTAAAACGCTGAATTGACCGAGTTTTGTTCAAACAGAAATGAAATGGACAAAATCGTCGCTTTAGCCCTTGCAATCCGAGAGGCGATGCTGAATAATCCCCACATCATTTGAGACGCGCTCTCAAAACAGAATTATGGGGCCCTGGTCCTCTCGCAACAATAGCTCGTGAACTCGGTCAGGTCCGGAAGGAAGCAGCCGCAGCGGGTGACTTGTGTGCCGGGATGTGGCTAGGGTCCCACCCTTTAAAAGCCTCGCTTATACAGCGAGGCTTTTTCGTTTCTGCGCTGTAAAATCCACTCTTATACCTTTTCCCTTTCTATCAACTGGCAATTCGTCTGGCTGGTGGATTCTCATCACTCACAACCAAATTTGTATGCAGTGTTCAGCCGTGTCTCTTGTGATTTCTTCTTTGTTTTTGAGTGAATAAATATGCTGATTGTATAACTCGAAAATGATGCATTTCGGCTAGCAAGATTTAGTCATTCTTTATTAGCAATTTTTCTACCCTCCCTTGCAAATCTTTTCGGATAGTTTGCACTTTTGTCATGCTTGTTAGCCACTCTTAATAAAATCATCTTGTAGAAAAATTACACTTTTCGGGAAAAATGAAGTGTTTTTTCAGTCTAATCGGGGTCTTATTCATGTTCACTTACACTTAATTGATCTTTTGTATGACAAAATAAAATCGAGATTGATTGGGGTCAAAGATTCGTCCGCATTCGCTATCTGCCTATCTGAAAGTTAATTACAAGTATTCATCGGTTCGGGTAGGTTATTTTTACTCGCTGGCATAACACTGAATAGATTCTTGATAAATATTCAAAATGAAAATAAACGGTGCGACGGTGACTAGCGAGGCGATTTAACTCAATTCTATTCAGCGAATGCTTTTTATCAGTTTGAAATTGTACTGATGTCGCTTGAATGCTTTTTGGAGACCCCCATGACTAAAAAGTGGTTTACTGAGTCGGTTGAAGAAACACTGACTCAATTTAATGTATCAACTGAGCAAGGTTTGACTTCGGAAGAAGTAGAGCAGCGTCAGGCTGAACACGGCAAAAACGAGCTACAAGAGCAAGAAGGTAAATCTGCCCTTGAGCTATTCCTACACCAATTTAAGAACCCATTGATCTTCATTCTGGGTATTGGTGCGATTGTTTCCTTTTTTACTGGTCACCTTGTGGATGCGATTGCCATCACGGTGATCATCTTCATCAATGCCATCATCGCATTTTGGCAAGAATTTAAAGCTCAGAAGGGCATGGAAGCGCTGCGCGAAATGGCAGCGCCAACGGCACAAGTTCGTCGAAATGGCGAATGGATTGATGTGTTGGCACGTGACATTGTGCCGGGTGACATTCTAAAGATTAATACGGGCGATATTCTTGCTGCGGACGTGCGTATCATTGAAGCAAACCGTCTCGCAGTAGATGAGGCTGCGCTTACTGGTGAGTCTGAGCCGGTTGATAAAATCGTTAAGGTGATTGAAGACGAAACAGTTGGTCTAGGTGATCAGCGTAATATGGGCTTTATGACCACGATTGTGACCACTGGTACAGGCTTAGGTGTGGTTGTCAGCACTGGTATGAAGACCGAAGTTGGCCACATTGCGGACATGATGGCAAACACCGAAGAAACCAAAACACCAATGCAAGAGCGTATGGATACCATCGCGAAAACCTTGATGATCGCGGCTTTGGGTGTGGTGGCTGTGGTCTGTGGTATCGGCCTTTACCACGGTATGCCTTGGCTGGAAATTCTGAACACGGGTATTTCGTTGTCGGTAGCGGCGATTCCTGAAGGTCTGCCAACAGTTATCTCAATTGTGTTGACCATGGGCTCAACGCGGATGGTGAAGAACAATGCATTGGCGAAGCAGCTTTCTGCGATTGAGACGCTCGGTTCAACCACGGTTATCTGTTCAGATAAAACAGGCACGCTGACACAAAACCAAATGCAGGTAATGAAAGCGTACGATGCAAGTGGTCGTTACTGGGAAGTGTCAGGCAAAGGCTTTAGCCCTGAGGGTGAATTTAAGCCGCTAGGCCATACGGTTGATGCAAAGCAAAGCCCAGAGATGATGAAAGGCTTAGTGGTTGCGACCTTGTGTAATGATGCGGAATACATCAAAAATGGTGATAACTCGTCTGTGCGTGGTAACCCAACCGAAGGCGCATTAATTGTTGCAGCGGCAAAAGCGGGTCTGGAGCAATCAGAAATGCTATCGACAGGCGGTTACTCTATCGTTGAGAAGTTCCCGTTTGATTCTGCTCGTAAGATGGCGTCAGTGATTGTCAAAGGACCGGATGGTAAGCACTTCCTTGCTATTAAAGGTGCACCAGATGTGGTGTTACGCAATGCCTCTGGCTTTATGGTCGATGGTGGGGAGCTACCTACAGCGCCAACGATGTCGACAGGCAGCTTAGCGTTAGCGGCAAGCCCTGCAGAAGAGGTGATTGCGAACTACGAAGCGGCAATTCAGGACTTTGCAGAGCAAGCGCTTCGCACTTTGGCAGTAGGTTATAAAGAGCTGACAGAAGATGATCTCAAGCGTGATCCTGCTGAGCTAGAGAAAGATGTGACCGTGCTTGGTTTGTACGGAATCATGGATCCTCCACGTCCAGAAGTTCGCGACGCAGTAGAAAGCTGTTACAACGCAGGCGTTCGCACGGTGATGATCACTGGTGACCACGCACTTACTGCAGCGGCAATTGCACGTGAAATCGGCATTATCCGCAGTGAAAAAGACTTGGTCATTACGGGTGCACAACTGGATGAAATGGATGATGAAGCGCTACGTAAAATCTGTCCGGAAGTTGCCGTCTTTGCTCGTGTAACACCAGAACACAAGCTGCGCATTGTTCAAGCTCAGCAACACAATAATGAAGTGGCCGCGATGACAGGTGACGGCGTGAACGATGCGCCAGCTCTTCGTCGTGCGGACATCGGTGTTGCAATGGGTATCACAGGTACATCGGTAGCCAAAGATTCGGGCGATTTGATTCTACTGGATGACAACTTCAGCACGATCGTTAAAGCCGTGCGCCAAGGTCGTCAGATCTTCGATAACTTGCGTAAGTTCATTCGCCAAGCACTGACGGCAAACGTGGGTGAAGTATCGGTTATCTTGTTTGCTTTCTTGATGATGGGGCCAGAGGCGATTCTGCCACTTACGCCGCTAATGATTCTATGGATTAACTTAGTCTCTGACGGTCTGCCTGCGCTGGCGCTGGGTGTAGAACCTGAAGAGAAAGATTTGATGGAGCGTAAGCCGCGTAAGCGTAACGAAAGCTTCTTCAGCGACCATCTGGGCACTCGTATTGTGACACGCGGTTTGGCATTAGGCGGTATGAGCTACTTGGCGTTCAACTGGGCACTGAGCAGTGGTCAAAGCGCGCAGTATGCACAAACAATGGCGTTCGCAATGCTGATTTTTGCTCAGCTATGGCACTTGTTTGACTCGCGTACGTTTAACTCGCTATACCGCAAGAATCCATTCACCAACAAATACCTGTTGGGTGCTGTAGCGGTCTCGGCAACGCTGTCCCTTGGCGTGATTTACACCGGTCTTGGTCAGCTGATCTTTAACACCGAGGCACTAAGTGCTGGTCACCTATTTGGTGTGATTCTTGTGTCTTCGCTGCCGACGTTCATTTTGTCTGGCATTAAAGAGATGACGAAAACCAAAGTCGTTTAAGAATGGTGATGTCGATTCTTTCAGCATAGGGAAGCGGCAGATACCTAAAGCCCGCCGAGAGTGATAGCTTGGCGGGCTTTTCTTTTCTCTCAAGCAAGGCATCTCTTTAGCTGTGCGAAGGTTTACTCTATAATCCCCCCGTTTTCATCTGGTACTTCACCAACTTTCATCTGGGATATTTTCATGATTTCAAAAAACCAACTAAAACTGCTGCGTGCTTTAGGTCAAAAGAAGCAGCGTAAAGCGCACGGCTTATTTCTGGTTCAAGGTGAAAAGAACGTACTGGAATTGGCGAACAGCTCGCTCACGGTAAAGCAGATTTTTGCGACGGCTGAGTTTCTAGAGCAGCACAACCATGAACTAAATGGCTTCGAGTGTATTGAAGCGTCACTAGATGACTTAACTAAAGCAAGTACGCTGGTGAGCAACAATGCAGCCATTGCTGTGGTTGAAATTCCAAACGTAACGGTGCCTCAGGCAAAAGGCTTGATGATTGCATTGGATGGCGTTTCTGATCCAGGCAACCTAGGTACGATCATTCGCGTAGCGGATTGGTACGGTATCAAGCACATCATCGCGAGCACAGATTGTGCCGATCCATACAACCCAAAAACCATCAGTGCAACCATGGGCAGCTTTGGTCGCGTGCAAGTGAGCCTAGTGGATCTACCAAGTTACTTGGAAGATGCAAACTTGCCAGTGTATGGTGCTTTCCTTGAAGGCGAGAGTGTGCACAAGACGGAATTCTCAGCAGAAGGTATTTTGTTGATGGGCAGCGAATCTCATGGTGTGCGTGAAGCGGCATCGAAGTTTGTGACTGACAAGATTACCATTCCAGCGTTTGGCGGTGCAGAGTCGCTAAACGTGGCAATGGCGACAGGTATTATTCTGGACAACATGCGTCGTCAACACAGCTAATAGCAGCAACGAATCACATATACAAAAAAAGCGTAACGAGCCAGACTTTTTCAAGTTGAGGTCCATTACGCTTTTTTCGTTTTAATGCACTTATTTTTCTAGCATGTCCAACTTGTTTGGCACGCCGTTCCACTTTTCCGCTTCATCCATTGCTGGCTTCACTTCAGTTTGTACCGGCCAGATTTCTGCAAGTTCTGCGTTGAGCTCTTTGTAGATCACTTGATCTTCTGGAAGCTCATCTTCTTGGAAGATGGCGGCTGCGGCACATTCGTCCACGCACAAACCACAGTCGATGCACTCAATCGGGTTGATTACCATAAAGTTTGGGCCTTCGTGGAAGGCATCAGCAGGGCATACCGCGACACAGTCAGTGTATTTACATTGGATACAGTTATCGGTTACGACAAACGCCATGATAATCAGCTCTTAAGTTAGTCAAAATTGAAGAATGGGGATAATACTCATCCCAAGGCAAAATTCAACATTCGCTACGTTAATTCCGCCGTGCAACTTGGATTTAGTATGACAGACAAATCAATTTCTCGTAAAATGCGCGCCATTGTGAGCTGACTGCTTTTTCACCCCCGATATTCACGAGGGGAAAATAGCAGTCCTGGCTAAGACACCTACCATAACGAGACATCACATGATTCGTATTAATGAAATTAAACTTCCTCTTGATCATGAGGAAGGCGCGCTATTGGACGCGATTACTAAAAAGCTTGGCATTGCTGCTGAGAAAGTTATCTCTTTTAATGTCTTTAGACGCGGCTACGATGCTCGTAAGAAAACCAATATTCATCTTATCTACACGCTAGACATCATCGTTGAAGGTGATGAAGAGGCGTTGCTAGCGAAATTTGAAAAAGATCCGCACGTTCGCCAAACACCAGATATGGAATACAAGTTTGTTGCCAAAGCACCAGAGAACCTAACAGAACGCCCAGTGGTGATCGGTTTTGGTCCTTGTGGTCTATTTGCGGGCTTGGTTTTGGCTCAAATGGGCTTTAACCCAATCATCGTTGAGCGTGGCAAAGAAGTACGTGAGCGTACTAAAGACACGTTCGGCTTTTGGCGTAAGCGTACACTAAACCCAGAATCAAACGTACAGTTTGGTGAGGGCGGCGCGGGTACTTTCTCTGATGGTAAGCTTTACAGCCAAGTGAAAGATCCAAACTTCTACGGTCGTAAAGTGATCACTGAGTTTGTAGCAGCAGGCGCACCAGAAGAAATTCTATACGTAAGTAAGCCGCACATCGGTACCTTTAAACTGGTTACCATGATCGAGAAGATGCGCGCGAAAATCATCGAGCTAGGTGGTGAGATCCGCTTTAGCACTCGTGTTGACGATCTACATATGGAAGATGGTCAAATCACAGGCGTAACGCTATCAAACGGTGAAGAGATCAAATCTCGTCACGTTGTTCTAGCGGTAGGTCACAGTGCTCGTGATACCTTTGAAATGCTGCACGACCGTGGCGTTTACATGGAAGCGAAGCCGTTTTCAGTTGGTTTCCGTATCGAGCACAAACAGTCGATGATCGATGAAGCACGCTTTGGTCCAAACGCAGGCCACCCAATTCTTGGCGCCGCAGACTACAAACTGGTTCACCACTGTAAGAATGGCCGTACGGTTTACAGTTTCTGTATGTGTCCTGGTGGTACTGTTGTTGCGGCAACGTCTGAAGAAGGCCGCGTAGTAACCAATGGCATGAGCCAATATTCTCGTGCAGAGCGTAACGCGAACAGCGCAATCGTAGTGGGTATCTCTCCAGAAGTTGATTACCCAGGTGATCCTCTGGCGGGTATCCGTTTCCAACGTGAACTAGAATCGGGCGCTTACACACTCGGTGGTGAGAACTACGACGCACCAGCACAGAAAATCGGTGACTTCCTGAAAGGTCGCGATCCAAGTGCACTAGGTGATGTTGAGCCATCATTTACTCCGGGCATCAAACTGACTGACCTGTCAAAAGCGCTACCTGCATTTGCTATCGAGGCGATTCGTGAAGCAATCCCAGCATTCGATCGTAAGATCAAAGGCTTTGCGTCAGAAGATGGTCTACTGACGGGTGTTGAGACGCGTACGTCTTCTCCAGTTTGTATCAAGCGTGGTAAAGACTTCCAGAGCATCAACTTGAAAGGTTTCTTCCCTGCGGGTGAAGGTGCAGGCTACGCGGGTGGTATCCTTTCTGCGGGTATCGATGGCATTAAGGTGGCAGAAGCGGTAGCTCGTGACATCGTCGCTTCAATGGAAAACGCATAATTTAATCGCGTGATATAACATCGAAAGCCAGCCTAAATCTAAGGCTGGCTTTTTTGTTTCTGCTGCATAGCTAGTTATTTCTTTTCGCCCTTCTTATATTGACTCACTCCTGACTCGAACCATGTTCAAGCTTTGTATATTCTTTGCTCACAGCCAAGCAGGTGGTCGATGTAACTTAAAATAAATATGCAACTTAGTATTCATTGCTTTGTGTTATGTATCAATTCAGATAAAGATCAATAGACTACACCTATAAATAAAATTGCTAATTTCCATTTAGTAAAATCAAGAAATTAGACGACACTTATCTTAAAGGCAGCAAAAACGTGCCGCTAAGGAGATAAGAATGCATTCACTTAAAGTTAAAGATTACATGACGTTACAGGCAGTGACTTTCACCAAGAACATGTCGTTGACGGCGGCTTTGGACAAGGTGATGCAAAGTGTTACTCTAGGTGGGCCTGTTATCGACGAAAACGAGAAAGTCATCGGATTCCTTTCTGAACAAGACCTTTTAGACAAACTCGTTAAAGCCAGTTACCACTGTCAGGACACACACACAGTAGAAGAGTGCATGCACTTAGACGCGCTATCGGTATCGCCTGAAATGTCGATCATCGAATTAGCTGACATGATGAAAGTCGGTAAACCTAAGATGTATCCGGTGGTGGATGACAAAGATAAGCTCGTTGGTGTGATTACAAGACGCGATGTTCTAAGAGCCATCGGCAAAACACTGAACGAATGTTTCAAACATCCCGTTTAAGAACAAAACAATAAGTATTAAGACGAAAGACGCCTCGGCGTCTTTTTGTCGTTGAGGAAGAATATGCCCACGCAAGACGCGAAGTTTGTCCAAGGTTCTACTATGCGCCACATCTTAGTGATGTCTGGCGCCGGCTCTGTTGGTTTGATGGCACTGTTTGTCGTCGATCTGCTCGATATGTTGTTCATCAGTATGCTAGGGCAGGTAGAGCTTGCTGCGGCTGTCGGTTTTGCAGGAACGCTGATTTTCTTCTCAACCTCTGCATCCATCGGTACTTCGATTGCTATGGGGGCTTTGGTCTCTAAAGCGATTGGCGCAAAGGACTTTGAACGAGCAAGGTTGATGAGTGGCAGTATCATGCTGGTGGCCTTTATGATCAGCTTGGTCATTACCATTAGTATGTTCATCCACATCCCAGAGTTATTAGCCGCCATAGGTGCAGAAGGGGTCGCTGCCGAGCGTGCAGAAGCTTATCTCAATATTCTATTACCAAGTGCACCGATACTCGCATTGGGTATGTCTGCCGGTGCTGGATTGCGTGCTGCGGGAGATGCGAAGCGCTCTATGTGGGCGACTTTGGCGGGTGGTATCGTTAACGCGATTCTCGATCCGCTGTTTATCTTCGTCTTCAAATGGAACGTAGAAGGAGCGGCAGCGGCGTCTGTTATTGCGCGTTTCACGGTATTAGCTTTCTCCCTTTACCCACTAGTAAAAGTGCACAAGCTGGTTTCATTCCCTAATCTCGATATCGTTAAAATTAACCTTAAGCCGATTTTGGCGATTGCCGTGCCCGCTATTATTACCAACACTGCTACGCCGATTGGTAATGCGATTGTGACCACTCACATTGCCCAATTTGGTGAGGATTTTGTGGCAGGTTTTGCCGTGATAGGGCGTTTAACTCCAGTGTGTTTTGCGGTGATTTTTGCTTTGTCTGGTGCTGTTGGTCCAATCATTGGTCAGAACTTTGGTGCGGAGCGGATGGATCGCGTGAAGCGAACTCTGACCGACTCTTTGCTGGTGACAACCATTTATACTCTCGCCGTATGTGCTCTGCTTTACGTTCTGCAAGATTACATAGTTGCTATGTTCAGCCTAACGGGTGACGCTGCGATTATTGTTGCTGCTTTCTGTACCTATGTGGCGATTACGTTTGTGTTCAACGGTACTTTGTTTGTCGCCAACACCTCCTTCAATAACCTTGGTAAGCCACTGTACTCAACGGCGCTAAATCTAGGCAAAGCCACCATCGGCACGTTGCCTTTCGTTTACTTCGGTTCGCAGTGGTATGGCGCGCTTGGTGTGCTTTACGGCCAAGCTGTGGGTACGATTGTTTTTGGTCTACTGGCGTTGGTTGTGCTGAATAAACACATCAAAGACCTGATGCAGAACTTTGGTGAAGACTTGGTGGAAGACGATCCTGCCATCACTTGCGTTAATACTCAGCCTTTCTGTTCTCACGATGCGGTATTGATTGATGAGGTCGCCACAGCTCTTGAAGAGGAAAAAGCGTAAATTTTCCTAATTTCACATAAATACGCTTGACCTTGGAGTTAGCTCTAAGGTTTATTCTTAGCGGTAGATAGAGACTTATCACCAATAAGGAAAGTGAATTATGTGTACGAAACATCATGGTTGCCAATCAGGCAAAATCAACTCTGCGGTGGCGCTAGGTGCAAACGACTCTTGCTGCGCACCGGCAAAACCTGCTCTTAATATTACGCAAGCAAGCGTAATCACTTCAGAGGATTCTTGTTGCAGTGGCGGAAGCTGTAGCTCGGATTCTCTTGAAGATGAAGGCCCTGCCGAACCCATTGAATCCTCCATTCGCCATAGCTGGTTAGTATCAGGCATGGATTGCCCTGCCTGTGCTCAAAAACTTGAAAAAGCCATTTCTTCTGTTGAAGGCGTCACGAACGCCAAAGTCCTGTTCGCGACTGAAAAACTGGTGGTGGATTTTGATAACCGTGCACTTGCGCCTGTCATTGAGCAAGTTTCTCAACAAACCGGTTTCCCACTGACTTCGACAGACGCGCCAAAACCAAAAGCCGAGAAAAAAGGTTGGTTAGGCGTTATGAAAGACAATATTCAAATCCTTTCTATCGCAGGTGCGATGGCGTTAGCCGGTCTTATCTCTGATTTACATCCAACTTTCAGCACGTGGCTCTTCACGTTGACGTGTTTACTTGGCTTGTATCCGGTTGCGATGAAGGCGGTCAAGTTGGCTCGCAGTGGTACGCCATTTGCGATTGAAACGCTGATGAGTGTCGCGGCGCTGGGTGCTCTATACCTTGGTGAAACCGCTGAAGCGGCGATGGTGCTATTGCTTTTCCTTATTGGTGAAAAGTTAGAAGCATACGCATCATCTCGTGCGCGTAGCGGCGTTCAAGCATTGATGGATCTCGTTCCAGAAAATACCACTCTGATTGTGGACGGTGAACGTCAAGAAGTGCCAGCGTCACAACTACAGCCGGGTAACGTGATTGAAGTAGCGCCGGGTGGTCGTATGCCAGCTGATGGCGTACTAATGACTCAAGCGGCAAGCTTCGATGAAAGTGCGTTAACGGGCGAGTCTGTTCCGGTAGAGCACAACGAAGGCGGCAAAATCATGGCAGGTGCCGTGGTTGTCGATAAAGTCGTGCAAGTGAAAGTGACGTCTCGCCAAGGTGAGAACGCGATTGACCGTATCCTACATTTGATTGAAGAAGCGGAATCACGCAAAGCACCACTTGAACGTTTCCTAGATAAGTTCAGCCGTTGGTACACGCCATTGATGATGCTTGTCTCTCTATTAGTCATCATCACACCGCCATTGTTGTTTGCTCAACCTTGGGAAACGTGGGTGTACCGTGGTCTAGCATTGCTGTTGATCGCATGTCCATGTGCGCTCGTCATCTCTACACCAGCGGCGATCACTTCTGGCTTGGCGGCAGCGGCAAAACGAGGTGCACTGATCAAAGGTGGTGCAGCGCTTGAGCTACTGGGTCGTGTTGAATCTGTAGCATTCGATAAAACGGGCACACTGACACAAGGCAAACCGCAAGTAACTGATGTGGTTCCATTCGATGTAACAGAAGAACAGTTATTAAGCTTAACGGCGTCGATTGAGATTGGCTCAAGCCACCCGCTAGCAATTTCTTTGGTGAACAAAGCACAAGAGCAGGGCATCAACATTCCTGAAGCTGCAGACAAAACGGCGCAGGTTGGTTCTGGTGTGACAGGGCTTGTTGAAGGCAAATTGGTTCAAGTGATTGCGCCATCGAAAGCCGATTTTGCCATCGCGTCTGACATCGAACAGCAAGTCGTGGCGTTGGAAGACCAAGGTAAGACGGTGGTTATCGCTCGTCACGATGAACAAGTGATTGGCTTGATTGCGTGGCAAGACACACTTCGCCAAGACGCTCAACAAGCGGTTGCTGCACTTAAAAAACTGGGTATTTCATCAGTGATGTTAACTGGCGATAACCCTCGCAGTGCCGAAGCTATTGCGAATCAAATTGGCCTTGATTACAAAGCAAGCTTGCTACCAGCAGACAAAGTGCACTACGTGGAAGAGATTTCAGCACAGCACACTGTCGCGATGGTGGGTGACGGCATTAATGATGCGCCAGCAATGAAAGCTTCAAGCATTGGTATTGCGATGGGCGGTGGTACTGACGTTGCACTTGAAACGGCTGATGCTGCACTGACTCACAACCGTTTGATCGAGCTAGCAGGTATGATCGAGCTATCACGTGCGACGCTGAATAACATCCGTCAGAACGTGGCGCTTGCGCTGGGTCTAAAAGGTGTGTTCTTGGTAACGAGCTTACTGGGCATTACCGGCTTGTGGGTTGCGGTACTTGCCGACAGTGGCGCAACGGCACTAGTCACACTGAATGCTCTGCGTCTGCTTCGCTTTGAATCAAAACAAGTGAAATAAATCAGTTAACAGCTGAGCGATGAATAGAAAGCCCGAGGCAATTGTGTCTTGGGCTTTTTTGTGTCCATAAAACGGTAATCACTATGCTGAATAATTCGTTTGGCAAATCACTCATTGGTATGCAACGAAATGAACTTCTGGCTCTTAAAATGTGATCTAAAACGTTTTTATTTGAAAGTGTAGATTTATTACATTGTTTCATTGTGACTGTGATCACTCAATGTTGGTGAAAGGTTCGCTACAGTGCATCTGTACCCAACAACTTATTAATGAGCTTATTGTTTACAAAATAAGCCACAACAAGGAGCGACTTATGTCTCAAGCTGTATTCCATTTAGGTGTTACTGAAGCGGATCTTAATGGTGCTACTCTAGCAATCATTCCAGGCGATCCAGCGCGCGTACAAAAAATCGCAGAAGAAATGGAAAACCCAGTATTTCTAGCAAGTCACCGTGAATACACGCTATACCGTGCAGAGCTAGACGGTAAACCTGTTGTGGTTTGTTCTACAGGTATCGGCGGTCCATCTACATCTATCGCAGTAGAAGAACTAGCACAGCTTGGCGTTCGCACTTTCCTACGTGTTGGTACGACTGGTGCAATTCAGCCACACGTAAACGTAGGTGACATGATCGTTACTACAGGTTCTGTTCGTCTAGACGGCGCGAGCCTACACTTTGCTCCAATGGAGTTCCCAGCAGTAGCAGACTTCGAAATCGCAACAGCAATGAAAGCAGCTGTTGAAGAGTCTGGTGCAACTGTTCATATGGGTGTGACTGCTTCAAGTGACACTTTCTACCCAGGTCAAGAGCGTTACGATACGTTCTCTGGTCGTGTTGTTAAGCGCTTCCAAGGTTCTATGCAAGAGTGGCAAGACATGGGCGTTCTGAACTTCGAAATGGAGTCAGCAACACTGCTAACCATGTGTGCAAGCTCTGGCCTGAAAGCAGGTTGTGTGGCGGGTGTAATCATCAACCGTACACAAAAAGAGATTCCAGATCATTCAACGCTGAAAGAAACGGAAGCTCGCTCAATTAAAGTTGTAGTAGAAGCAGCGCGTAAGATGCTTTAAGCACAACATTTAGTTGGCATTTAAACAAACGGGAAAAACCAGAGGTTCGCCTCTGGTTTTTTCTATCTGGCAGTTTTGTCTGAGTATTCAAACAACAAATCTGACGCAATAAAAAAGCAGCTCGAGGCTGCTTTTTTGATGTTTGAACGATATCGACGATTAGATTTCGTCAGAACCACCTGCGGCTTCAAACCAAGCGCTTAAGTGAGTTTTGAGATCTTTCAGCTCGTCTGGGCCGATAAGTGCCAACCCTAAGTCTTCAGCACGTGTGATGTCGTTATGACGCAGCGGGCGGAAGCTGACCAGCATGGCACGAGCTTGTAGGCCACCTAACAGATCACGCAAAGATTCAAGCTTGTACAAGGTGTCATCGCCATCATCGCGCATGCCTTTGGTCTTACATTCGATGATGTGAAGTTTGTTGTTCACCACCGTTGCGACATCAAGTTCATTGCGAACTTCGCTTTCACCGAGCTTGCGATAAACCTGCACGTTCAATGAACGGTCTTGGATCGTCGGCATGGTGTCTTGAATCTGTTTTACAGTGCTGTGTACTAGCGTTTCTAACCATTCACCGTTAGAGAAACGACGAGCGTCTTCATCTGCAAACGTCAGCACGCCATTTTCGTATGTCGCGATTTGTGCCTCGACCAAATCGGTCAGCAGCATGTTCAGCTCGCGGTAGCCTTGTTGCTTCTCAGAAAGCTCAACATCCAGCTTCTGCTCTTTACGACAAGTGGTTGCAAGGTAGTTTAGCGTCGCAAGGCCAGGGCCAAGCTCAAGTGCGTTAGATGCCCAGCGTTCGCCCAGTTCGTAAAGCTTTTGGTCAAGTTGAGGAGGAAGGTCTACGTGGTGGAATTCACCGCGTGCGCCGAAAATAGTGAGGTAATCAGAGATGGTAATGTGGTCTTCTACTTGTGTATCTTCTTTGCCATCAGGGTAAAGCCAGCACAGTTTGTCACTGTTTGGTTCTACTACGAAGATAGGCCAACGGTAAGTACGGAAGACTTCGTACACGGAAAGCAGGCGGTGACGGAGGCCACAACTTGCATTGAGTTTAACTTCTTCACCTCGGTCGTGGAGGTCTTTTGCCAATTTGTGGACAGATTGTTTGATCAGAGAAGTGTTTACTGCAGAAGGAATTTCAAAGAATTCAGACGTAATTTCTCGCTGCTCTAATACTGCGCTCAGTCGCTCGTACATATCGGATTGGCTCTTGTCGCCGATGAAGACGATATGTGTACTTACAGTGCGATTATCCAAAAGAGGAGTGACTAATCTCACTGGATCTTGGTCGATAATACCAACATGAACAGCCATAGGTTTTCCTTCTTATTTGGCTTGCTCGAAAAGAGAAAAGAAAAGGGATGAGCAAGCCATATAAACCATATGTAGACACAGCTCATAAAAAACAAGGGCGACTTCAATAAAAAGTCACCCTTATACAGTTGGTTGCAATAAATCCGTTAAATTTGGCGGCGGATTTTATAGCTTAAATCGATGAACCAGTTCGTTTTGCTGATGCGCTAATTGCGTCAAAGATTCGCTAGTTTGAGCAATGCTCGACATCGCATGGTAGCTTTGATCGGCAATGCTATTGATGTCTTCAATGCTACGCGCAATATCCGCTGAAGTCTCGCTCTGCTCTGCTGCCGCTTGAGATATGTGGGTACTCATCTGGCTGATTTCGATAATAAGCGCTTGAATTTCTTCCATCGAGCTATTTGCTTTTGAAGCTTGCTCAACGGACATTTCCATATCACTCATACAGCTCTGAATAACTTGGCTAGCAGACTGCGAACTCGATTGAAGGTTACTGATCATTGCTTCAATCTCAGTTGTCGATTGTGTGGTCTTGGAAGCCAGCACGCGAACTTCATCCGCGACAACCGCAAAACCACGACCTTGTTCACCCGCACGAGCAGCCTCAATGGCAGCGTTGAGTGCCAACAAGTTAGTTTGCTCGGCGATGTTACGAATCACGTCTAGAATCGAACCGATTTGGCCGCTCATTCGTTGTAGCTCAGAAACCGCAGACACAGATTCATTCAAACGCGTTTCTAACTGGTTAATGGTCGAGATGTTACTGTTCATAACACTGCGACCTTGGTCAGAAGCGGTTTCTACACGCTGAACCATTTCTAGTGAGCCTTGTGCACTTTGTGCGACTTCTTGAACCGAGTGAGACATCTCTGTCATCGCTGTCGCCACATTTGCGGTTTGCTCACGCTGTGAGTTCAATTGACCTTGCGCTTGAGAAGAAGTTTGCTCATTCGTTGAAGCGGTTGAAGCAAGGTTTTCTGAAGCGTCATTAAGCTTCACAAGAATGTTGTGCAAACTGTCTGCAAGGGTATTGATATGCCCACTTACGCGGCTAAATTCGTTGTTGTGACGGTTTTCAATACGCTGTGTCATGTCGCCTTCTGTCAGGCTTTCTAACACTTTCAAGATGCGTGTTAGTGGTTCACGGACACTTTGTGCGATGTGGTAACCGATGGCGGTTGCAAACAGAACGACAATTACTGCAATCACAATCGCTTTCGTCACGCCTGCTGAGTAAATGTCTCCTGCATCAGCTAAAGATTCGTTGAGCTTGTCTGTTGCGGTTGTTGTGAATTGCTCAAGAATCGACATGCTTGAGTCAACTTTGGTGGCAAGGTTCGCAATGTTGTTGTAAAGCGCCGCACGAGCCGAAAGGTAGTTGTTGTGTTGGTCTAACACACCACCACGCATACCGACATCACGTGTGAATTGTTCTACTGATTCACCAAAAGCTTTTTGAAGTTCAGGAAGTTGAGTTACCAAACCACGGAATGCGTAGTTTAGGTGTGTGACGGCCTTGCGGTTTTTCGCTACGGCTTCAGTTACAAACTCAGGGTTCGAGCTTGCTAAGGCATCGGACGTAATGACTTCGGCATCTTTCAATTTGATGAAGTAGCTCTTTGCCATCACTTTTACAGAGATACTGCTTTGGTCCGCCACGTATTCTTTCAGGCCAACAGAAAGCTCAGTGTTAAGTTGTTGGAAGCGACGAGAAGACTTTTGCACTTCTTCTTGTGCAGCGAACATGGCTTCGTAGTTATCCATGGCTTCTTTTGCTTCAGTAAAATAGCTCTGCTCAAGTTCTTTAAGCTGAGAAAAAGGTTCGGCAAGAGAAGGGTAGATTTGGCTCGCGACTTCAAGTTGGCTCAATGTCGCTTCAAAGGTTTGTTGAGATTTGGCAAATTCCTGACGCATCTCGTCCATGCGTTGTTTATTCTCTGTGGTCAGGAAGTCTTTAAAAGATTTGTCTGCAGAAAGCAGTTCAACACTGGTTTGGTTAGATAATGAAACAAGTGGTAATGAAGACTTGGATACCGTCTCAAACTTACCGTGAATATCATTCATGCCCCCCATCATAATGGCAATCGTGACAGCAAACAGGACGATGATCAGTGCGAAGCCTGCATACATCCGTTTAATAACTGAACCTCGCATAAGTGAGCTTCCTCTCCCAAAAATAGACAATATAAATAAGAATTGTCTTAAAAAAGTAACAAAATTCACTGGATTGTATTGAGTTTGCGACGCACGTTTTATGACGCACACGACAAAAAAAGCTTCAACGTCACGACTTATATTGATAATGTTAAGTGAACACTGTTTTTTATTGAGCTCGCTTTTGGCTTAGCGCATACTAAATAGGTTACACACCTTATAAAATGGAGTACCCATGGCGGAAGAAACCATCTTTAGCAAAATTATTCGCAAAGAAATCCCAGCAGATGTCCTTTACCAAGATGACTTAGTAACGGCATTTCGTGACATCAATCCGCGTGCGCCAAGCCATATCCTTATCATTCCAAATAAGCTGATCCCGACAGTAAATGACGTGGAAGCGGAAGACGAAGCGATGATGGGACGTATGTTCACGGTAGCGAAGAAGCTTGCTAAAGAAGAAGGCATTGCAGAAGACGGTTACCGTTTGATCGTAAACTGTAACTCACATGGCGGTCAGGAAGTCTATCATATTCATATGCACCTAGTGGGCGGTCGTCCTTTAGGTCCTATGGTATTGAGCTAATCTATTAGAAGTGGGTGAAGTGATTCATCCACTTCTTTATTTCTGACGAACAACACATTTGTGGAGATAAATGTGAAACATGGTGTGAAGCTATTCGGATTAATGAGCTGGGTCCTGCTTACTACAGGATGTGCAAACTTGTCCGCTGGCAATCTCTTCAGTCATTACAGCGACCAAAATAAACAAGTCTATCAGGCAGTGGTTGCGGGTGAATATGCCAAAGCTGAGCAACTGCAATCGAGTGATGTTGGTGGCGATATACTTGGCAACTTTGAGCAAGGTCGAATCTCGTTTCTTGCCCAAGATTACCCAAAAAGCCTGAGTTCACTTGAAGACAGCGATCGTGCAGTGCGTAAACAACAAGATCGCGCAACCATTTCTGTAACGGAAACGGCGACCAGTGTTGGGTCTCTTGCCGTTAACGACAACCTAAACGAATACCAACCTGCCGACTATGAACTCGGCTTTTTGCATTTGTACCTCGGTCTGAACTACCTACAAAAGAATGACCTTGAAGGGGCATTGGTTGAAATGCGTCGTGCAAACCAAGTGCAAGAAGCGGCAAAGAAAGCACGTGAAAAGGAACTAAAGCAGGCAGAGAAGGATCTTAAGAAGCAAGGTATGTCAGCGAACCTAGGTAGCGTGTTAGCTAACTACCCAGACGCAGGCAAGAAGCTTAGCTCAGTGCAAAACGGTTACTTGTTCTACCTTTCTGGTTTGCTTTATGAAGCGTCACGAGATTTGAACAGTGCGTATGTAGACTATCGTCGAGCGCTTGCTGTGATGCCAGATAACAAGCAAGTGATTGAAAGTACAATGTATGCCGCGAAAAAACTCGGCATGCGTCAAGACCTTCGTATGCTAGAAAAACGTTACGGCAAAGCGCCTTCAGGACTGAGTAAGTCACAAGGCCGCGTGATCGTGATAGACGAGCAAGGCGTGGTGGAAGCGCTGCAAGGTTGGCGAATTGACTTGCCTATTTATGATAGCCGAGGCGACGGTGCGATTTATTCGCTTGCGCTGCCTTACTACCCGAAACGCGGAACACAGCGTTTTGGAGATGTTGCGTTAAATGGCAACAAGCTACCTTCAAGCACATTGGCCGATGTGAACGCGATGGCGCAAAACGATTTGCACGAACGTTTGACTACGATTGTGATTCGCCAAGCGATTCGTGTTTGGGCAAAAGACAGAATCCGAAAAGAAGCGGCAAAAGGCGATGATGTCGGCAACATTCTTTTCAATGTGTGGAATACATTAACCGAACAACCTGATACCAGAAGTTGGCAGACGCTACCAGGTACGGTGAAAACGGCGTCGAAAGTCGTGAAACCGGGGCAGCAAAGCTTAAACGTTGGCGATCAGGTGTATCAATTCGAAGTGCCAGCACAGCAAACAACGTTGGTTTGGGTATCTCGTCAGGGATCGCATTCCACAGTTTGGCATAAACAACTAGGGAGGTTGTAATGAGAGCATGGCTTATTGGCTTGGCAGTGATCATTGGTTTAGCGGGTTGTGCTGACAACACCGCTGGTATCCGAATCGATGGCCAAACCCAAAAGGTTTTCTTCCACGATAACGTCATGGGTAGTCGCCTGTTGGTAGACAACATTACCACGACTTATGTGGATGACCGTCCGCGTGGCGTTGTGCAGTTGAGCAGTAACTATAAAGGTGACCAAGAGATCCTTTACCGCTTTTACTGGTACGACAATACTGGTCTTGAGGTGAATACCAAACCGGGTCCATGGCGCAAAATGATCGTGCGTGGATTTGAACAAGTGACTTTGTCGGAAGTGACGGTGAACCCTAACGGGACTCAATTCCGCGTACAAATTCGCGAAGCACAAGATAACTAACTCGTTTCGAGTAACACAATTTCGGCGGCTATGCTGCTTTGCCAAGGTGGAGACGCCTTGGGATGAAACACAAACTAAGGAACTCTCATGAAAAAAAGTATTATTGCTCTTTTAGGTCTTGCCGTCATTCTGGGTGGTTGTTCAAACAAAGTCTCTTACGGTGATGCGCAAGCGACAGAAACCACAACGATCGACTTCGGCTCGACGGATCTACAAAAAATTGCTGGCGAAATGGTCGACAGCATGATGATGTCAGGTTCAGTGGCAGCAATTACTCGTGACCAACGTCCTATCGTGTTTGTTGAGCGCATCAAGAACAAGACGAGCGAACACATCGATACGGAGTCTATCACTGACACTATTTCTACTAAGATGCTGAACTCTGGTAAGTTCCGTTTCGTAGACATGGATCGTGTTGAGTCTGTTCGTGAGCAACTTAACTTCCAAAACACTGATGAGCTAGTAAACCAAAGCACGGCAATCCAATTCGGTAAAATGGTCGGTGCGCAATACATGCTTTACGGTAACCTTTCTAGCATCGTGAAAAACGCAGGCAGCGACAAAGACGTTTACTACAAAATGACTATGCGCCTAATGGACCTAGAAACGGGTCTGATCGAATGGGCGGATGAAACGGAAATCCGTAAAGAACAATCTAAGAGCCTATTTGGTCTTTAATTGATTCGGTTTGGTCTTATGACCTAAGTGGAGAAGTCGTTCATGGCGTGGTTTTCTTGGCAACAAGCGAAACAATTAGACCCGAGTTTAAATGCGCTTGATGGCTTCTTTGCATCACCGCCGGTGAAGGTTCAAACCGTCACCGGCGGGCTTACCAATCGCTGCTGGCGGTTGGAATCCTCAGAAGGTCTTGCTTACGTCTGGCGACCGACCAGTAACGTGTGCAAGGCCTTTGCTATTTCTCGTCACAACGAATATCAAGTACTCAATGCGATTGCCCCTCTCAACCTAGGGCCAAAGCCCGTCTTTGTACATGAGCAAGGTTTGTTAGTGGAGTGGGTGGCGGGTGAAACGCTGACGAAGCCAGGTATTGATATTGAAGAGCTATTACCGATTGCGGCTAGGGTTCATGAATATCCTGCAACGGCGGTTCCTTTAGTTCCGTTCTCGTATCTTTCGCGCATCGATCATTATTGGTTGGAACTGGCTGGCCAGTACGTCGGCACTGAGTACGAAGCGCTTTATCAAAAGTGGCGTTCTGAGCCAAGTGTGGCGCAAGTCCCTGCAGCACTGTGCCATTTTGATCTTGGCTGTTACAACTTAGTTCGTGGCGAAGAGGGCGTAAAAGTGATCGATTGGGAGTACGCTGGCTTAGCGGATCCAAGGCTCGACTTGACGCTGATTCTGCAACTCGCCGATGTGCCTATTGAACGGGGTGTAGAACAGTATTGCCAGATTCGTGGCATTGAAGACGTCGCTTTATGGTTGGAAGGCGTGAGAGCGTGGATGCCAAGAACTCAAATGATGGCGATGCTTTGGTATTTATTGGCCTACAAATTGTGGGATGATGAACAATACTTAGACAGTGCTCGTGAGTTTAAAGACTTATTATGTATGGAAGATCACTGTTTTGATAACTCATGACTTTTTCCTCTTTAACCATAAAGAAATAGTGGTAGTTTAAAGTGAAGTACCAGCAAGTCACAGGGAGAGGTACACATGATTATTTACTTGCACGGCTTTGATAGTACAAGCCCGGGTAACCACGAAAAAGTTCTTCAATTGCAATTCATCGATGATGACGTTCGTTTCATCAACTACAGCACACTTCATCCTAAGCATGACATGCAGCACTTATTGAAAGAAGTGTCTAAGGTCATTGACCAAGCGGACGATCCAAACCCACTGATTTGTGGTGTTGGCCTTGGCGCATACTGGTCAGAGCGAATCGGTTTTCTTTGCGGCATTAAGCAAGTGATGTTCAACCCGAACTTGCATCCAGAGAAGACGATGGCAGGGCGTATTGACCGTCCTGAAGAGTACGAAGATATTGCGACCAAATGTGTGGAGCAATTCCGTGCGAAAAACAAAGAGCGCTGTTTGGTGATTTTGTCGAAAGAAGATGAAATCCACGACAACTCAAAAACCGCAGCAGAACTGGATAAACACTACGAAATCATTTGGGATGAAACCCAAACTCATAAGTTCAAGAAGATCTCTCATCATCTGCAAGCGATGAAGGCATTCAAAAACGCCTAACTTGTCTTAGAGCGAACAAACTTATTTTGTTTAAACAGCACTTTTCGAAGTGCTGTTTTTGTTTCTACTGGTGCTCAAACGAGCTGCACTGATTCCTCAAGATTTTACATTTTGTATCGATTTATCGGCTTGATTTATCGATTTAACCTTTTGTGGCACGAAAACGTTACCGTCAAACAGACGAAAATTAGCCAATCCGTATCTCGAGTAAGGATTTTTGTTGCCATCAAAAGATTGCCCTATATAATGAACTCAGTAAAAATAATTTGATAAATATCAAAAAAAATTGAGAGCGAGTAAGAAACTTGCCCATTTTTTGTCTGAGATCGTGTATTTCAGATCAAGAAACCGATGCACATCAATAAGCTAATAAGAATAAGCAAAAAATAAGATGGTATCGGTGTTTATCCAAAAGTGAGCTCACCTCTAGAGACCAAAGAATTCATCGGTTGGATGTATGACCGCAGATTACTGTGAGTCAGCATCGGCTGAACCCATATATTCATTTTTGTAGAGGATAACATTGTGACACGCATTATCGTTGTAGGCGGCGGTGCTGGTGGCCTTGAGTTGGCAACCAAACTGGGCCGCACTCTGGGTCGTAAGAACCGTGCGCAAATTACACTGGTAGACCGTAAAGCGAGCCACTTGTGGAAACCGCTATTGCACGAAGTAGCAACAGGTTCATTGGATGAAGGTGTGGATGCACTGAGTTACCGTGCTCATGCGAAAAACCACAGCTTTGACTTCCAAATGGGCAGCCTTCAAGACATCGACCGTGAGCGTAAAGTGATCATTCTTAGTGAGCTTAAAGACGATCACGGCGAACTGCTTATGCCAAGCCGCGAACTAGAGTACGACATTCTAGTGATGGCCATTGGTTCTACATCTAACGATTTCAACACTCCTGGTGTTCGTGACAACTGTATCTTCCTAGATAGCCCAGAACAAGCACACCGTTTCCGTAGTGAAATGAACAACGAGTTCTTAAAGCTACACGCGAAAAACGGTAACGGCACAGTCGATATCGCGATTGTTGGTGCGGGTGCAACTGGTGTTGAGCTATCTGCTGAGCTTCACAACGCGGTGAAAGAGTTACGTACATACGGTTTTGGCGACCTAGATTCTAGCAAGCTAAACGTAAACCTTGTTGAAGCGGGTGAGCGCATTCTTCCTGCACTTCCACCACGTATCTCTTCTGCTGCACACCAAGAGTTGGTTAAGCTGGGTGTAAACGTACGCACAGCGACGATGGTGACACAAGCAGATAAAGATGGTCTGACAACGAAAGACGGCGAGAAGATCCCTGCTCAAATCATGGTATGGGCTGCGGGCATCAAGGCTCCAGATTTCATCAAAGACATCGCAGGTCTAGAAACGAACCGTATCAACCAACTTGTTGTGAAAAACACGCTACAAACCACTCGTGATGACGACATCTTTGTTATCGGTGATTTGGCTCAATGTACTCAACCAGATGGTTCATTTGTACCGCCACGTGCTCAAGCTGCACACCAAATGGCGAGCCAAGCGTTCACTAACATCGTTGCTAAGCTTAACGGCCGTGAACTAAAAGAGTACGAATACAAAGACCACGGTTCTTTGGTTTCTCTAAGCCGCTTCTCTACAGTAGGTAGCTTGATGGGTAACCTAACTAAAGGCTCCATGATGGTTGAAGGTCGTATTGCTCGCGTGGTTTACATCTCGCTATACCGCATGCACCAAATGGCGCTGCACGGTGTGATTAAGACTGGCTTGATGATGTTGGTTGGCCGTATCAACCGCGTACTGCGTCCAAACTTGAAGCTGCACTAATTTGAAGATTGAGTTCTGTGTCGAGTGTTCGATGAAAGAGCTCAATGATAAATAAAACAAAAGCCACCGTATGTCGGTGGTTTTTTCTATTCTAAGTCGCTAGGAAGCAGCGAATACACCACGCCGTCTTTTGGTTTTCCGTGAAAGATAAAGCGATTTCTCGCAATGGTTTCTTTTTGGGCTCCAACCGACTCAATCAACGCCTGACTTGCTGTGTTGTCTAAATCGCAGACGATCTCTACACGCGTTAAATTCAGTTTTGCAAAGCAGAACTCTGCCAGTGCTCTAATCGCCTCGTGAGCATAACCATTGCGCTGATAGCGATCAGCAATCCAATAACCAATGCTCGCCATGTTGAAGGTGTGGTAAAGCTCATTCACAGCGGCCATTCCCACAAGGCTGTTGTGTTCTCGTTCATAAACCCCAAAGCCAAAAGCCTCGGTTTTTACCCAGTTTAAGCGGGTTGCCAATAGAAAATCTTGAGCATCTTTTAGAGAGACGTCCTCGTTACACCAATCTAACCATTGATGTAGGGAAGGGGATTCGACGAGTAAACGTTGCAATGACTGTGCTTGCTCTGATGGAATCAGTTTGAGCGCTAAGCGTGGTGTTATGATTTCAAAATCTGGTGCCATGAATCGATACAACTTCCATGTGAGATTCTAGATAAAACAAAGCGCAGCCAGTGCTGCGCTTTTCTGTTTAATTCGTGACTTATTGAACGCGACGAACTTGAATGATCATCCCCATCAGTGGGTTGTCTAAGTAGTGCGTTTCACTACTGCGCATACGGCGTTTTTGATCCATTCGGAAGCTCTTCAAGAACTTCTCTTCGGTCACTGTTGGTGACACTTCTGCCAAGTTACCGACTTGTACATTACCGTCTACTTCACCCAACTCATTGGTCAGTTGATCTGATGGCTGTGATTCGATGTGGATTTCACGAACGCTCGGTTCACGTAAATCCATGGTCGTTTCAGCGAACAAGTAGTGCTGAACGTAAATTTGTAGCTTGCCGTCGAGCTCATAAAGTGGACCGCTCACATTCTCTTCGCTGTAACCATCGCTTGTTAGCGAAGAGCTACTACCGATTGGGCTACCATCAGCGTTGTAAGAGCCTGAGAAATCGCGACCACCAACGATGCGGAAAATAGGCGCGCTTGCTTTACCTCGGTCACCTTGACGCCATGCCACGTGCTTAAGCACTTTGAAACCAGCATGATTATTTAATGCGGATTCTTGGGCGTTCAAACGGAAAGAAGAACGTGGTAGCAAGGTTACGCCTTTTGAACGGCGGTAAGATTCGCTGTCTAAACTGCCGACATTGCTCATTTCGATCTTAGGCAGTTCATTTGGCCATGATTCACTGGTGCTTTCAGCGTCGACTGCTCGCTTGAAAATAATTACTTCAATATCAAATTGACGCGCAGCCCAAGATGGCATTGAGACACAAAGAAGCAATAATGGGATCAGTATTCTCATTCGACTATTAGCTCGTTGGTAATAAATTCTGTTTAAAATCATTCAGTAAGTCTTGAACAAACTGAATGCGTTTACGTCGGTCCGTTAATGGTACGCTAAACTTGAACTTAGTTGGACCTTCCATTGCAAATTTTTGCGGCTGTGATTGCAGGAGTTTAACCAAATACGCTGGGTTTATGTCAGCATCAGGGTAAAACTCAATGAATCCGCCCTTGTCATGCGCCTCAATCTTCTTCGCTTTGAGACTTCCTGCCCCAATTTTCAGCTCTGAGACAGATAGGAGATTCTTCGTTGCGTCTGGTAACAGACCGAATCGGTCAATCAGTTCAACCTTAAGCTCGGATAAGCCCTCATTGTCGCTCACACTTGCAATACGTTTGTACATCGATAAACGCGTGTTCACATCCGGAATGTAATCATCCGGTAGCAGGGCAGGAATACGCATCTCGATTTCGGTTTGCTCGCGAAGTAGATCATCCAGCGATGGCTCTTTACCTTCTTTCAATGCTTCAACCGCTTGTTCAAGCATCTCCATATACAGTGTAAAACCAACCGATTGAATTTGACCACTTTGTTCGTCACCTAATAGCTCACCCGCCCCACGAATTTCGAGGTCGTGGGTTGCAAGGGTGAAGCCTGCGCCCAGATCCTCTAGAGATGCAATCGCATCAAGACGCTTGATGGCATCTTTTGTGATCGCTTTAGGATGTGGCGTTAACAAGTAAGCGTATGCCTGGTGATGCGAACGACCAACACGGCCACGTAATTGGTGCAGCTGTGCAAGACCGAGGTTATCTGCTCGGTCCATGATAATGGTGTTGGCGGTCGGAACGTCGATACCGGTTTCTATGATGGTGGTACACACCAAAAGGTTAAAACGCTGATGATAGAAGTCATTCATGATGCGTTCTAGTTCGCGCTCACGCATCTGGCCATGGGCTACGGTAACACGCGCTTCTGGGATGAGCTTTTGCAGATCTTCGGCGGTTTTCTCGATGGTTTCGACTTGGTTGTGCAGGAAGTAAACCTGACCACCACGCATGATTTCACGCAATGCCGCTTCACGAACCACTGAGTCTTCACGTTGACGCACAAACGTTTTGATTGCCAAACGGCGTGCTGGCGGAGTCGCGATGATCGACAAGTCGCGCATGCCACTCATTGCCATGTTCAAGGTTCGCGGAATTGGTGTCGCGGTAAGCGTTAGGATGTCGACATCAGCACGCATCGCTTTCACTTTCTCTTTCTGGCGCACACCAAAGCGATGTTCCTCATCGACGATCAATAAGCCGAGGTCTTTGAATTTAATGTCGCTTGAGAGCAGTTTGTGGGTGCCTACGACGATGTCGACTTTGCCATCGGCAACATCTTGGAGAATCACTTTTTGCTCTTTTGCCGATTTAAAGCGAGAAAGCACTTCTACGCGAATTGGCAAGTTGGCAAAGCGGTCACGGAAGTTTTCAAAGTGCTGTTGTGCAAGTAGGGTCGTCGGAACCAAGACCGCCACTTGCTTACTATTGTCTGTGGCAACAAATGCCGCGCGCATCGCAACTTCTGTTTTACCAAAGCCCACATCGCCACACACAAGGCGGTCCATGGCTTTAGCTTGGCACATATCGGAGAGAACCGCATTGATGGCCATTGATTGGTCTTCGGTTTCTTCAAACGGGAAAGTCGCTTTGAAGGTCGCGTATTGACCACGGTCTAATTCAAACTTGTAGCCCGGTTTCAATTCTCGTTTCGCGTAAACATCCAGCAGCTCAGCGGCAACATCACGCACTTTCTCTGCGGCTTTACGACGAGCTTTTGCCCATGCTTCACCACCCAGTTTATGCAGCGGCGCACTGTCTTCAGCGCCACCTGAATAGCGACTGATTAGGTTTAATGAAGACACCGGCACGTAAAGTTTGGCATCGTTTTGATACTCAAGAGTCACGTACTCTGTTTTCATTCCACCAGCTTCAAGCGTTTGCAAGCCAATGTAGCGGCCGATACCGTGATCGATATGGACAACAGGCTGACCCGGTTTAAGTTCGGCTAGGTGACGAATAACAGTGTCACTGTTAACGGTTTTCTTGTCTTTACGGCGGCGTTGGATAACGCGATCGCCCAACAAGTCGCTTTCGCAAATCAGTGCAAAGTTGAGCTCATCATGGATAAAACCGTGTTCTGCTGCACCGAGAATCAAGCTGAAGCGATCGTCAGAATCGAGCGCTTGATAGAGTGAACCATGCACGACAGGACGAACTTTGATGCCTTGAAGAAGCTCGGTTAGCGCTTCTCGGCGGCCTTCCGACTCGACTGAGAAGACGATTTTGCCTACGAACTGCTCACTGAACTGACGTAAACGTGCTAGTGGCTCTTTGTTTTGCTGTTGAACGCCAAGCTCTGCAAGAGATTGCACCGCAAGGTTTTGGCGACCTGCACGCTTAACGATTTTCTCTAAGCTTAACTGTGCTTGTGGCAGTTGTTTAAACTGGGTAAAGAGTTCGTCTTTCTTGAGCCACAATTCGTGTGGCGCTAACAGTGGACGCAGTGGATCGATTTTCTTTTGATCATAGCGGTAGTCGACGTCATTTAAGAAGGTATCAACCGCAGCTTCAATATCACCGACGATGATCAGTTGCGAGTCTTCAGGCAAATAGTCAAATAACGTTTCTGTATGATCGAAGAACAGCGGTTGCCAGTACTCGATACCTGCTGGCCACGTGCCTTTGGTGACTTGCATGTAAATCGATTCTGGTTCGCGTCGCGCTTCGAACTGAGAGCGCCAACGAGTACGAAAATCTTCAATAGCGGCTTTTGTGGTCGGGAATTCGTGAGCTGGCAATAACTGGATTTGCTGAATGTCTTCGATAGAACGTTGGTTCTCTGGATCGAACGTTCGGATCGTGTCGATCTCATCATCGAAGAAATCAATACGGTATGGATCCGAACTGCCCATCGGGAACAAATCAAGGATCGAACCACGGCTTGCGTACTCACCAGGACCAAACACTTGATCGACATGGCGATAACCTGAGTTTTCAAGTTGAACGCGAAGCTTCTCTAGCGAGAACTGATCGCCTGTTTTTACCATCAAGGTGTGTTGCAACAAGAAGTCACGTGGAGACTGGCGTTGTAATACGGTGCTTACTGGCACAATCGTTACGCCACCGGCTTGGTTTGGTAGCTGATATAAACGCGCAATACGGTCTGAGATGATTTCTTGGTGCGGAGAGAAGTTATCGTAAGGCAGTGTTTCCCAATCAGGGAATAGGCTGACCGATTGATCAGTAAACTGCTCTATTTCTGCTTGGAGCTTAAGCGCCATTTGCGGATCGGGAACCACAAGCAGAGAGTGGCTTGAATGCTGTTTAGCCAGTTCTGCAATCGCCATTGGCAATGCGGCACCAGGTAGGTTGCCAAGCTGTTTTTTGTCGCCACGCTCAGACGGATTCGTGACGGAGAGAATCGTTGCTTTTGTCATGGTAATTATTTGTTATCTCGCTCTAGTGAGCGCTGACGGAGTAATTTTTGCTGTTGGTATAGCGCGGCTTTGATTAATAAATCTTGGTCAGCTTCTCTAAGTAATTTGTACTTGAGTGTGATCACATAGCCTTGCTCGGTAGATTCGCATTCTACTATCTGAGCGTAGCAGTAAATTGCTGCAGCTGGATGATCTAAGAAGAGTTTTACGCGAACCAGTTTCCCCGTTTCTACTTCAGAATCACTGCGATAGCTCAACTGACTAGCGCCGAATTGAGTCGTTTGAAAACGTAATTTGGCATCATCTTGTTGAGAAAGCATAAAACTCAGTAGCAGGTTTAATTTTGAGTTCTGTGTATCCAGCAAATAGATGACGTGTTTGAGCTCTTTGCTTTGCAGCTCTAGTCTCGCGTTATCAGCCAACATATCGAGATGACTGAATTCACTCGCAACAATGAAAGGCGCTGGGATTTCTGATACAAAAGTCTCTTCATCTGGCAGAGCAAAGCCCGTCTCTAACGTTTCGACGTTGATCGTCAGATTGTGGTGTACGGTGAAGTATTCTTGCTCTGTCATAATTTGGTCCTTTTCTGCCAACGAGCGCTCTCATTTCATTGAAGAATGAGTAGGATAGGGCAATGATTATCGCTAATCAGTTTAAGTTATCAAGTTTACCTGTTTTTCTGGCTGAACTTTTTGCTGTAAATAGGGACTTATTGCATGTCGTTGACAAATTTGGCGATTATCTTGTCTTCTTCATAGTAAGAGTAAGGTAAGATAACGAATATTAATTAGCTAAGTAATAGCTCCATTATTAAAAAACCAGTTGGTTTGCCTTATATGTATCATCCTATCTCTCTGTTTATCGGCTTGAGGTATCTTCGGGGACGCTCCGGAGATAGGTTCAGTCGATTTGTTTCTTATATGTCGACAGCGGGTATCACGATCGGTGTGATGGCGTTAGTGACCGTACTTTCCGTTATGAATGGCTTTGAAGCCCAGCTTAAAGAACGTATTTTAGGTGTGCTTCCTCATGCGGTCGTTTCGCAACATGATGGTAAAACACCTATCAGTGAAAATGCCCCTCAGTTCATTCAAGATATGTCGACAAGCGCGAAACCGGAACCTATCGTTCGTGGTGAAGCGGTGATTCAAAGCTCTGCACAGCTGACGGCTGGCTACCTAATTGGTATCGAACCTAAATTGGGCGATCCTATCTCTAATCACCTTATTGCTGGCCGCTTATCGTCACTAAAAGCGGGTGAGTATAAAGTTTTTCTTGGTCACAGCTTAGCGCGCTCCCTGAAAGTTTCTATGGGTGACAAAGTGCGTTTGATGGTGACCAATGCCACTCAATTTACGCCTCTAGGCCGCATTCCAAGTCAACGTAACTTCACTGTTGCGGGCATTTTTAATACCGGCTCTGATGTCGACGGTCAGCTTATGATCGTTAACATGACGGATGCTTCAAAGCTGATGCGTTTGCCGAAAGACACCGTCTCGGGTTGGCGCGTGTATTTCTCTGATCCGTTTATGGTGACTGAATTTGCAGATAAACCATTGCCGGACGATTGGAAATGGAGTGATTGGCGTGAGCAACGTGGTGAGCTTTTCCAAGCGGTAAAAATGGAAAAGAACATGATGGGCTTGATGCTAGGTCTGATTGTTGGCGTTGCGGCGTTTAACATTATCTCTGCTTTGATCATGGTGGTGATGGAGAAGCAATCAGAAGTCGCGATTCTCAAAACCCAAGGGATGAAGCAATCTCAAGTGATGGCGATTTTCATGGTGCAAGGCGCAAGTAGCGGTGTGATTGGCGCGATTGTTGGCGGTGCTGTCGGTGTGGCTTTATCGCTCAACCTCAATGCGATTTTGGAAGCCGCAGGCGTTGCCTTGTTTAGCTTCGGTGGTCATCTGCCAATCGTGATTGATTCATTCCAAATCTTATTAGTGGTAGTGCTGGCGATTGCTCTGAGTCTAGCTGCAACTGTTTACCCGTCTTACCGAGCATCTTCTGTTAAACCTGCTGAGGCACTTCGCTATGAATAAACTATTAGAATGTCGTGATATTCGTAAAGTCTACCGAGAAGGCTCGCTAGATACTGAAGTGCTGAAAGGCGTGAGTTTTGATATCGACAAAGGGGAGTTGGTTTCAATTGTTGGCTCATCAGGCTCAGGTAAAAGTACGTTACTTCATATTCTTGGAGCATTGGATGATGCGACCGAAGGTGAGGTCGATTTTCTAGGTCAGGATTTGTCCGCGTTAAGCTCGAATAAGCAAGCCGCATTACGTAATAAACACCTTGGCTTTGTGTATCAGTTCCACCATTTGCTAGCTGACTTCACTGCGGTAGAGAACGTGGCAATGCCTTTGTTGATCGGCGGAACAAAGGTCTCTGAAGCGAAAGAAGCAGCACAAGCATTACTAGAAAAAGTGGGTTTAGGTCATCGCATGGATCACCGCCCATCTGAACTTTCTGGTGGTGAGCGCCAACGTGTTGCCATCGCAAGAGCACTGGTGAATAAACCTGATCTGGTATTAGCAGATGAACCAACGGGTAACCTCGACCACAACACGGCACTGGCAATTTATGATTTGATGCGTGAGTTAAACCAAGAGTCGAACATAGCCTTTTTGGTCGTGACTCATGATAACGAGTTAGCGGCGAAAATGGACCGTCAAATGCATATGCAAGATGGCTTGCTGGTGGATCGCTTTATCACTGAAACAGCGGTTGCGGAGGGCTAATTTTGTTTTCATCTTTAGCATTGATGATCGGTGGCCGTTTTAGTCGCGCTAAAAAGCGTAACAAGATGGTGTCGTTCATTTCACTTTCTTCAACCATCGGTATTGCTGTTGGCGTCGCAGTGATCATCATTGGTCTTTCTGCTATGAATGGCTTTGAGCGTGAGTTGCAATCGCGCGTGCTGTCGGTTATTCCGCACGGTGAATTGGAAGGGGTGAATGGCCCGCTACACAATTACACCAAAACCATGAATCAAGCGCTAAACCACGAACACGTCGTCGCGGCAGCGCCTTATGTTCGCTTTACGGGATTGGCCGAAAAAGGCACTAAGTTAAAAGCGATAGAAGTTCGAGGTGTCGACCCTGCTTTTGAACAGGCCGTCTCGAGCATGTCTGAATTCATTGATCCAGAAGCTTGGCAAAACTTCTATCCAGGTCAAAAACAAGTGATTTTGGGGCGTGGTGTCGCGAATGAACTGAACGTCGATGTGGGTGACTACATTACATTGATGATTCCACAAACAGGCAGCACCAATAAAGTTCAAGCACCTAAGCGTGTCCGAGTTAAGATCTCAGGCTTTTTAACACTAAATGGTCAAATCGATCATTCGCTCGCTCTGGTTCCACTGAAGGATGCTCAAGCGTATGCGCGTTTGGGTGATGGCGTTACCGGGATTTCTCTTAAAACAGATGATGTTCTGAACGCCCCTTCGATTGTGAGAGAAGTAGGTAATTTGATTGATGTGTATGTGTATCTAAAAAGCTGGCAACAACAGTTTGGCTTCTTGTATCGCGATATCCAGTTAGTCCGCACCATTATGTACTTGGTAATGGTGCTAGTGATTGGTGTAGCGAGCTTCAATATTGTCTCGACACTAATGATGGCGGTAAAAGACCGCGCCGCAGAAATCGCGATTCTTCGAACCATGGGTGCGAAAGATGGGCTGATTAAGCGCATTTTCGTTTGGCAGGGAGTGTTCTCAGGTGTATTCGGCAGCATTGCAGGCAGTATCGTGGGTGTGTTTGTCGCATTAAACTTAACACCAATCATCAAAGCCTTAGAGAGCTTGATAGGGCACCAGTTCTTATCAGGGGACATTTACTTTGTCGACTTCCTGCCATCACAACTGAATTGGCCAGATGTTGCTTTGGTATCAAGCACGGCGATTATTTTGAGTTTGCTTGCGACTTGGTATCCGGCATCGAGAGCTGCGAAGCTGAATCCTGCTGCGGTTTTGAGCTCGAAATAACACGTCAAATAAACGAAACACAAAAAATAAAGGACCGAATTTCGGTCCTTTATTTTTAAGTCTGTACTGGCTCAGTATTTTTCATACCTTGGCTACATTTTCTTTCATTTCAAACGTTAACTCTTTTCCAATCAACGCGTTGTAGCCTGCCATTTTTTCAATAAGTACTTATCGTATTTTGCGTTTTTGCCAGCTTCTTACTACTGAATAGCGCCAGAGCCCACGAATACCGAAGTAGCCAATGATTGCCGAAGCAACACCACAAATCGCGCAGCCTAACAAGAACGGAGGTCCAATGGTGTTCATTTGTTGCATGATGAATTCCCACGACAACTCAAAGTGGAAAGGTTGTGGTGGTACATGCATCACCAGTGCGCCAAGTTTGTACGCAAAGTAAAACAATACTGGCATGGTGATTGGGTTACTGATCCAAACTAGGGCAACAGAGAGAGGCAAGTTTACGCCAAGCATGATGGCAAGACCTGCAGCCATGATCATCTGACTCGGAAGCGGAACAAACGCCATAAACAGACCAACAGCAAAAGCACCAGATGCAGAGCGACGATTTAAACACCACAGATTTGGGTTGTATAAAACGTTGCCGAAGACCTTCAGTGCTTTTTGGCGTTTGATCATTTCATGATCTGGCATGAAGCGTTTAATCAGCTTTCTAGGCATAGGACGACATGACTCTCTTAGAAAAAAGTTTGACCTTGGCGTTATTTGTAGCAAGCGTTATCTCGTCTGCATGGTGGCCGACGATGCCAGATTGGCGATGGTTGCTGCTGGGAATAATTGCCATTGGCTCGATAATCAAATTACGGCGTGGCTTATTGAGCATAGGCGCAATTTGGGGCTTTATGGTTGTCATTATCCACGGCAATGTTATGGAGCATCAAAGACAAGCCCTGTTTCAAGCAGGGGTGAATATTACCATAAATGGTAAAGTTGACAGCCCTTTTACGCAAATAAGTCACGGATATGAAGGAATTGCGCAGATCAATCAGGTGAATTCTCAAAAGCTGTTACCTTTTCTTAAACCAAAAATCCGATTGATAACCGCATTCCCTCTGACTGTTAACAGTGAATTCACCACTCAAGTCACGATCAAACCCATTTTTGGCCTGAAGAATGAAGCTGGGTACGATGCAGAGAAACAAGCCGCTGGAAAAGGTATCGCTGCAAGGGCGGTAGTCATTTCTGATGCCACGTGGGTGATCCGAACACAAACTTCAATACGTCAGCAAATCATCGCGACCACAAATAAACATATCCCAGAGCTTGAACATTTTCCTTTGATCAGTGCGCTCGCCTTTAGTGACCGCTCATTGCTTACTCAATCCGATTGGGGGGCTCTGAGAGACAGCGGCTTACTGCATTTGGTCTCGATATCCGGTTTGCACATAGGCATGGCTTTTGCCTTTGGAATGAGTGTCGGCTTTGCTATTAGGTATGGGCTGCCTAACTACGCCTTCCTACCGCCATTATTTGGACTTGTCACTGCTCTTGCTTATGCATGGTTAGCCAACTTCTCTTTACCTACCACTCGTGCATTTTCTGTCTGCGCAATTTACTTGCTGCTGAAATTTAGCTTGGTTTATTGGAGCCCATGGCGTGTGCTTCTACTTGCGGTTTCGATTCAGCTCTGCTTAGAGCCGTTTGCGCCTCTAAATATAAGCTTTTGGTTGTCTTACCTTTCTGTTGTCACGGTATTGCTTGCGGTTAATGTTGTACAACAGGCTCAAGGCCATTGGATTGCTAAGTTAACAGCACTACTGAAAGTACAGTTAGTACTTACTATGTTGATTGTTCCCATCAGTGGTGTGTTTTTCTCAGGAACCAGTTTGTCTTCCATCGTTTATAACCTCATTTTTATTCCTTGGTTTGGTTTCATTGTCGTTCCTTTGATGTTTATCGCGCTCATTGCTACTCCTTTGTCTGACTATGTGGCTGCTCTATTGTGGCAATGTTTAGATTGGGTGCTTTGGCCTCTTAGTTGGTCATTGCAGTTCGCTGAAGGCAGTTGGTATTCCATGAGTATTGAGATGACGTTACTGGTTATTGCAATAACTTGCGCTTTCATCGGGGCGAGATTTCTAACTGAAGGGGTGATGGCTATTTTGCTGCTCGTGATTGTTTCCGCAGCTCTATTTCATGAACGTCAATCTGGACGTTGGCGTATCGATGTGTTGGATGTAGGGCATGGTCTGGCCGTTTTGATAGAGAAGGAGGGAGAGGTTCTTCTTTATGATACTGGGAAAGCGTGGAACACTGGCAGTATCGCTCAACAGGTTGTTTCGCCAGTGCTGCATCGCAGAGGTTTTCGTTCTATCGATGTATTGATTGTGAGTCACGCAGACTCAGACCATGCTGGTGGTCGAGGCTACATAGAGGAACATTTTTCTCCGAAAACAAAATTCAGCAGTCAGCAATACTTTAATTACCAACCATGTATTGCCGGAGAACAATGGATTTGGCAGGCGCTTAAATTTGAAGTGTTGTGGCCGCCTAAACAGGTAAATCGTGCTTACAATCCTCATTCGTGTGTTATTCGAGTCGTCGACGCAGAATCTGATTTTAAATTGCTTCTAACAGGGGACATCGAAGCCATCAGCGAGTGGATATTAGTTCGTGAACCCGAAAAGCTAGAGAGTGATGTGATGCTTGTGCCTCATCATGGCAGCAAAAGTTCATCCAACCCTAAGTTTGTGAAAGCAGTTTCTCCCCAACTTGCCATCGCGTCTTTAGCTAAAGCCAATCAGTGGGGAATGCCTGCAGACAAGGTCATTCATGCTTATGAGAATGCAAACGCACACTGGCTGGATACGGGAGCAAGCGGTCAAGTGTCGGTGTTCATAGATCAAGACAATTGGCATTTTGAAACCAAACGTAGTGAGACAATTGAGCCTTGGTATAGGCAGATGCTGCGTAAGGGAGTAGAATAAGAGTCTTAATGTAAGAAAATAAAGCACTTCTATGTCGATAAATACTGATGAAACGACCTGGCAGACGTTTAAGCGTCTATGGCAATTTATTCGCCTTTATAAGTCAGGCATTATCGTTGCCGTCATTGCGTTAGTCATTAATGCACTTTCAGATACCTATATGATTTCGTTGCTAAAACCGCTTCTTGATGAAGGTTTTGGTAATGCGGAATCTGATTTTCTACGCACGCTTCCACTGATTGTTTTCGCCATGATGTTTATTCGTGGTGTGAGCGGATTTGTTTCCACTTACTGCTTAAGCTGGGTATCCGGCAATGTGGTAATGCAAATTCGTAGAATGGTGTTCAACCACTTTATGCACATGCCTGTGTCTTACTTTGACAAAGAAAAAACAGGTAACTTGCTATCCCGTATTACTTACGACTCAGAACAAGTCTCTGCCGCAACAAGCCAAGCATTGGTTAGCATTGTACGTGAAGGTGCGAGCATCATCGGTCTTCTTGTGTTGATGTTCTACAACAGCTGGCAGCTTTCTTTGGTTCTATTTGCTGTTGCTCCGGTTGTTGCTTGGGGTATTGGTATCGTTTCTAAGCGATTCCGTAAGATCTCGAAGAACATGCAAACGATGATGGGCCATGTGACAGCGTCTGCTGAGCAAATGCTGAAAGGTCACAAAGTCGTACTAAGCTACGGTGGTCAAGATATAGAAGGCAAACGCTTCGAAAAAGTCAGCAACCAAATGCGTCAACAAAGCATGAAGTTGGTGACTGCTCAAGCGGCAGCAAACCCAATCATTCAAATGATCGCGTCTATTGCGATTGTTGTGGTGCTTTACCTAGCAAGTATCGACTCAATCAAAGATCAATTAACGCCGGGTACTTTTACCGTTGTGTTCTCTGCAATGTTTGGTTTGATGCGTCCACTTAAAGCGCTGACAAATGTAACGTCACAATTCCAACGTGGTATGGCAGCAAGCCAAACCTTGTTCGCACTAGTAGATCTAGAGCCAGAGAAGAACGAAGGTAAGTTTACTGTAGAGCGCGCAAATGGTGATGTTGCAGTGAAAGAAGTCAGCTTTACCTACGAAGGTGCAGAGAAACCAGCACTTGAGAACGTGAGCTTTGATATTCCTCGTGGCAAGACAGTTGCTCTTGTTGGGCGCTCAGGCTCAGGTAAGAGTACCATCGCGAACTTATTCAATCGCTTCTACGACGTGAGCAGCGGTTCGATTACGCTTGATGGTCACGATATTCGCGCTTACGAACTGAAAAACTTACGTGAGCAGTTCGCGCTTGTATCGCAAAACGTGCATTTGTTTAACGATACGATTGCAAACAACATTGCTTACGCGACAGAAGATCAATACACACGTGAAGACATCGAACGTGCCGCTAAACTTGCTCATGTCACTGAGTTCGTCAGCAAGATGGAAGACGGCCTTGATACGATGATTGGTGAGAATGGTGCGAGCTTATCTGGCGGTCAACGTCAACGTGTCGCCATTGCTCGTGCACTTCTTCGCGATGCCCCTGTTTTGGTTCTTGATGAAGCGACATCAGCTCTGGATACGGAATCTGAGCGTGCTATTCAATCGGCGTTGGATGAACTGCAAAAAGATAAGACGGTATTGGTGATTGCACACCGATTGTCGACTATCGAGAATGCAGATGAAATCCTAGTGGTAGATGAAGGCTCTATCGTTGAACGTGGTAACCACGCTGAGCTGATTGCTAAGAAAGACGGCGCGTACGCTCAACTTCATCGAATCCAATTTGGTGCCTAAGAACTGTGGTTGAAAAAATCTGGTTCGAAAACCATCCTCTCAAATACCTGCTGTGGCCGCTTTTGTGGCCACTGAGCTTGTTGTTTGGTGCGATCAGTAAATCTAAGCGTCAACAATATCAATCAGGTAAAAAACAAGCTTACAAAGCGCCAGTGCCTGTAGTCGTGGTGGGTAACATTACGGCTGGGGGCAATGGTAAAACACCGGTTGTTGTGTGGCTGGTGGAGCAATTACAGCAGCTTGGTTACAAACCAGGCGTTGTGTCTCGTGGCTATGGGGCGAAAGCGCCGCAGTATCCGCTCGTTTTGGATGACAATACACCAGCGAAACACTGTGGAGACGAGCCGAAACTGATTTATCGTCGTACTGGTGCACCTGTCGCTGTAGATCCGGTTCGTGCCAATGCGGTGAAAGCATTGCTTGAAACTGGCGTTGACATCATTATTACTGACGATGGCCTCCAGCATTACGCTTTAGAGCGAGATATCGAGTTTGTTATCGTTGATGGTAATCGCCGCTTTGGCAATGAAAGCCTTATTCCACTTGGCCCGCTACGTGAAGGGGTAGAGCGTCTTGCTGAAGTCGACTTTATCATCACTAATGGTGGTCAAGCTCAGCGTGGCGAAATGCCAATGTCTTTAGCGCCATCAAAGGCTATCAACCTGAAGACAAAACAACAAGTCGAGGTCCGTGAATTACGTGATCTCGTTGCGTTTGCGGGGATTGGGCATCCACCACGATTTTTTAATACACTTAACGCAATGAATGCGGATGTCAAAGTGACGAAAGGCTTTGCCGATCATCAAGACTTTGACCAGCAAGAATTACACGCATTGGCTCAACAAGGGGCGAATGTGATTATGACAGAAAAGGATGCCGTCAAATGCGACAGTTATGCGCAAGACAATTGGTGGTATCTGCCCGTTTCTGCTCAGTTTGAATCAAACGACGCAGAGCGAATTTTAAATCGAATAAAAGAGGTTAAAGCGACTTATGGATCACCGTCTGCTTGAGATTGTAGCTTGCCCTGTGTGCAAAGGTAAGCTGACGTACGATAAAGATAATCAAGAGTTGATCTGCAAACTGGATCGCCTTGCTTACCCAATCAAAGAGGGTATTCCTGTTCTGCTTGAGCCAGAAGCACGAGCCATGAGCATGGACGAGGGACGCTAATGTCTTTTACGGTTGTCATTCCTGCGCGTTACGCGTCAAGCCGCTTACCGGGTAAACCGTTGGCAGACATTGGTGGTAAACCAATGATCCAATGGGTTTATGAGCAAGCTTTACAAGCGGGCGCTGAAGATGTGATTATCGCAACTGACGATGAGCGCGTATCGGCGGCGGCAGAGCAGTTTGGTGGCAAGGTTTGTATGACCTCGCCAAACCACGAGTCTGGCACTGAGCGACTAGCAGAAGTGGTAGAAAAAATGGCAATCCCTGCAGACCACATCGTGGTGAACGTTCAGGGTGATGAACCATTGATTCCGCCGTCTATTATTCGCCAAGTCGCTGACAACCTAGCAGGTTGCGATGCGCCAATGGCAACACTTGCGGTTGAGATTGAATCGGAAGAGGAAGTCTTTAACCCGAATGCGGTGAAAGTGGTCGCGGACGAGCGTGGTTATGCCATGTACTTTAGTCGTGCAACGATTCCTTGGGATCGTGACAACTTTGCCAAGCAAGACAAAACCGTCGCGAATCCATTGATGCGTCACATCGGCATCTACGCTTACCGTGCTGGCTTCATCAATACTTATGTGAATTGGCAGCCAAGCGCACTTGAGCAAATCGAGTGTCTAGAGCAACTTCGTGTGCTTTGGTACGGTGAAAAAATTCATGTTGAAGTGGCAAAAGAAGCGCCAGCAGCAGGTGTGGATACACCAGAAGATTTAGAAGCAGTACGAGCCATTGTCGCTAGCCAAGCACAATAAGTGAGTATTGATTTTAGAATTAGAAAGGCTCCTCATTGAGGAGCCTTTTTGTATCTACGATAGCTCGGACGCTGTATCGGTTAGATATTGGTGTCGTACTGATTACGTTTCGGACAGGTTGAGAGAATTTCTCTGTGTCCGGTGTCTTTCACTTCTTCAAGAATCACATCAAAGCCCCATAGGCGGTAAACGTGTTTCAAGACTTCTTCATAACTGTTATCCAAAGGGATGCGATTATGAGGAACATACTGAAGCGTTAACGAACGATCGCCTCGCACATCCACGTTAAAGACTTGAATGTTCGGCTCTAGATTTGCCAAGTTATATTGCGCTGCTAAAGTTTCACGAATGCGTCGGTAACCCATCTCATCATGAATCGCAGCTACTTCGACGAAGTTCTTACGATCATCATCGTTGATGGCAAACAACTTGAAATCACGCATTAGCTTCGGTGACAAGTATTGGCTAATAAAGCTCTCGTCTTTGAAGTTATGCATGGCAAAGTGAACCGCATCTAGCCAGTCTGTTCCTGCTAACTCAGGGAACCACTCTTTATCCTCATCGGTTGGCTCTTCACAGATACGTTTGATATCGCGGAACATCGCAAAGCCAAGCGCATACGGGTTAATGCCGCTAAAGTAAGGGCTGTTGTAAGGCGGTTGTGCAACCACGCTTGTGTGGCTGTGAAGAAACTCGAGAATGAATTTCTCAGACACTAACCCTTCATCGTAAAGGTGATTAAGGATGGTGTAGTGCCAGAAGGTTGCCCAGCCTTCGTTCATGACTTGAGTCTGCTTCTGTGGATAGAAGTATTGGCTTACCTTACGCACGATACGCACAATCTCGCGCTGCCAAGGTTCAAGCAGTGGCGCGTGTTTTTCAAAGAAGTAGAGCAGGTTCTCTTGTGGCTCGCTCGGGAAGCGCACTTTGATATCTTCTTCTTTGGTTTTCGATTGTGGAACGGTTCGCCATAGTTCGTTCACTTGCGATTGCAGGTAAGCTTCACGTTCTTCTTGACGCGCTTTCTCCTCATTAATGGAAATCTTCTCAGGGCGCTTGTAACGGTCCACACCGAAGTTCATTAGGGCATGGCAAGAATCGAGTAGTTGTTCGACTTCATGTACGCCATAGCGCTCCTCACACTCAGCAATGTAGTTTTTCGCAAACAAGAGATAGTCAATGATTGAGCTAGCATCAGTCCACGTTTGGAACAGGTAATTACCTTTGAAGAACGAGTTGTGTCCATAACAAGCGTGAGCAATAACCAGCGCTTGCATGGTGATGGTGTTCTCTTCCATCAAGTAAGCGATACATGGGTTTGAGTTGATCACGATTTCGTAAGCCAAGCCCATTTGACCATGCTTATAGTTCTGCTCCGTTTGGATGAACTTTTTACCAAATGACCAGTGGTTGTAGTTGATGGGCATACCGATGCTTGAGTATGCATCCATCATTTGTTCTGAGGTGATGACCTCAATTTGGTTAGGGTAGGTGTCGAGACGATAATGCTCCGCCACACGCTTGATTTCTTTGTGGTAACGCTCCAGCAATTCGAATGTCCAATCTGGACCATCTGGAAGCATATTTTCTCTGCGCTTCTTCGAGGCTTCCCCCGAAAGGTTTGTCGTTGCGGTATTCATCGCTAGCCTCCTTACGCCGTTTCTTTTTGGAATAGTTCACGGAAGACTGGGAAGATATCCTCCACGGAGCGGATGTTTTTCATGGCGAAGTTTGGAAACGATTCGCTCAGTTTCTCATACTCGTGCCACAATGTTTGGTGTGAGCGACGCGTGATCTCAATGTATGAATAGTACTGGCAGTTAGGCAGTAGCTTATTGACGAGTAACTCACGACAGCGAGGTGAGTCGTCAGCCCAGTTATCACCATCGGATGCCTGTGCAGCGTATATGTTCCATTGACCCACAGGGTAACGGTCTTGAACGATTTCGTTCATCAACTTCAGTGCGCTCGAAACAATCGTGCCGCCCGTTTCTTGCGAATAGAAGAACTCATGTTCATCCACTTCTTTCGCTTGGGTATGGTGACGAATGAAGACCACTTCCACGTTCTCGTAAGTACGCGTTAAGAACAGATAAAGCAGTACATAGAAGCGTTTTGCAATGTCTTTGGTGGCTTGGTCCATAGAACCAGATACATCCATCAGACAAAACATAACCGCTTGGCTTGAAGGCACTGGGCGCTTCTCATAGTTCTTGAAACGTAAATCGAAAGTATCAATGAAGGGCACGCTTTCGATTTTCTTGCGTAGCTCTTCTATTTCCTTCTTCAGACGATTTTCTTCGAGCTGTTGAGCGGGCTCGATGTTTTTGATGCGAGTAAGTTCATCCTCTAACTCGTTTAGAAGACGTTTCTTACCTGCTGTCATTGCGGTGCGTCGTGCCAAAGATTGTTGTAGCGAACGAACGACAGCAATGTTAGATGGGATACCCGCGGTTTGATAACCCGCACGGTGGGTTTTCCATTCTGTGATTTTGGCAATTTGGTTCTTCTCAAGATTCGGCAGCTCTAAATCTTCAAACAAGATATCGAGGTACTCATCTTTTGATATTTGGAAAACGAACTCGTCTTGGCCTTCACCGTCAGGGCTGGCATTGCCTTCACCAGCACCGCCGCCTTGGCCGCCACCTTTCGGGCGTTCGATCTTGTCACCAGTGATAAATTGGTCGTTACCAGGATGCACGCGGTCACGCACGCCTCCTTTACCCTGATGAAACATAGGTTCGTTGATGTCTTTGTGCGGTATAGCGACGTCTTCGCCCGTTTCCGTGTTCGTGATTGAGCGTCGATTCACTGCGTCAGCTACCGACTCTTTAATCTGCTCTTTATGACGTTTCAAGAAGCGCTGTCGATTAACAGCGCTCTTGTTTTTGCCATTGAGCCTTCGGTCTATAAATTGCGCCATGAAATAGCCCTCTTCATGTTTCACAAGCGACCTAACTCAAACTGGTTAGGATGACTTACGTACTCGTAGGTACCACTCAGAAAGTAGGCGAACCTGTTTCTCGGTATAGCCTTTTTCCATCATGCGAGCGACAAAGTCGTCGTGTTTCTTCTGATCCTCAGAAGAGGTTTTCGCATTGAACGAGATAACCGGAAGTAGCTCTTCGGTATTGGAGAACATTTTCTTCTCGATTACCGTGCGCAGTTTTTCGTAGCTGGTCCAAACTGGGTTCTGACCATTGTTATTGGCTTTCGCACGAAGCACAAAGTTGACGATTTCGTTTCGGAAATCTTTCGGGTTAGAGATGCCTGCTGTTTTCTCGATCTTCTCTAGCTCAGCGTTGAGAGAAGCGCGGTCGAACAGTTGGCCTGTTTCTGGGTCACGATACTCTTGGTCTTGAATCCAGAAGTCTGCGTATGTGACGTAGCGGTCGAAGATGTTTTGACCGTACTCAGAGTAAGACTCTAGGTAAGCAGTCTGAACTTCTTTACCAATGAACTCGACATAACGAGGCACTAGGTAACCTTTCAAGAACTCAAGGTATTTTTCTGCCACTTCAGAAGGGAACTGTTCACGTTCCACTTGCTGTTCAATCACATAGAACAGGTGAACTGGGTTTGCAGCCACTTCGGTTTGGTCGAAGTTGAATACGCGAGACAGGATCTTGAATGCGAAACGGGTTGATAGGCCGTTCATGCCTTCATCAACGCCAGCGTAATCACGGTACTCTTGGTAACTCTTCGCTTTCGGATCGGTGTCTTTCAGGGTTTCACCGTCATACACTCGCATCTTCGAGAAAATGGACGAGTTTTCAGGCTCTTTGAGTCGTGAAAGAATACTGAATTGAGCCAGAGTTTCGAGTGTGCTTGGTGAACAAGGCGCTTTAGACAGCTCACTGTTTTCAAGCAGTTTCTGGTAAATCTTCACTTCTTCCGATACGCGCAAACAGTATGGGACTTTCACGATGTATACACGGTCCAAGAACGCTTCGTTGTTCTTGTTGTTACGGAAGGTTTGCCACTCGGATTCGTTCGAGTGAGCCAGAATCATACCGTCGAATGGAATCGCCGATAGACCTTCAGTACCGTTAAAGTTACCTTCTTGAGTTGCCGTTAAGAGTGGGTGTAGCACCTTGATTGGCGCTTTAAACATCTCAACGAATTCCATCAGACCTTGGTTCGCTTTACACAATGCACCAGAGTAGCTGTAGGCATCTGGGTCGTCTTGTGAGAAATGTTCGAGTTGGCGGATATCGACTTTACCAACCAGCGATGAAATATCTTGGTTGTTTTCATCACCTGGCTCAGTTTTCGCGATACCGACTTGATCCAAGATAGATGGACGAACTTTCAGCACTTTAAATTTGGTAATATCACCACCGAATTCGTGCAGACGCTTCGCTGCCCAAGGTGACATGATTGAACGTAGGTAGCGATGCTCAATACCGTACTCTTTCTTCAAGATCTCGCCATCTTCTGTCGGATTGAACAGACAGAATGGATGGTCATTTACTGGGCTTCGTTCACCGTTTGCGCTCAATACATAAACGGGCATTTTTTCCATCAATGCTTTTAGCTTCTCGGCAAGCGATGATTTACCACCACCCACAGGGCCGAGTAAGTACAGAATTTGTTTGCGCTCTTCCAAACCTTGCGCAGCATGCTTGAGATAAGAAACAATCTGTTCGATAGCATCTTCCATACCATAGAAGTCTTTGAAGGTTTCATAACGAGAGATAACTCGGTTTGAGAAGATGCGGCTCAATCTTGGGTCTTGAGCAGTATCAATGACTTCTGGCTCTCCGATAGCCATCAGCAATCGTTCTGCCGCGTTGGCATAAGCGCTTTTGTCATCCTTACACAGGGCCAAAAACTCCTGTAACGACATCTCTTCATCTTTTGCAGCTTCATATCTTGATTGATAGTGGTCGAAAATACTCATGTCGCTTTCCCCTTTAACTAGTCAGTCTACCGACGAACGTTGACGCAGGCTTATCCATCCTTGATATGCCCTTCGTTGTATGAACTTATACGTCCTGTTATCTCGTTTGGTTTGTACTGAATGCAAGCTAGACAACACCAAAGACTTTGCTTTATGGACACTTTTTCACTGCAACGGAGAACGATGGATAGGTACCTTTCAATCACTCCCTTTCTCATTCTAAGCCTAGTCGGGGATTTCCAATTTTGCTTAACAATTATGAATTTATTGCAAAAGTGACATTTGAATCACTGTTTGAAGAGAGAAAAATTTGTGCTGTGAATAGGAGGCTGAGAAATCAGATATTTGGCTTTGAATCACGGGAATGAGTGATTCGTGCGTAAGCAGGGGGAAAGATAGGCAAAAGTGCGCTGACAGGAATGAGGTTAATTGTGACAGGGGAAAAGAAAAAGGAGAGCCTTTGCCCTCCTTTTCAAATACTTGCTGAATTATGCACTAAAGATTTGTGCCAGCTCGTTTGCACATAGGTGGTACTGACGAGGGCAGTTGCGCCAAGTTTTTAACATGCGACGGTATTTGTCTAACATTGGCATTTGGCTGTTAAAGTGGTGGTCTGCTTTATCAAATTGAGGGTAAAGACCTTCAGAATCCACTAGGAAGCGCACGTAATGCACTTGCTGTGCTTCCGTTGCGATGTCGAAGCCAAGGAACTGAAGACGACGCTGATCCATTTTGCTACGCTCTTCATCATCCAGCATTTTGTTGGATTCTTGCATAGCATGGTACATCTCCATGATATCGATAATTTCACGACATTCTGTTTCAGTGATGCAGCCAAAATCTTTGTTCAACTCACGCATTTGCAACTCATAGCCACGTTCTACGATAGTTTGTAGACGCTTGTATTTTGCCGCATTGTTAGGGTCAAGTTGAGACATTAGGTTGTACTGGTTTGATAGGATCAAACGTTGAGCGTTTGACATTTCCATGATGACCTCACTAAATAATCTAATACATTTTTAATGTGCTTAGGTTAACGTTTCGGACGAAGGTGAAACATGATCTCAACACATATTTAATATGAAAAATGGCAAGAATTGTCGAATTTAGCCAGTTTACAAACACCGTGTTAATGGGTGATGACAGCTTATTTATGGTAGTGATTGTATATATAGTCTCGGTCTGAAAATACTCGCAGCCATTCTGGTTTGAATACGGTCAATACGGCTAGAGACATCCCATTGAGTAGGCCTTCAGGGAAGGCGAGTAGCGGAACGAAAACAAAGTAATTGTGTTGGATAGTTTGCCAGTCGTAGTGACCCACAGAAAGGTGATAAAACGAGTTGATGAGTAAATGCAGGCTACCGGTGAGTGCTCCATTGAAGAACCCAGCCACAAAAATGAAAACAAAAATGTTACGTGGAAGGCAACGGTAGCTGAGCAGAAAAATTAGGTAGCTGATGAGTATTGGCACTAGTGCAGAAAGCACCCATGCTGAAGGTAACATAGACAGTGGAATACCATGCAGCAAATGGTTGACGAGCATGGCTGGGATACTAAGTAGAAACGCGATTCGCCAGCCATACATCATGGTCAGTGTTGTTAACGCAAGAAAGTGAATCTGAAGACCATCTTTCACACCAGCCTGCGCAGACCACAAAATACAGAGCAGAAAGAGTGTGGCGAAGACCAAATGTTGGAAAGGTTTCTCTTGTGCCATCTTTGGCCATACGACTTTGCGCCAATCTGGCAAGCAATAAGCGATAAAAACCCAACCAACAATGATGATCGAGACAAAATTAAACCAACCCATGTGTACTATCCCAACTCTGATTCCTACGAGTTTTCTTCTTGTTTACTACCTTGATATACGTCCGATACGGCTTTAACAGGGCATCGAAAGTGGTAGTTTGTTTGGTGTAATTGGCAATGTGTAGACAAAAAAATACCAGCGAGCTGCTGGTATCTTCAAAATATTCAATAGCCTAGCGAGGCTTAGTATTTCACATTTGAGTGGTATTGAGAAAGGATCGATTGGATTTCGTCCATTGTCTCTTTTGACGGAGGGTTAACGCCATCAAGCGGGTACTCAAGACCCAGCGCTTCCCACTTGTGTGCACCAAGTTTGTGGTAAGGAAGAAGCTCTACCTTCTCGATGTTGTCCATATCTTTGATGAACTCACCAAGCATGTGTGCAGCTTCTGGTTCATCAGTGTAACCAGGTACTACCACGTAACGAATCCAAGTCTTTTGACCAATCTTATGCAGGTAACGAGCAAAGTCTAAAACACGACGGTTAGACACACCAATGAAGTCTTGGTGGATTTCGTCTTTCATGTGTTTTAAGTCAAGCATGACTAGGTCAGTCGCATCCAACACTTCATCGATCACGTCAGTGTGTTTACGGATGTAGCCATTGGTGTCTAGGCAAGTGTGAATGCCTTCCGCTTGAGCAGCGCGGAAGAAGTCACGAACGAACTCAGGTTGAAGCATCGCTTCGCCGCCAGAACAGGTTACACCACCGCCAGATGCATTCATGAAGTGACGGTAAGTTTTTGCTTCTGCAATAATCTCTTCAACCGTAACTTCTTTGCCATCATGCGTGTCCCACGTATCGCGGTTATGGCAATACTTACAACGCATTAGGCAACCTTGCAAGAAGACGATAAAACGGATACCAGGTCCGTCTACGGTACCACATGACTCAAATGAGTGAATACGACCAGTTGTTGACATCTTTTGCTCTCATTTTTTAATAAATTCTGACCGTTATTTTATTACAAATTGCAGGGTTAAAACAGTCTAAGAGGGCTTTCGTTGGTGAGATAGTGAGCAAAGAAAGCGGCGAATGAAAACTCACACGCCGCATAGGGGCATTTAATTAGAAGAAGGCGAATAAAGAAAGAGATCCTGTGCCGTAAACATCGGTTTGTGCTTCTTTATAATCCGGTGTTTTCATCGTGAAGGTTAAGCTTGCGCCATAATTTTGGTTGTACCATGTTGCACCGGCAACCGCACTTGCTTGCCAGTTTTGTAGCGTCACATCGTATTGGTCTGATGGTTCAGGAAGACCAGAACGATCGCCTTCGATAGTGATGTCGTTAAAGCGATAACGCCCCTCGAATCCGGTAAACAAGAACCAACTCGAAGTGCTTTTAGCCAGCATACTCGCGTGGAATGGACTCTCGACGCTGATGTTGGCCGCGCCAATACTGTTTGCTAAGTTGGTACCCCAACGGAACATCACGCCTTGTGAAACGTCACTACGGAAATTACCCGCATTAATGTCGTTTACGTTGGTGATTTCCCACTGTGTGCTTTCACCTTCACTGCGCATCAGTTTGTTGAATGCACGGTAACCAACGCTGAATGCAATCTCATCATCAATTTGGTAGTCCCAGCCTTGAGGATCGGTTGAACCCGTAATGCTATGAACCAATTCCTGTGCTTTTTCTGACAGCGAGCTCTCACCAGTCGCACCGATGGTGAAGTTGTAACGTACTGCTTGGTCTGGCGTCAGTGAGATGTAGTTGATTTCGGTATGAAGGTAGCCGGCATAAGGGCGGTCATTAACAAGAGGGTAGTCGGCTTCAATGTCACTAGGTGTGTACATCTTGTGGCCCAGTACCAACTCAATTTTATCTACGTTGCTTTGGCCGTTGCCGTTTAAGGTAAACCATTTCCACTCGGAGTCTTCACGCAATTTGTCGGTTGCGTAAGAAAGGAAAATACCGTTGGTGTAATCTTGGTCTACGCCGAAGATGCCATCGTTATCTAAAGTGAAAGAGACTGTGGATTTTGTGGTTGCAAGTGCCGCTGGAGACACCAAGGCAAGGACGATTAATTTACTAAGTTTCATATATGATGTTTGCAAGCTTTTTGCGCATCATACGGAAGATCGAGAACAAAATCTTAGGCAATGTCACAACTTTAGTTCAAGACACAAAAAAAGGCCGACGCTTTACAGCATCGGCCTCTGTTCTATCACTCAAAGTGCTAATTCAATCAGTCTTATAGAGACTCAGTGAATGTACGTGCGATTACGTCAGCTTGTTGCTCTGCAGTTAGAGAGTTGAAGCGTACAGCGTAACCAGATACACGGATTGTTAGCTGAGGGTATTTCTCTGGGTGCTTAACAGCGTCTTCTAGAGTTTCGCGGTTAAGAACGTTCACGTTTAGGTGTTGACCACCTTCAACGCCAGCTTCGTGGTGGAAGTAACCATCCATTAGGCCAGCAAGGTTAGCACGTTGTGAACCTTCATCTTTACCTAGAGCGTTAGGTACGATAGAGAACGTGTAAGAGATACCATCTTTAGCGTGAGCAAACGGTAGTTTACCTACAGACGTTAGAGATGCTACAGCACCTTTTTCGTCACGGCCGTGCATTGGGTTAGCACCTGGTGCGAAAGGAGCACCTGCGCGACGACCGTCAGGCGTGTTACCAGTCTTCTTACCGTATACCACGTTTGAAGTGATAGTTAGGATAGACTGAGTAGGGATTGCGTCACGGTAAGTCTTAAGCTGACGAATCTTGTTCATGAATACTTCAACAAGTTCACAAGCGATGTCATCTACGCGAGCATCGTTGTTACCGAATTTAGGGTAGTCGCCTTCGATTTCGAAGTCGATTGCTACGCCATCTTCGTCACGAACTGGTTTAACTTTCGCGAATTTGATTGCAGATAGTGAGTCAGCTGCAACAGATAGACCAGCGATACCACAAGCCATAGTACGACGAACGTCACGGTCATGTAGAGCCATTAGTGCAGCTTCGTAGCTGTACTTGTCGTGCATGAAGTGGATGCTGTTTAGTGCAGTCACGTACTGCTTAGCTAGCCAATCCATGAAATGGTCTAGTTTGCCCCATACATCGTCGAAGTCTAGAACTTCGTCAGTGATCTTAGGCATTTGAGGACCAACTTGGATCTTCAGTTTCTCATCCACACCGCCGTTGATAACGTATAGAAGAGTCTTAGCTAGGTTAGCGCGAGCGCCGAAGAACTGCATGTGTTTACCAATGATCATTGGAGATACACAACATGCGATTGCGTAGTCATCAGACTCGAAGTCTGGACGCATTAGGTCATCGTTCTCGTACTGGATTGATGAAGTATCGATAGATACTTTCGCACAGAACTTCTTGAAGCCTTCAGGTAGTTGCTCAGACCAAAGAACAGTGATGTTTGGCTCTGGAGAAGGACCCATTGTGTATAGAGAGTTTAGGAAACGGAAGTTTGAACGCGTAACTAGCGTACGACCGTCAAGACCCATACCACCCATAGACTCTGTTGCCCAGATTGGGTCGCCAGAGAATAGGTCATCGTACTCAGGAGTACGTAGGAAACGAACCATACGTAGTTTCATTACGAAGTGGTCGATCATTTCCTGTGCGTCAACTTCAGTGATCTTACCTTCAGCGATATCACGCTCGATGTAGATATCTAGGAAAGTAGAAGTACGACCTAGAGACATAGCTGCGCCGTTTTGAGATTTAACAGCTGCTAGGTAACCGAAGTAAGTCCATTGGATTGCTTCTTGTGCAGTTTCAGCTGGACGAGAGATGTCACAGCCGTATTTCGCAGCCATAACTTTCATTTGACCAAGTGCACGGTGCTGCTCAGCGATCTCTTCGCGAAGCTGCATAGTCATCTGTAGATCTTCACCGTTCTCAAAACGCTCTTGTAGAGACTTGAATTGAGCTAGCTTGTCTTGCATTAGACGGTCGATACCGTATAGAGCAACACGACGGTAGTCACCGATGATACGACCACGGCCGTAAGCATCTGGAAGACCAGTTAGAACGCCTGATTTACGACATGCTAGGATATCTGGAGTGTAGATATCGAATACGCCAGCGTTGTGCGTTTTACGGTATTCTGTGAAGATTTTCTTAACTTGTGGGTCAAGCTCGCGATCGTAAGCTTTGCAAGAACCTTCAACCATACGGATACCACCGTTAGGGATGATTGCACGCTTAAGAGGAGCTTCAGTTTGTAGACCTACGATAGTTTCTAGGTCTTTTTCGATGTAGCCTGCATCGTGAGCAGTGATGGTAGAGATAACTGAAGTATCGAAATCAACAGGAGCGTGAGTCGCGTTCTCTTGTTTGATACCTTCCATTACCTTAGCCCAAAGCTTGTTAGTCGCTTCAGTACCTTCAGAAACTAGGAAAGATTCGTCGCCTTCGTACGGAGTGTAGTTCTTCTGAATGAAATCACGAACGTTTACTTCGTTTTGCCAGTCGCCTGCAGCAAAACCTTCCCAAGCTTTAGCAAATTGCTCTGCCATGACATACCTACCTTTGTAGTAGAAAAAAATACGTACTGGTTCGCCGTTGAGCCAGCTATCTCCACTTTCAAATGGAGAACAGTACACTCTTAATGAATAACAATATTTATAGTCTTAAATAAGAAAGTTTGGTTCATAAAACTATAAATATTGTCACTGCTAACAATGTGGGTTCTTCCCAACCACAATTCAAGGCTACACTAAAAAAATTTTGCAAACCTTAAACTAAATCAATAAATACTAAAAAAACTCAATAAAAATTGGGTAGCGACAAGCGCTACCCACACAATTTTTGAACGAATGCCATTATAGCCAAGCTTTAATGCCATATTGTCCTTCTAGCATACCTACTGCAAGCATAGCGACTAAACAGATAACAAGTACACCTACAGGGATCACAATCTTGTCTACAAATGATAGGCGAGATGCACGCTCTTTATCACCAATTAGACCGTTGTTGTCTAGAAGCATCGTTAGTGCCCAAGCTAGAACTGGGTTAACAACTGCTGAACCAAAGATACAGATACCTGCTGCTTGAGAATCTTTCGAGTCTTTCACCATTTGCATACCCGCTTCAAGTAGAGGTAGAGATACACCTACAAGAAGAGCAACACGCATTACTGGTGGCCATACCGCGATGTCCATTGGGAAACCAAGGATTGCGATGATCATTACTAGAAGACCTAGAAGGATAGCACCACCAGGGATAGGGCGCTTCGCGATCGCTGCTGGGATCATGTAAGTACCCCAAGATGAAGTGATGTTACCACCACCCACTGCAGTACCTACCATCTGACGGATAGAACACATAGTCATTGTGTCATCCACGTCCATTAGTACTTTTTCAGTCTTTCTAGGGTAGTTCAGTTCTTGGAAGATACGGTGGCCAAGGAAGTCAGGAGACCACATTGCTACTGCTAGGATTGCAAACGGTAGTGATGCGATGAAGTGTTCCATATTAGGAAGACCTAGCATCCAACCTTCTTCTGTGCTGCCCCACCAGTAAACTGGGTTTAGGTTAGGAAGACCTGTTTCAGTTACGAATTTAATATCGAAACCTGCACCTAGTACAAGCGCGATTGCAAGGCCTGTGAAAGCACATACTGGAATTGCTAGCCAACGCTTGTTCACTTTTGCAAGGAACGCATATAGCGCGATAGTCACTGCAAGTACGATAAGACCAACGTAACCCATGCTGCCCGCTTCAACAGTAGAAGATTGTAGACCAACCGCCCATTCTTGAATCGAAGTAATTTGGCTCATGGTACCTGTTAAGCCCAAGAAGATAAGCAAGCCGCCGGCTGTACCTTCTGAGGTGAGGTTCACCAGTTTGGAGCCACCTTTCAAGGCACTGAGTAGAAGACCAAATACACCGATTAGAATTGCCAATGCAAGAGGGTGGGCACCAGCTAGAGCGATGGTACCAATAAGAGGGATCATTGGACCGTGGTTACCTGCAAGGTTGGCTTTAGGGTTAACAAAACCAGAAGCAAGTACACAGAAAAGGAGTGCAGGGATAAGCATTTCTACACGAGCAACTTCGATAGCAAAATCTTTGCCTAAGTTAACGTGGTCCCATGCAGCAGTAAGACCTTCAGCCCAAGACATCATTACCGCAGAGTACATTGCGATAATACCGATAGTACCAGCAAGTGCTGGAACAAGGTCTTCAAGCTCAAAGCGGAAGTCACGACCTGGTAAGTTCAAACCATAGCGACGTGGCTTCATGATTTGTAGTTCGTGGTCTAGGTAGTCTGAACGGCTTGCGAACTCAGATGATGGACGGTGAAGCTCGCGGTAGCTTTTAGTCTCGATATCCGAATCAGAGTGCGCTTTATTCACTGCGTCTGACATAGATTCCTCATATATTTAAAAGTTATGAATTCTAAATTGAATTGTGTTTTTCCGCTTCCTGCGGCACTTCCTATGCTAGCTATTATTAGATTTTGTTGCACGAATAACTCGTGCCTAAGCATAGCTAATAACTTGTTGTGTTGAGGCACAAAAAATTCCTCATCATTGGGGCGGAGTCTAGCAAGATAGCCCTTTGGGGTGATTGATTTAGATCACTTTAAGAATAGATGTGAAAGAAAACTACAGAAAGTGTCTGGCATGCGAACAACATGGTTATTTCGTGTGTAATTCGATTACACAAGTTGCATAAAATTAGACTTTGTTTTGCAGAAATAGTGCTCAATAATATTTATTGATGTCATTCATAGGTTGTATAAAAAGCTGGCTTCATTCTTGCTTAGTACCGAGCAGAGACGATTTTTTGGCTAATCATTGCCGCTCAGTTTAGGAAGAAGACATGAAACAGCTTAAAGTACTGCCGCTAGTGGCAATTATTTCGGGATTAATGATCGGTTGTGGCGGCGGCGGCGGCGGTGGCGGCGGTGCACCTCAAACCCCTTTTAACTTCACCTTTGTTGCAGCAAAAACTCAAGCGTTGGCAAGTAATGGCTCATGTACGATTTATGAACGTTTTGACGTGAATAATGAAGAGCAAGTGCTGAACTACCATCGTCTAGGTGGCGTTCTTGATAGTCAACTAACGGCTTACTACTCTGATGCGTCAGGAAACCGTGAAGGTGACTTAGTAACGGCGAACAATGATAAACTGACTATCATTCTACAGTCGATTCCTGATGGTGGCAGCGTGACGGTGCAAGAAGTGAATGGCACTATCATTAATGCAATCACATTCTCAAAAGATTTGTTGGAAGCCGACTCTTCGCTACGAAATGTATACCTTTCAGCCGATGCTAATGTGAGTAACACTACCTGTCTAACAGGAAACAACGACTCGATCGTAAATAAAACAAACCTCGATTACAAAGCGGCAGAAGATGCCGTAGGTAACCCATATTCAACGTTCTACTTTGATTCTCAGCTAGAGACGGTAACGGCAAACGAATCACGCTTTACTAAAGGCGAAGTGTTGCCAGCAGTGAGCACTGAAATAACAATGGTTGCTCAGTACCGAACAGATGCTCGTTCTTCTCTATACCAATATGGTTTTGAGGATTGGGCGGACGATCGCATGGTATTTGCTGGTACGCCTTCTACTCCAATGGTGAGTTCTTCTGGTATCAATTTTTCTACTATTGATATTGATACGATTTATAAAAACTTTGCTTATCGTCTAGCTGAAGTGCCTAAGACGAGTGCTTTTTATCACCCTGATGCTTTAAAAGGCGATGTGTGGACATTCAGTGTTGATGGCACAATCTCAACTCCGGGATGGGAAGCAGCATATACGGACAAAGTTTCTGACAACTTTAGTATCGTAGTTGATGATGCTTCACTGTTTGCTGTAAACAACACTCAGAATACAAAACCAGGTGTGTCAAATAGCGTTGTTGATCTATCAGATAGTATCGGTCTGGGTAACGAAAACGGACTGCAGCGCGTAAGCTACCAAGAAGGTACAACTGTAGGGTCTACGCCATATGTGGTAAGGCACTCTGTTTACTCACTGATTGAACGTAGTATTGTTGTACCAGATTTGGATTACTCAAGTGTACCTGCTGGTGCTGAAGATGATCTTGTGATCTCTAATAGCTCTCAGATCACACAAAGCTATGTTTTCACCGAAGACGAAGGTGATGTACAAGCAGCAGACTTCTTAACAGCTTTTGCTAACGGTAATGGTACAGACACTAAAGAAGATGTGCTTGGTATTGTTATGAATGAGAAACAAGTTCGTGATATGTCAAACCGAGTTGCACAAACTAAAACTCTGCTTTTAGAGAGAACTAATTAACAGTTTTGTATCTTATTTAGCCCCTCTATTGAGGGGCTTTTTTATGCCAATTATTCAACAATAAAAGAATATAACGCTAAATATTGCATATTCATTTGATTGTTGTATCTATCTATTCGAATTATTTAGGTTAATAATTTGTTGCAACTTCTCTGGGGTGGTGATAGTTTGTTCCAATTCAAAGAGGGCGGAGTCCCTTATTGCAGTGATTAAAACACAGGGAGTAAGGCGCAATGAATGACGTACCAGCGCTAGATATCAAAGACCTGCACAAAACATTTGGACAGAATGAAGTTCTTAAAGGCATTTCACTTGCCGCTCATAAAGGAGATGTTATCTCCATCATTGGCTCTTCCGGTTCTGGTAAGAGTACCTTCCTAAGATGTATTAACCTTCTTGAAACCCCAACTGCTGGCGAAATTTGGGTAAACGGCGAGCTTATCCAAATGAAAAATAACCGAGCTGGGGAATCCGTTCCTGCCAACGAAAAGCAAGTACAGCGTATTCGCTCTCGTTTAGCCATGGTATTTCAAGGCTTTAACCTTTGGTCACATCTAACCGTTCTAGAAAACGTGATTGAAGCACCGGTTCATGTTCTTGGTGTGCCTAAAGCGCAAGCGATTGAAAACGCAGAGCTGCTTTTGAAAAAAGTTGGGCTATATGAACGCAAAGATTACTACCCAGGGCACCTTTCTGGTGGTCAGCAACAACGTGCCGCTATTGCCCGTGCACTTGCAGTAGACCCTGAAGTAATGCTGTTCGATGAGCCAACCTCCGCACTCGATCCTGAGCTAGTTGGTGAAGTTTTGGGGGTAATGCGAGACTTGGCAGATGAAGGCCGAACCATGTTGGTTGTGACGCATGAAATGGCTTTTGCGCGTGACGTATCTAACCATGTGATGTTTTTGCATCAAGGCTTAGTGGAAGAACAGGGAGATCCAGCTAAGCTATTTACAAACCCAGATTCGGAACGATTACAGCAATTTATCTCATCAATCTACTAATATTTCTTGGGTGGCAGTCTTTTGCCATCTATTAAGCACAACAATCAAAACCAAATAAAAGCAATCACAGGAGTATGGAAATGAAAAAGTGGTTATTAGCAGCAACGCTTGCTGCGACGGCAGTGTCTGGTATGGCTCAAGCGAAAGAATGGAAAACCGTTCGCTTTGGTATTGAAGGCGCTTACCCTCCGTTTAGCTGGACAGAAACCGATGGCTCAATCAAAGGCTTTGACGTAGACATGGCAAATGCACTTTGTGAAGAGATGCAAGTTAAGTGTCAGATCGTTGCTCAGGATTGGGATGGCATCATTCCTTCTCTACTTGCCCGTAAATACGATGCGATCATTGCGGCAATGTCGATCACTGAAGAACGTAAAAAGAAAGTCGACTTCACAGGTAAGTACGCTCAAATTCCAAACAAATTCATCGCTAAGAAAGGCGCAGGTTTAGATTTTGATAATCTGAAAGATGTGAAAGTTGGTGTTCAACGTGCGACGACACATGACAAGTACTTGACGGACAACTACGGTGACGATGTCGAAATCGTTCGTTACGGTTCATTTGACGAAGCCTACCTAGACCTAGCTAACGGTCGTATCGCTGCTGTATTGGGTGATGCATCTGCCCTTGAAGAAGGCGTACTAAACAAAGCGGGCGGTGAAGCGTATGAGTTTGTTGGTCCTTCTTTAACTGACCCTAAATGGTTTGGTGAAGGTATGGGGATTGCCGTTCGTAAACAAGATAAAGATTTGACGAAGAAACTAGACGCAGCGATTAACGCGCTACGTGAAAAAGGTGTTTACCAAGAAATCGCGGGTAAATACTTCAACTACGATGTTTACGGCGACTAAGCCGTAGCTAAGCGACCGTTAGCTTGTTCCTAGAAGTCGCTAACGGTCGATTTTTGAGTTTTAGGGATTAGGAACTCACCTATGCTGGATCTACAAGGATATGAAGCCTCGATTTTAAAAGGGGCGCTAGTAACCATCGAAGTCGCCGTACTTTCTCTGATTTTAGCCGTTGTTCTTGGCATGCTTGGCGCCTTGGCAAAGCTTGCGCCTTACAAGTGGGCGAGGGCAATCGCGACGCTATACACCACCATCATTCGCGGTATCCCAGATTTGGTTCTGATGATGTTGATCTTCTTTGGTGGTCAAATTCTATTAAACAACAGTCTTTACTCTATCAACGAGACGCTCAATGAATGGTTTACCTCTAGTAATCCTGATCACGAGTGGACGTCTTACTTGCCAGATTACATTGATGTCAGCCCGTTTATTGCCGGTGTATTGACCATTGGCTTTATCTTTGGCGCTTATATGGCGGAGACATTCCGCGGAGCGATCATGGCGGTAGACAAAGGCGAGTTGGAGGCGGCAAAAGCTTATGGCATGAGCCCCGTAATGTCTTTTCGAAGAATTCTCTTACCACAAATGATTCGTCATGCCTTACCCGGCTTTGGTAATAACTGGTTAGTGTTGCTCAAGACGACAGCTTTGGTGTCTATCATCGGTTTGGAAGACATGGTCCGTATGAGTTCATTGGCAGCAGGTACAACCAAAATGCCGTTCACCTTCTATATGGCCGTCGCGATCATCTTTTTGTTCTTTACCAGCGTTTCGACCGGTTTGCTTAAGCTGGTTGAACGTAAATTCAGTATTCACGCGAGGTAAGCCATGGATTTTTCATTGATAATTGAAAGTTTCCCGGTCTACCTAGATGGATTGTGGACGACAGTATGGTTAGTTGCTTTAGCGCTTGTGATTGGTCTATGTGTATCAATTCCATTAGCTATCGCACGTCACAGCACGAATTACGCGTTAAGTTTGCCGTCATGGGCGTTTATTTACTTTTTCCGCGGGACGCCGCTGTTGGTGCAGCTTTATCTCATTTATTACGGTATGGACCAATTCTTCCCAGTGAAAGACACCCTTTGGGAGCATGCTTGGTTCTGTGCCATGGTGGCTTTCGTTCTTAATACTTCGGCTTACACGGCGGAAATCATTCGTGGTGCGATCAATGGTTTGCCAAAGGGCGAAGTAGAAGCAGCAAAAGCATACGGCATGAGCAAGTTTATGACTTACCGTCGTATCATCTTGCCAAGTGCGCTTCGCAGAGCGTTACCTGCTTATTCGAACGAAGTCATCTTTATGCTTCACGGCAGTGCGGTTGCAGGTATCATCACCATCATGGACCTAACTGGTGCCGCGCGATTGGTGAACTCAAGATACTACGCTCCGTTTGAGTCCTTCTTGACGGCAGGCCTGTTCTATATGGCGTTGACATTTATTATTCTTTGGTGCTTTAAAATTGCCGAGAAACGTTTCTTGGCGTATCTAAGACCATTGAGCTAGTACATGCCTATTGTTCTGATACGTAAAAGAAAGAGCGCCAATTGGCGCTCTTTTTGGGAAAGAGATTCGACTATTTGAAAGTAGACCAAATAGGGGCGTGATCTGACGGTTTTTCGATCCCACGTAGTTCGTAATCAATGTCGGATTCGATACATTTCTTTGCTAACGATGGCGTTGCTAAAATCACATCAATACGAAGGCCACGGTTGTCATCGAAGCCGCGAGAGCGGTAATCAAACCACGAGAAACGATCGTCGACTTCTGGGTGCAAGTTACGGAAAGTATCTTCGAAGCCCCAATCTAGAAGGGTGTGCAACCATTCGCGCTCTTCTGGTTGGAATGAACATTTGCCTGTTTTCAACCAGCGTTTACGGTTTGGTTCGCCAATGCCGATATCTGCGTCAATTGGACTGATGTTAATGTCGCCCATGACAATCAATTGTTCATCGTTAGAGTGGTGATCGTTCAGATAAGTCATCAAATCTTTGTAGAACTGACGTTTGTATGGATACTTGGTTTCGTGAGCAATGTTGTCACCTTGAGGGAAGTAACCATTTAGAACCGTTACCTTCTCTCCGTTCTCATCTTCAAACGTCGCCATAATCATGCGCTTTTGATGTTCTTCATTGTCGGTTGGGAAACCTTTTTGAACGCTGATTGGCTCTTGTTTACATAGCATAGCCACGCCGTAGTGCGCTTTCTGGCCGTGAAAGTAAACTTTGTAACCCATCGCTTCGACATCTTCGATTGGAAAAGCTTCGTCGTGTACTTTGATTTCTTGAAGGCCAATAACGTCTGGCTGGTGCTTGTCGATAAGCGCTTGTAGTTGATGCAGACGCGCACGAAGTCCATTGATGTTAAAGCTAATTACTTTCATTTTTTATCCTTCTGAGAGGGCGTGTTTGAGCATGATGTTACCATCGCAAAGGCGAGCTGAAAACGGTTCTCATGTGATCAAATTAAGTTTAAAGAATTGTTAAATATGTAATTGCTATTGCGCCTGCGTATGGTTTAATGAGTCTCAAAAATGAGTTTGCTTGAATAAGGATGTTGTATGCGAACCCTATCTGTGCAGTGGAAAATCACGTTACTTTCCGGGCTTTGCCTGCTTGTTACTTCTTTATCTTTAATTGGCTTTTCAGTTTACAACGCGCTCAGCAACCAAAAATTGTTGCAACAAGAGAGCAGTGCGTCTGTTGTTGAAAAGTCGGAACAACTTTTACAAACCCGTGCGCTATTAAATGCGACGGAAGTGTCTGAGTACCTCAACGAAGCGACGTATAGAGCCGAAATGTTGGCTGCGAACGCGTTATTCTTCAAATCTAACTCAGAGGAGAATTTTGGTGCGAGTGAAGATCTTCGGTCTGCTTTGAATGAAATGATTCGACAGGCAGTTTTGCGTTTTGATGCGATACAAGCTGCGTACTTGGTGTTTAATCCGGACATGCTAGACAGTGAAGACTCTAACTACAAAAGTGCCGACTATGTGGGTTCTAATGAAGCGGGACGATTTGCAACTTATTGGTCAAAGGCAAACAACGGCGAAAATGTATTCGCCAAGACACTCAGTGAGAAAGCGCTGAATCAGAATGAGAACGCTGAACATTTTTATTGTCCTATTTCTTCTGGCCAAACGTGTATTGCTTCACCTCGATTGAACAGCAATGACACTGGCAATTTCCTCACGACTTCCATTTCTATTCCTTTAATTGTGGAAGGCGTTCCTATCGGCTTCTTAGGGATCGAACTTCGTTTGGATCAGTTGGCGAAGATTGCGACCAATTCTGACCAAAGTTTGTTTGCAGGAGCCGGAAACGTATCAATGATCAGCCTTGATGGCACGTTACTCGCGTCGGATGATTCAGCGAATACCATTGGTCAACCTTTTGTCAGTTCAAACCTGTCCAACGATAAGCTAACCGATTTCTTATTTGGGGGAGAAGCGGCAGTGGAATGGAACGCTTCAGGTGAGTGGATGACGGTTTTCTCTCCTATTCAAGTTGCCAACCAGACTTGGGGGGTGATCTTTGAAATGCCGCGTTCCGCCGTATTGGCTGATGCAGACATGCTAGATACCTTGATCACGACGAACATGGAAGAGGGCATCATCATCGAGGTTAGTGTCGGTGTTGTTCTAGTGCTAATTGGGTTAGCCACGACAGCGTTATTGGCAAAAACCATTGTAAGGCCAATTCGAGAGGTCGTACTTCGCTTGGAAGACATTGCAACGGGAGAAGGGGATCTAACCCAACGTTTGGATGTGAAATCACAGGATGAAATTGGCCAGTTATCAAACGCATTTAACCAATTTTTAGCGCGATTACAGAGCACGATAAAAGAAGTGGTGGACACGTCACGGCAAATGGCGGACAAAACCGAACATGCGAAGCTGGTGGTTGCGGCGACAAGAAGCAGCAGTGATGCACAATTCAAAGAAGTTGATCTCGTTGCCACTGCCGCTGAAGAGATGACGCAAACCGCGGCGCTGGTGGTGCAAAATGCGGAGGTTGCGGTGCATGCAGCTTCAGCAGCGAGCAAGTCAGCCGAGAAAGGGCAGCAAGTGATTCAAGCGTCTGAGCAACAAATGCAAGCGCTTCTTTCTACTATGATGAAAGCCGTTCCTGTGGTTGAAGAGTTGGCAAATAACAATGCAAGCATTACAGAAATTCTGACAGTCATTGAGGGCATCTCTGAGCAAACTAATTTATTAGCGCTTAATGCTGCTATCGAAGCCGCACGAGCAGGTGAACAAGGTCGTGGTTTTGCTGTAGTTGCGGATGAGGTTCGAAATTTAGCAAGTCGTACTCAAAGCTCTGTAGGGGAAATACGGGATGTGATCGCTAGTGTCCAAACGGGCACACAGGCGGTAGTGGGAGCTATTACAGAGGGTAACCAAAAAGCACAATCTTCAGCTGAACAAGTCAATATGGCCGTAGAAGAATTGCAAAGTATTTTTGAGTCTATCGCTGCTATCAATGACATGAACAGTCAGATCGTCAGAGCGGCCGAAGAGCAGCAATCGGTATCAAATGAAGTGAATCAAAGTGTGGCGAATATCCGCGATCTTAGCAGCGAGATCCTCAATCAGGCTCATACATCAGAGAGTGCTGGTTTAGAGATGGAATCGTTATCTGACCAACAACAGGCGTTGATGGCGCAGTTCAAAGTCTAATGGATTTTGAGCCACTCTTGTCCGCGCAATACAAAGGGGAGCATTGATGCTCCCCTTTATTGTGTTTAAGTGTTTGTTTCCCGATAGCGCTTTATTCAGCTTTGAGCTTATTTTCCAGATCGCTTTGCACAATCTTAATCGCTTTCAACGCGGTTTCTGGATCGATCTCATTGGTTTCTAGTAAGTAAATCAAATCCACAGCAAGTTTGATCTCTGCTGGTGCGTCATCTAAAGGAGAGTTTTGCTGTTCTGACATTACTGGTTCTTTTCCCTATGAGTGATTTGGTTTTCTAACTTCAGCAAAGCGGCTTCACAACGTTCTAGTCGTTGTTCTGTTGCCAACAGTACTTTTTGCGCTTCTGCGCGCGCAAAGCTCGGAGCCGTTTCGACCGCTCTTTGCTTCTCTAACACCATTTCTCGTAGGCGGCGCGCCCATTCTTGGTGCTGCGCCAACTCCTGATACATTACGTTGATCGGCTTTCTAAAGTGGCTGCTGTGTTTGATTTCACCCTTGCGGATCTTTGTAGTGGATATCTCACGTTGAATTGCTGTGATTTGTGCCACTAGCCTTTCAGTTAAATACTCTGCACGTAAAGCGGTAAGTTTGCCTTCGTTTTGCTCACGTATGATTGCATCAAGTGTGGCTTTGGCTTCTTTTACACATGGCGTCAGTAAACGTGAGCGACAGTGAAATAAGCGTTCATCAAACAGGTGGACATGGTGTTCACCACGTTGACGATCAAGCATCGCGGCTTGTTTCGACATCTGCTCTAAGTTTTCAGAAAGTTGCTTAATGTTCATGTTAATCCCACAAACCACGCATCATAAGCAAGCTTAATTGCTAGCACGCTCACGACCGTTACAAACACAGGGCGAATAAATTTAGAGCCAAATCGAATCGCAGAATGGGCTCCGACAAAGGCTCCTGCCATTAAACAAACCCCCATGGTTAAGCCTAGCACCCAGTTGATATGACCTAAAACAGCAAAAGTGATAAGAGAAGTGAAGTTGCTGGTGAAGTTCATGGCTTTGGCTAAGCCCGACGCCAATAAGATGTTGAGTCGATACAGAGCCATCGAGCTTACTGTCCAAAACGCCCCTGTCCCGGGGCCTGCCAGTCCATCATAGAAGCCGATGGTAAAACCTTGCATGTATTGCTTTTTGTTTAGCATTGGGCAGGGTTCAGGGGTAGGGCTCTGATGTGTTGACTGAGGCGTTTTGTGGAACACTGTGTACATTGCAGCAGCAAGAATAATCAGAGGTAACACTTTTTCTAACCACTGTGTACTGATGGCATCGACAAACAATGTTCCTAGTGTTGCGCCAATGAGGGTTGCAACAAATGCTCTCCCCCAACATTGAGGTTTAAATAGGCGCTTTTTGTAGTAGGTAAATGCCGCAGTAGAAGACGCAAAAGAGGCGGCAAGTTTGTTTGTGCCCAATGCAATATGAGGTGGAAGCCCTAACGACAACAGTGCAGGCACGGTTAACATACCGCCGCCGCCGGCTACGGCATCAATGAATCCAGCAACAAAAGCGACTAGCGCCAACACCAACAGCATGGTTGGCTCAATCATTTCCATAAATAGTTATTCTTCTAATATTCGATCTTGCGTTTAAACGGAGGAAGCGAATCAATTAATGATTGCCCGTAGCGTTTTGTTACCAAACGTCTATCAAGGATGGTCACTCTACCAGAATCTCGCTCTTTGCGCAGTAAACGACCGACACTTTGGATGAGCTTTTTACTCGCATCTGGCACGGTAATCTGCATAAACGGATTGCCACCTTTTTTCTCAATGTATTCTGAATGCGCTTGCTCTACTGGAGAGGTTGGCACACCAAATGGAATCTTGGTGATGACAAGGTTTTCTAGCAGTTCTCCTGGCAAATCAAGACCTTCAGAGAAACTTCCTGTACCAAAAAGAACGCTGGTTTTTTGTTGATCTACGAGCTTTTTATGTTTTTTTAGAATTTCTGCGCGTGAACTTTCGCCTTGTACCTGCAGTACCCAGCCTCGTTTGATGAAATCTGAGCTTAATGCATCCGCCACTTGGTTCATTTGCCAATAAGAGGAGAATAATACCAAGTTCGCTTTGTTGTCTTCTAAATACTTAGGCAAAATTTCAATAAGATATTCGGTAAACTGCGGCGCTTGGGGTTCGTACTTCATCGCAGGGATTAAAAGCTCTGCTTGATTCTGATAGTCAAATGGAGAAGCCAAAGCCAAAAATTGAGTGCCAGACTCCGGTTTTGCATCGACCCCAACTTGGTGGCAGAAGTAGGTAAACGAGTTTAGCGCGCGCATCGTCGCAGAAACTAACACCGCTCCAATGCATCGGCTCCAGATCTGTTGGTCGAGTTGCCACCCAATTTCTAGCGGTGAAACACTGACAATGTAATCGCCTTCTCGATCTGGGTGTTTCTCTAACCATCGAGCTAAAGGTGCACCTTTGTCACGAGTAGGCTCTGCCATTAGGTTCCATACTTGCGCTAGGTTTTCCAAGCGCTGAATGTAAAAGCCTAATTCAGCTAAAGCAGGCTCCGCTAATCTTGACGATAGTTCACCATCTTTAACGCGTTCAGCAATCAAATCGGCGATCTTAGCCACGCTTTGATTCGCTTTCTTACTCAGTTGTTTTAGATCTTTAGACTGGTTTTCTAACCAAGTTGGTAGCTCGCCATGTTCAAAACGATAAACGTTCTCTTCAAACTGCGCAGGGTCAAACTGCTTGGTTAATTGGTTTAACGCAGGGATCAGTTCCTGTACCGACTCTTGTAGATCATTACGGAATCGGCCAACACGTTTTTCATCAGTTAATGAAGAAAACTTAGTGATGGATTGGTTGAGCTTTTCTAGCCATGCCGCAGCCCCTTTCAAGCTTGCTGAAGCAGAAGCATGGTCTCGCGCAACATGAGGCAGGTGATGAGCTTCATCAAATACGTAAATCGTGTTTTCTGGTTCTGGGAGAATGACTCCGCCACCTAAATCGGCATCTGCCATAACCAATGAGTGATTCGCAATAATGACATCATTTTTATCTAGCTCTGCACGGGCCTTTTGGAAAGGGCAGTTACGGTGTGCAGGTAAGCTATTGTTACAGCTGTGCTTATCGCTGACTATCAATTGCCAAATGTGGTCATCGATCGGTTTTGGCCATGAATCTCTGTCTCCATCCCATTTACCTTGAGCAAGAGAGCGGTACATGGTTTCCAGAAGCTCGATGTCTTTCTTCTTTGGTTTAGTCTCGAACATGGCAAGTTGGCCACCATCAACGCCGCTCGCTGTTGCAAGTTTCTCTGCGCAGCAGTAGCGCTGACGACCTTTCGCCAGAATAAAAGAGAACTCTCGATCCGTAATTCGGCGGAAGAGAGGGAGGTCTTTATTCACTAACTGTTCTTGCAATGCCACGGTGGCTGTTGAAATCACCACTTTGCGATTGTTGTAAACCGCCACAGGAATCGCGGCCATCAGATAAGAAAGTGATTTACCGATGCCAGTACCTGCTTCGGCAACCAGCATACGATTTGATTTGTGGTATTGCCCGCATAGCGTTTTAGCGATCTCGGCGACGAGGTAGTTTTGTGCTCGTCTCGGAACAAAGTTATCCAGTTGAGCTTGCAAGTTTTGATAACTGGTTCGAATCGATTTTTGGATGTTACTGGTTAGCATACGGGCCTCAAATGCGTTGGTGGCGCATAGTAGCACACATCACTGGTTCTACAGTAGTTCACAAAACGGAATGCTTTTGTGCGGAATGTAGATCTTGTTCACAAAAAAATATTGAACCTAAACTAAATGAAAATAATTTCATTAGGTGAAAAATATAAAACTTCAAAAATACCACCTGAGTGGTTTTTTGTTCTAATTAACTTCTATTTTAATTAATTGAATGGTGTTTTCTATTTGTTATTAATGAATCACTAAATTACGAAAAATCAAGTTGCTAGTTTAGAACTTCATCGAATAATTTAAATATAAAATCTCAAGTGTATGTATTTTAAGGTTATTTTTATTTTTTGATGTTGCGGTTTAGAAAATTTGACAGGCAGAATAATCTTTTGCACTCTAGTGCCCAGATTTTGCAGACCAATCATTGTTACGTTTCGATAACAAGCGGTTTCAAAAATATAAAAAAAGGGAATCGGACAAGGATATCCCGAACTAAGAAAAGGCAGTGGATTAATTATGAAAAAGACTCTATTAGCACTAGCAGTTGCTGCAACAGCAACTACTGTGAATGCAGCTGAAGTATTCAAATCTGACGAAGGTTCTGTAGATTTCTACGGTCAGCTACGTCCAACTCTTCTACTTACTGAAGGTAACGACCATGAGCCAGAGCTAAACACTAGCTCTTCTCGTATGGGTGTTAACGGTGTTTACATCGTAAACGACAGCCTAAAAGTTCTAGGTGAAGTTGAAGTTGGTGTTGCTCTAGGTGACAACTACAACGCTGGTAACGACTCAAGCGAGCGTACTGACGATACAGTATTCGTACGTCGTCACATCTTCGGTTTTGACATGGGCGATGCTGGTACTGTACGTATCGGTAAAGAAGGCACATGGGCTGATGACGTTTACTTTGCTGACTACTCATACTTCTTCGGCGGCAACGCTGCAGAAACTGCATACGGCCACGCTTGGAATAACGATTCTCAAATCAAATACGCATTCGAAAACGATGCTTTCTGGCTAAAAGCTGGTTACGCGTTTGGTGAAAACGACACAAACGAAGAGATCGCAGAACTGTTTGTAGGTAAGTCTTTTGGTGATCTTTCAATGCACGCTGGTGTTTCTTCAACAAACCACGTAATCAAGATCGCAGACGTTGACCCAATTAACAGTGACCGTCTGTCTTTCGAAGTAACTGGTGAGTACGCACTAGGCGAGCACACTCTAGGTGCAACTTACTACTACAACGAAGAAGAAAACAGCCTAGGTGCAAAATCTGTAACTGTTGATTCTCACTACATCACTCTTGCAGGTATGTTCTCAGTTGCTCCTAAGACAACTCTTTACACTGGTTACGAATACCTAGGTCAGTCTTCTGATGAAGCTGGTAAAGTAGACGCTGATTCTTCATGGTTCTACGCTGGTGTTGAGTACAAGTTCTCTAAATGGGCACGTGTATTTGCAGAAGCTGGTTACACATTTGAAGGTACTGACTTCGATAACGAGACTACTGAAGATGCTACTAACTTCGGTCTAGGTGCTCGTTTCTACTGGTAATCAAAACCCAGTTTGATATTGTAAGACCCAGCTTTATGCTGGGTCTTTTACTATTGGAGATAAGGATTTAATTTCTATGCAGTTATCATTAAAAGTGGCGATGGCACTTTCTGTTTTTGCCAGTACAAACCTATATGCTGCAACAACCTTGGTTGTTCCTGAAGATGTGAAGTTATTGGCTGTTAATATGGAGAAGCCAAAGTTGGAGGGTGGTCTTTTCTCAGATGAGAAGACGATTGAAATCCCAGATGGAACCAACCAGATTGTCTTCAAATACCAACCAGAGTTTGAGATTAATGATAATATCAAAAATGTCTACGGTGACGTGATTATCGCTAAGTTCGATGTGAAAAATGAAGAACTAAAATTCGAACTACCTGAATTCAAAACTTACCGTCAAGCGGAAACAAACATTTCTCCTCTAGAGTGGCAATTGCTTGATTCTAAAGGTCAGCCTATCGATCTTGTTGAAGACGTTCTTGAATCCGATGGCGTTCAAATTGGTCGTAACTACGCTCAGGAAGCTCGCAACTATAATATTGCTGGTGGGGTAGCTGGAGTTGCTGTGACAGTTGTGACAGTAAACCAACACAGCCAAGCGGTTACTGGCGTCGAGCCTAAAGTAGTTGCTACAACTGACGCACAGCCATCAACAGCACAAGACAGCCAAATGGTTGATCTACTTAAGACGATGTACCAAAAAGCAACACCACAAGAAAAAGAAACCTTTAAGAAGTGGGTTGCTCAACAATAATCGTTATTAGTGACGACAAAAACTAAAAAAGCAGGCATAGACCTGCTTTTTATATTTTTTGAGGTGAGCATCTTTTGATGTTTAAAACGGAAGTTTGATTTCTCGCCACTCTCCCGGCTTTAAATCGTCAAGCACAATACCGCCCATCGAGTAGCGAACCAAACGCAGTGTTGGGAAGCCGATGTGTGCGGTCATGCGTCTTACCTGACGGTTTCTTCCCTCTGTAATAGTGATTGCCAACCAAGTTGTTGGAATGTTAGCTCGAAAGCGAACTGGTGGGGTTCTATCCCAGATCTCTGGCTCTGGCATTACTTCGACTTTTGCAGGTAATGTCATGCCATCTTTCAACTCAACGCCTTTACGTAGCTTCTCTAAGTCTTCTTCAGTCGGAGCTCCGTCAACCTGTACCCAGTAAGTCTTCGGTGACTTTGATTGGGGCTGCGTTAACTTTGCCTGCAAGATGCCATCATTTGTTAGCACCATTAGACCTTCGCTGTCTCTATCTAATCGACCTGCTGCGTATACGTCTTTTACTGGGATGTAGTCAGCAAGTGTTTTACGGCCATCGCCATCGGTAAATTGGCTTAACGTGTCATAAGGCTTATTAAAAATGATCACTTTACGATCTTCTGGTGCAATGCGAGGTTTAGTTGGCTTTGAAGATCGAGTAGGGCGACTAGGTCGATTTTTCGCCTGGCCATTTGAATGGTTTGGCTTACCGGAGTGTTTAAAATGGCTTGGTTTTGATTGGCTACTACGGCGACCTTTTTCATGACCCGTGCGAGATGACATGTTAACTACCTTGCAAAAATGTAAATGAACTGTGTTTGAAAGTTTTATGTTTTCTTCTAATCGGCTATCATTTGCGCGCCTAAGACTAACAAAAGCGCACAGAATAATAGACTATTTCGTGTTATTTGTTTAATGATATAGCCAAGTTGCTTTTAGTGCGGTGTTTTTGCAAAAGAACCACATGAAAGCAAACTTGGCACAAAGTGCACTCATGGATAGAGAGCCTAAGAGCTCCAAACTATAAAAAAGAGTGCAAACCGCATGTCGCGTTGGTGGGGAGGAATGCACTACTAACGTTAAGCAATGCGTAAATTCAACGAACTCAGTTGCTGAGTTGTTCAGCTTAGTTGAGTAAAAAATAGGGAAATTTCATGCCTACAGAAAAACCTACAATTATCTACACCATCACTGATGAAGCCCCGGCGTTAGCAACCTATTCATTACTACCAATCATTCAATCGTTTACTGCATCGTCTGGCATTAATGTAGATACACGTGATATTTCGTTAGCGGGTCGAATCATCGCTAACTTCCCAGAGCATTTAAAAGAAGAGCAGCGTATCGGTGACGCGCTAACAGAGTTAGGTGAATTGGCTAAGACGCCTGAAGCGAACATCATCAAGCTTCCTAATATTTCAGCGTCAATCCCGCAGCTAAAAGCAGCAATCAAAGAGCTTCAAGCAAAAGGTTACGAACTACCAAACTACCCTGAAGAGCCAAGCACTTATGAAGAAGAAGCGATCAAAGCGACTTACGACAAAATCAAAGGTAGTGCGGTTAACCCAGTTCTGCGTGAGGGTAACTCAGACCGTCGTGCACCACTTTCAGTGAAGAACTACGCGAAGAAAAACCCACACTCAATGGGCGCGTGGTCGGCAGATTCTCAATCTCATGTTTCAAGCATGGCCGACAATGATTTCTTCGGTAGTGAAAAATCGACAACCTTATCTGGTGCAACCGACGTTAAAATCGAATTTGCTGCTGCAGATGGTTCAGTGAAAGAGCTTAAAGCGGCATTCCCTCTACAAGACAAAGAAGTGATCGATTGTTCAGTAATGAACAAGAAGGCGCTAGTTGAGTTCTTCGAGCAAGAAATTGCAGAAGCAAAACAACAAGACGTACTGCTTTCTCTACATATGAAAGCGACTATGATGAAGGTATCGGACCCAGTTATCTTCGGTCACGCCGTTAAGGTTTACTACAAAGACGTATTTGCGAAATACGGTAAGCTGTTTGAAGAGCTAGGCGTTGACGTAAACAACGGTATCGGTGATGTATATGCGAAGATCGAAGCGCTACCTGCAGAACAAAAAGCAGAAATCGAAGCAGCTATTCTCGCGGTATACGAAACACAGCCAGCACTAGCGATGGTTGATTCAGATCGCGGTATTACTAACCTACATGTACCAAGTGACATCATCGTTGATGCTTCGATGCCAGCAATGCTACGTGCTTCTGGCCAAATGTGGGGACCTGACGGCAAGCAGAAAGATACTAAAGCAATGATCCCAGATCGCAGCTATGCAGGTATTTACCAAGCGGTTATCGACTTCTGTAAAGAACATGGTGCATTTGATCCAACAACAATGGGTAGTGTGCCGAACGTGGGTTTAATGGCTCAAAAAGCGGAAGAGTATGGTTCACACGACAAGACGTTCATTCTAGATAAAGCTGGTACTGTACGTGTTGTAGATGCTTCTGGTGCGGTGCTTCTAGAGCAAGCAGTAGAAGAAGGCGACATCTTCCGTATGTGTCAGGTGAAAGACGCGCCAATCCAAGATTGGGTGAAACTTGCTGTTACTCGTGCTCGTGCGACAGGCGCTCCGGCGGTATTCTGGCTAGACGAAGCGCGTGCTCATGACGCAGAACTGATCAAGAAAGTTAACGCATACTTACCAGAGCATGATACTTCAGGCTTAGAGATTAAGATTCTTGCACCAATCGATGCATGTAAGTTCTCTCTAGAGCGTATTAAAGAAGGTCTAGATACCATTTCAGTAACTGGTAACGTACTTCGTGACTACCTAACTGACCTGTTCCCAATCCTAGAACTTGGTACTTCTGCGAAGATGCTATCTATTGTTCCACTAATGAACGGTGGTGGTCTATTTGAGACAGGTGCAGGTGGTTCAGCACCTAAACACGTTCAACAGGTAGAAAAAGAAAACCACCTGCGTTGGGATTCTTTGGGTGAGTTCCTTGCACTAGCGGCATCGCTTGAGCACCTAAGCACCGTTGCTGGCAATGCAAAAGCACAGGTGCTTGCTGATGCACTTGATAAAGCAACGGGTGAGTTCTTAGACAACAACAAGTCGCCATCACGTAAAGTTGGTGAATTGGATAACCGCGGCAGTCACTACTACCTCGCATCTTACTGGGCAAAAGCGCTAGCAGAGCAAACGGTAGATGCTGACCTAGCGGCTGAGTTTGCACCAGTGGCAAAAGCATTGGCAGAGCAAGAAGAGGCGATCGTTTCTGAACTGAACGCTGCGCAAGGTGTGAAAGGCGAGCTAGGTGGTTACTACTCACTGGATGATGCGCTCGCGTCTACATTGATGCGCCCAAGTGCGACGTTGAACACCATTATTAACAAGTAATATATAGATGGTTCTCGCGCTACTTCAGTGGCGCGAATCTAAAACTGATAAAAACAATAAACCCGCTCTTTGGCGGGTTTATTTTTCTCTTTATAAAAGCAGAACTGTGTAGTGCTTCTACAAGAGCAAATGTTTTATCTTTTCGACAGCGCTCTAGTTATTTGGCTTGGCCTTCTACTGGCACGACGCTACTTGCGTGTGAACCTTTTGGACCTTTTTCAACCTCGTATGAGACTTGTTGGCCTGCTTTCAGTGTACGATAACCGTCCATTTGGATAGTTGAGTAGTGGGCGAAAATATCTCCTTCTTCTTCATCTGAACAGATAAACCCAAATCCTTTGGCATTGTTAAACCACTTTACTGTACCTGTAGCCATGCTTTTACATCCCTCATGCATTTTTTACTGATGTTGTTACTTCACCCAAGCTATACCTTTAACTTGGTCTCATTGTTAGCCGTTACTATTTTCGCGATTGCTAACACACGTCGAGTGAGCATATCCATATTCACCAGAATGTTAGAAAACCAACAAACCCAGAATGAGGATTTATGCATCAACACTTTCCACTGTAGTCAATGAATCTCGACAGTCAATAGTGAAAGTCAACAATCAGAAACATATTTGAAAACAAATCACTTTTGAGATTAACATTTTTGCAAACTGTTTCTGGCACATGCGATGGCTTTTAGTCAAAAGGACTGCAAGGGTTTGATATCAAGGGAAGGGATACTAACCAAATTGCCTACATTAGAAGATTCTACTAAATGAATAAAAAGTGATGTTTTCGTGATATTTAGCTCTTTTTCCTCTGTAAGTGTGATCTTGGTGGGTTCGATGATTGTAATAACAAGGGGGAAACAGAGCGCATTTAAATTGATAGTTCTAACAGCAAAAATCGGTTCTAAGTGATAAAAATCTTTTATTTGCGCGCCTGACAGAGGTGCATTAGTCTCTATGTAAGGAAGCAAAATTTATCTATCAAATTCGAATTAGGTGCCACATCTCACTACACCGCATGGCATGCTTATGGTAGATTGTTTTTATAGGTCGAAAACATCAACCCTTTGATACGATATCTTTGAATTGCCATGAGTAAAAATTTTGAATGGGTGACTCCAGACTCTGATCTTCTGGAGCGCGAAAGTACAAAAGTTCAGCCACCAAAGCTATACAACGTTGTACTCAATAATGATGACTATACACCTATGGATTTCGTCATAGAGGTGCTTGAGCGATTTTTTTCACATGATATTGATAAAGCAACGCAAATCATGCTCAAGATCCACTATGAAGGAAAGGCAATTTGTGGCACTTACAGTGCAGAAATTGCTGAAACAAAAGTAGCGCAAGTGACGATGTACTCAAGGGAAAATGAGCATCCGCTACTATGTACTATGGAGCAAGCGTAATAAGAAGACTTGCTCGAGCAACCAAAGTTGTTCTTTCGGGAGGTACTTATGCTAAATAAAGAACTAGAGTCAAGCCTTAACGGTGCATTCGCTCGTGCACGTGACAAACGCCACGAGTTCATGACTGTCGAACACCTCCTACTTGCATTGTTGGAAAATGATGCAGCTAAGGAAGCCCTTCTAGCCTGCAAAGCGGACCTTGATGCTTTGCGTAACGAGCTCGATATTTTTATCGACCAAACAACGCCGCTCATTCCTGAAAGCGATGAGACGCGCGAAACCCAGCCGACATTGAGTTTCCAGCGTGTATTACAACGCGCCGTCTTCCATGTTCAGTCGTCTGGTCGCAGTGAAGTGACTGGGGCAAATGTCCTTGTTGCGATTTTCAGCGAACAAGAATCTCACGCTGCTTACCTACTCAAAAAGAACGATATCTCTCGTTTGGACATCGTTAACTTTATCTCTCACGGCATTACTAAAGCCTCTGGCTCAAATGAAGACTCTTCTTCATCAGACTCTTTCGGCTCAGAAGCGCCAGAAGAAACCAATCCAGAAGAACGTTTGGAAAGCTTTGCAACCAATCTAAACCAAGTGGCGAAAGCAGGTAACATCGACCCACTTATTGGCCGAGACAAAGAACTAGAGCGTACAATCCAAGTACTTTGCCGTCGCCGTAAAAACAACCCATTGCTTGTGGGTGAAGCGGGCGTTGGTAAAACCGCAATCGCAGAGGGTCTAGCGTGGAGAATCGTTGAAGGTCAAGTACCAGAAGTGATTCAAAACAGTGTGATTTACTCACTGGATATTGGCTCTCTACTCGCAGGTACTAAATACCGTGGTGATTTCGAGAAGCGTTTCAAATCGGTTCTGAAGCAGCTTGAGAAAGAAGAAGACGCAATCCTATTTATCGATGAGATTCACACCATCATCGGTGCGGGTGCGGCTTCTGGTGGTCAAGTCGATGCGGCAAACCTGATCAAGCCTCTACTGAGCAGCGGTAAGTTACGCTGTATTGGTTCGACAACGTACCAAGAGTACAGCAACATCTTTGAGAAAGAGCGTGCACTATCTCGCCGTTTCCAAAAGATCGATGTAGTAGAGCCGTCTCTCGACGATACGACTAAGATTTTGATTGGTCTGAAACCTAAGTACGAAGCTCATCACGAAGTGCGTTACACCAATAAAGCGTTGCGTGCGGCAGTAGAGCTATCGGCGAAATACATCAATGAGCGTCACTTGCCAGATAAAGCAATCGACGTTATTGATGAAGCGGGTGCGCGTAGCCGCTTAGCACCAGCAAGTCGCCGTAAGAAAACCGTCGGTGTTGCAGACATCGAAGCGATGGTCGCTAAGATGGCACGTATTCCAGAGAAATCAGTGTCGTCTTCAGACAAAGACATTCTGAAGAACCTTGATGACAAGATGAAGATGCTGGTCTTCGGTCAAGACAATGCGATTGACGCGCTGTCAGAGGCAATCAAACTGTCTCGTGCTGGTCTAGGTGTAGATAACAAGCCTGTTGGTTCATTCTTGTTTGCTGGCCCTACAGGGGTAGGTAAAACAGAGGTGACTGTTCAGCTTTCGAAGCTACTTGGCATTGAGCTTCTTCGTTTCGATATGTCTGAGTACGGTGAGCGTCATTCGGTAAGCCGTTTGATTGGTGCGCCTCCAGGTTATGTTGGTTACGATCAAGGTGGCTTACTAACCGATGCCGTGCTGAAACACCCGCACTCAGTGGTTCTGCTTGATGAAATCGAGAAAGCACACCCAGATATCTTTAACTTGCTACTACAGGTAATGGATAACGGTACGCTGACGGACAACAATGGACGCAAAGCCGATTTCCGTAACGTGATCCTTGTGATGACAACCAACGCAGGTGTTGCTGAGACTGAGAAGAAATCGATCGGTCTTATCCAACAAGATAATAGTCATGATGCGATGGCGGAAATCAAGAAAGTGTTTACACCAGAGTTCCGTAACCGTCTAGACAATATCATTTGGTTCAACAGCCTAGATGAAGCGGTGATCCACCAAGTGGTTGATAAGTTCATCGTGGAACTACAAGTTCAACTGGACGCTCGTGGCGTATCAATGGAAGTATCACAAGATGCGCGTCATTGGTTAGCTCACAAAGGCTACGACAAAGCGATGGGTGCACGTCCTATGGGACGAGTGATTCAAGAGCAGCTTAAGAAACCTTTGGCGAATGAACTTCTATTCGGCTCTTTGGTAGATGGTGGTACTGTGAAAGTGACGCTAGTGAAAGACGAACTTAAGTTCGAATACCTAAGCGAGAAAGAAGCAGCACTTCACTAATTCTTTGTTGAAATCTACTTTAAAAGCGTGCGCCTAGGCGTGCGCTTTTTTGTGTCTGCAAGAATGGGACAAGTCTGTTGATTGTATTGAAACGCCCAAAAGCAAGCTTGGCATTGAGAGCAAAAGACAGGCAATAAAAAACGAAGCCATAAGCTTCGTTTTTTATTGTATTCGAAAATCAGAGATTAACGAGCACGGAAGACGATGCGGCCTTTAGATAGGTCGTATGGAGTCATCTCTACAGTTACTTTATCACCAGTAAGAATACGGATGTAGTTCTTACGCATCTTGCCAGAGATGTGTGCAGTCACAACGTGACCGTTTTCAAGTTCAACGCGGAACATAGTGTTTGGTAGAGTGTCAAGCACAGTGCCTTGCATCTCAATTACGTCTTCTTTAGCCATTTAATCCTCTTTAGAAATTAGGCGGTATTAGCGCGCTTATTTTGCCGCTAAACAGTAATTATGTAAAGTTGGGGCGTATTCTACCCTTGCCAACGCTGATTTACTAGCCTTTGGTGTCGTTGAAAGCGAGTTTTGTAGTTCATCGCTGGACATTCATCGATCTGATAGCCCAAATATAGCCAATGTTTGCTGTTCTGTTGACAATATTCAAGTTGGAAAAGAACCCCTAAGGTCCCAAGAGATAAAGGGTAATCGGGATCAAAGAAGGTATAAAAAGCACTCGCGCTGTTATCCATGATATCCGTAACCGCAACTGCGAGAAGTCGATCATTTTCATCATAGACATGCAGAAATCCGGTTGTTAACCATGTTGTTTGAGCAAATCGAGCGAACTCATCTTCACGAGGAGGATACATGGTGCCATTTTTGTGCCGCTCAGTTATGTATCTGCTGTAAAGCTGGAACCAATCTTGGTCTAGCTCAGGTTTGAGCGTCCAACGTAGGGAACTGGCTTTATTCAACAGGCGCTTTTGGCTCTTAGAAGGACGAAAGTCTGGCACCGCAATGCGGATTGGCTGACAAGCATTGCACTGTTCACAGTGGGGTTTATAGATGGTGTCGCCACTGCGACGGAAACCATTCGCCATCAATACTTGATAGTTTTGTTCTGTGTGCAAGTTGGCATCGAGTGCCACAGCCACGCGTTCTTCGCGCTCCGGCAAGTAACTGCATGGATGGTTATTGGTCAAGCCGATACGGATGTGTTGGAGATCTGTGCTCATGATACCGCGTCCTGCAAAATCTGTGGTTCAAACGTGCCCAAATCGGTGTTCTTACCTCTTAAAGATAGTAGTTTTTGTACGAAGTCGTCACGTTCAAGTTCAAATGCACCAAGTGAAGCTAAGTGTGGGTTCATTACCTGACAATCGATTAATTGACCGTGGTTTGACGCCAAATGGTCGCAGAGATACCACAATGCAATCTTAGATGCGTTGTCTTTAAGGCTAAACATCGACTCACCACAAAAAAGTTGGCCAACACTGATTCCGTATAAACCGCCAACGAGTTGATCCTCGTGCCATACTTCTACTGAGTGGCAATGACCGTGTTTGGCGAGTTCAATATAGGATGTTTGCATATCCTCATTGAGCCAAGTTTCTTCTGCAGGACGAGTCGAAGAACATAATTGAATTACGCGTTCGGTTGCATTGTTTAGCGTTACTTTATACTGTTGTTTACGCTGAAACTTTTTTAGGCTTTTTGAAGGCTTAAATGATAAAGGATCAAAAACGGCTCTTGGAGAAGGACTCCACCAAAGAATGGGCTCACCAGGGCCATACCATGGAAAAATACCTTGGTGATAGCCGTTAAGAATGCGTTCAGGGTTGAGATCCCCGCCAAAGGCTAGCAAACCGTTTGGGTCGCTCAGTGCTTCGTACGGCGATGGAAACGAATGCGAGTCATCAAGTTCAGTTAAATAGATTGTCATAAAGAAAACTTTACCAACATCAGAGCCTATAGGAGCTTATTATGAGCGGAGTAAGACTTAATATAAAACGATGGGCATGGATCATACTGTTTTTGCCATTTTTCGCCAATGCAGCCTATGAAAGAAATGTAGCAAAACCTGTAAATCAAGTGGTGTATGGCAAAGTCGATTCTGTGCGATACATTACGCAACAAGAGGTGAAACAGTCACAAAGTAATGGCTGGGAAACGCTCCTAGGGGCGACCATCGGAGGTTTAGTGGGTAACCAATTTGGTGGTGGTACAGGTAAAGAAGTTGCGACCGCAGTTGGGGCGCTAGCTGGTGCAGCAGTTGTGAGAAACCGTAGCAACTACGAATACACGGTGGAATACAAGCTTGTCGAACTCTTGGTCAAAGTCGATGGCAACAAACTTATTAACGTAATTCAAGACGTTGACAATAGCATGCTGTTTAAGCGTGGAGACGATGTTCGCATTCTCTATTTTGATGACGGCGTTCGAGTGGATATCGCTTACTAAGCCAACGTTTGCACAGTAAAATCCAAGCTGACTAATTATTCAAAAATTAGCATGGATTTACTCTGGTTTTGTGATGGTTTTTTCGTTAGTCTGAATCCACGAAGAATTGTTTAGCTCTCAAAAAACGTGAAGTGAGAGCACAAAGGATTATCAACTTTTAATGGAAAGCCTAACGTTACAACCCATCAATAAAATTCACGGGGAAGTGAACCTTCCTGGATCAAAAAGCGTTTCCAACCGAGCTCTATTGCTTGCTGCTTTAGCAAAAGGCACTACTCGTTTGACAAACCTTCTCGACAGCGATGACATTCGTCATATGTTGAATGCACTGACAACGCTTGGCGTTCAATATCAATTGTCGGAAGATAAAACCGAGTGTGTCGTTGAAGGTCTCGGTCGTCCATTTTCTGTCTCTGAGCCTGTAGAACTATTTTTAGGTAATGCCGGCACCGCAATGCGTCCACTCGCAGCTGCACTTTGCTTAGGTGAAGGTGAATACGTGTTGACTGGCGAACCTCGTATGAAAGAGCGTCCGATCGGTCACCTAGTGACAGCCCTTCAAGCGGCTGGTGCAGACGTTACTTACCTAGAAAACGAAAACTACCCACCACTGAAAATCGTCGGTACTGGTCTTAAATCTGGTTCTGTATCGATTGATGGCTCGATTTCTAGCCAATTCTTAACGGCATTTTTAATGTCAGCGCCTTTGGCTGAGGGCGAAATTCGCATCAATATTGAAGGCGAGCTGGTTTCAAAGCCTTACATCGATATCACTTTGCATATCATGAAGCAGTTTGGTGTAGAAGTGGTCAATAACGACTACCAAGAGTTTGTTATCCCTGCAGGCCAGCATTACATCGCTCCGGGTGATTTTTTGGTCGAAGGTGATGCGTCTTCAGCTTCTTACTTCTTGGCGGCGGCGGCCATCAAAGGTGGTGAAGTGAAAGTCACAGGCATTGGTAAAAATAGTATTCAGGGTGATATCCAATTCGCTGATGCACTTGAGAAAATGGGTGCAGAAATCGAATGGGGCGACGATTACGTGATTTCACGTGTTGGTCAGCTGAAAGGTATCGACATGGATTACAACCATATTCCAGATGCGGCAATGACCATCGCAACGACAGCCCTATTTGCAGAAGGCACAACAGCGATTCGTAATGTGTACAACTGGCGCGTAAAAGAAACTGACCGTCTGTCTGCAATGGCAACTGAGCTTCGTAAAGTCGGCGCAGAAGTGGAAGAGGGTGAGGATTACATCATCGTTAAGCCTGTACCACAGCTTACACACGCTGCGATTGATACTTATGATGATCACCGTATGGCGATGTGTTTCTCTCTGGTGGCGCTAAGCGATACACCTGTGACGATTAACGATCCTAAGTGTACATCAAAGACATTCCCAGACTACTTCGATAAACTGAAAGCATTGAGCTGCTAATTCAGTTTATTGAAGCGAAAAAGCCAGAGTTGAGACTCTGGCTTTTTTATTGAATTTTGAAGCGCTTATTTGTTCAGCGTGAACTCTTTTGACAGGTGATGCGCAAGGTACTTAAACATATTGAATACGGCTGTAGTATTGGTGGTCGGCAGACCTTTTTCATCTAAGAAGTACTCGCCTTTAAATACCAATACATCGTCTTTTTCTACTACGCTCGTTGCACGCATACCTTCAATGTAGTCATCGTGTTCTTGGATGATTTGGTTAGCGATCAAAAGAAGGTCGAACTCTTCAATGTGTTTTCTATCAGACATAACGTTCTCGTCATTCAATAAATCTTAAGTGGCAGCAGTATACCCACAAACATCATGGGTTTGCATACCTAAATCTCTGATTACGTGTTTTACCAGCATTGTTCCAAGAGGTTTTACTTCTTTATATAGATTTATATAGAAGCAACAAGGTAAGTGATTCTTATATGCAAATCGTCGCTATTTCAGCGTCGTAATCTAAGGTTAGGCTCTGATCGTGAAAGAAAAAATATTTTGTGATGAGAGACAAAATTTATTGAATTCGACTAGCGGGAGGAATCTTTGCCTGCTTAGTATATGCCGCTCAAGACCTTTTGCAGAACCCTGCCTCGTCAAATTAGAAAGGCGATGAATTGTCAACCAATCGGATCTGAATTTCAAAAAAGCAGTTGATCTTCTTTTCATCTCGCACAATAGTAAAAAAAGAAGCAATGAAATAGAACATTATGCGGGTAGCTTCCTTAGGGGGCAGTTACCCGCATTATTATGAAGGACGTTAGAGTCAGTTATGGGTAAATCGCTCGTTATAGTGGAGTCACCAGCCAAGGCTAAGACGATAAATAAATACCTTGGTAAAGACTTTATTGTTAAGTCTAGTGTTGGTCACGTGCGTGATCTGCCTACGGCCGGTCAAAGCACTGGTGAGAAAAAAGCCGCTGCCATTTCTACTAAAGGAATGAGCCCGGAAGAGAAAGCGCGTGTCAAAAAAGAAAAAGACCGTAAAGCTCTAATCAAAAAAATGGGGATTAACCCATATCATGACTGGGATGCGAATTACCAAATCCTTCCAGGCAAAGAAAAAGTTGTTAGTGAACTGCAAAAATTAGCCAAAGACGCTGATTTCGTTTATCTCGCAACCGATTTGGACCGCGAGGGAGAAGCTATCGCATGGCACCTTCGTGAGATCATCGGTGGCGATGAAGAGCGATACAAACGTGTAGTTTTTAACGAGATTACTAAGAATGCAATCCAACAAGCTTTCCAGACGCCTGGTGAGCTGAATATGGATGGTGTTAACGCACAGCAAGCACGTCGATTCATGGACCGCGTCGTAGGTTTCATGGTTTCTCCATTGCTATGGAAGAAAGTTGCACGTGGCTTGTCTGCGGGTCGTGTACAGTCAGTAGCGGTAAAACTATTGGTTGAGCGTGAGCGTGAAATCAACGCTTTCATTCCAGAAGAATTCTGGGACATCAACGCAAATACACATACCAAAGATAAGACAGCATTCAAACTGCTTGTTGCGCAAAAAGATGGCGTTGCGTTTAAGCCTGTCAACGAGACAGAGACCAAAGCAGCGCTTTCGGTACTGGAAAAAGCAAGCTACGAAGTTTGTAAGCGCGAAGACCGCCCAACGAAGAGTAAGCCGTCTGCTCCATACATTACCTCAACACTTCAGCAAGCGGCGAGTACTCGTCTAGGCTACGGTGTTAAGAAGACCATGATGCTGGCTCAGCGTCTGTATGAAGCGGGTTACATCACGTATATGCGTACTGACTCAACCAATTTGAGTGCAGAAGCGGTAGATGCAGTTCGTGGCTTCATCGGTTCAGAGTATGGCGATAAATACCTTCCTGCTAACCCGTTGAGATACGGTAGCAAAGAAGGTGCACAAGAAGCGCACGAAGCGATTCGTCCTTCCGATGTAGCAGTGAAAGCAGAAGACCTACAAGGTGTTGATGCTGACGCTCACAAGCTCTACTCATTGATTTGGAATCAATTCGTTGCGTGTCAAATGACACCAGCAGAATACGATTCAACCACTATCAGCGTTAAAGCTGCGGAATACACGCTGAAAGCGAAAGGCCGTATCCTTAAGTTTGATGGTTGGACTCGCGTGCAACGCCCAATGGGTAAAAACGAAGACACGATTCTTCCAGCAGTTCAGTTGGGCGATAAGCTAGACCTAGAATCGCTTGAGCCTAAGCAGCACTTTACTAAGCCACCTGCGCGCTTTACAGAGGCAGCATTGGTTAAAGAACTTGAGAAGCGTGGCATTGGTCGTCCTTCTACATACGCATCGATCATCTCTACGATCCAAGATCGTGGCTACGTGAAAGTAGACCAGCGTCGTTTCTACGCAGAGAAGATGGGTGAGATTGTTACTGACCGTCTAGATGACAGCTTTAACGATCTGATGAACTACGACTTCACGGCTCGTATGGAGCAGAAGCTTGACCAAATCGCCGAAGGTGACGTGATGTGGAAAGATGTCCTAGACAACTTCTTCACAGACTTTACGGGTGATCTTGAGAAAGCGGAACAAGACGAAAACGAAGGCGGCATGAAACTGAATCACATTGTGATGACAGATATCGAGTGTCCAACTTGTGGTCGCCCAATGGGTATTCGTACCGCGTCTACCGGTGTGTTCCTTGGCTGTTCTGGTTACGCATTGCCACCTAAAGAGCGTTGTAAGACGACCATCAACCTAGGTGACGAAGAAGGCATCATCAACGTTCTAGAAGAAGACGTGGAAACCGCGGCACTGCGTGCTAAGAAGCGTTGTCCTATCTGTGAAACAGCGATGGATGCGTACCTGATTGACGATAAACGCAAGATGCACGTTTGTGGTAACAACCCGAACTGTGAAGGCTACATCGTTGAGTATGGCGAGTTCAAAGTGAAAGGCTACGATGGCCCAGTTGTTGAGTGTGACAAGTGTGGCTCTGACATGGTTCTTAAGAACGGTCGCTTCGGTAAATACATGGATTGTACGAGTGAAACGTGTAAGAACACTCGTAAGATTCTGAAGAATGGCGAAGTTGCGCCACCGAAGGAAGACCCAGTTCACTTCCCTGAACTACCATGCGAAAACTCAGACGCTTACTTTGTTCTTCGTGATGGTGCTTCTGGCCTATTCATGGCGGCAAGCAACTTCCCTAAATCACGTGAGACGCGTGCGCCGTTGGTTTCTGAACTGGCTCGATTTGAAGAGCGTCTTCCAGAGAAGTTCAAATACCTAACGACAGCACCAGCGGCGGATCCAGATGGTCGCCCAGCAGTGGTTCGTTTTAGCCGTAAGAGCAAAGAGAACTACGTGCGTACTGAAGATGATGGTAAACCAAGTGGTTGGACTGCGCTATTCATTGACGGTAAGTGGGAAATCACAGACAAGCGCAAGAAACCGAAAGCGAAAGCTTAAGTGATAAATTAGAACGAATAAGGCAGCGAATACGCTGCCTTGTTTTTTGCTTGTTATTCTATAAAACATTCACATCGCCAATTGTTTCCATTCAAATTTTCTCCTTTCTGTTTTCATAGAACGGTCATAGTTTCATCGTATCCTGTCGCAAAACTGCGCTTGTGTAGTTAATCGGTTTGTAAATTGTTTTCACAATGTAATCGTTTGCGTCTCATAGTGTGACCAAGATACCGTATTGAGTAAGCAACATCTGTATACAACACGGAATGGCATATTTTAAATTGTAATTTAGTTCCAGTTCGATAACTTATTACACAAATAATGCAACTGTATGCGGTTATTTAGCACCAAAAATAAAAAACAACGAAGGTGCGTGCGTACGAGGATGTGCAATAGCTTTTTTAGTTCGCGCTGTGAGGGTTCAAAGAAACTTATCAGTGCGGATGCAATAATGTATTCGCTTGACTCCCCGAGTTCTGCTCATTTCAAGTGAATACCAGTTCCAAGCTATAACTATATATGGAGAACAACGAATGGCTGGTGTTTTGGGAATGATTCTTGCTGGCGGTGAAGGCTCTCGCTTGAGACCTTTAACGGAATCCCGCAGTAAACCTTCGGTCCCTTTCGGCGGAAGTTACCGACTTATTGATTTCGCTCTGAATAACTTTGTAAATGCGGATTTAATGCGTATTTACGTCCTTACTCAATTCAAATCTCAATCTCTATTCCATCACTTGAAAAAGGGTTGGAACATCAATGGCATTACAGACCGTTTTATCGACCCAATTCCTGCGCAAATGCGTACGGGTAAGCGTTGGTATGAAGGTACAGCCGATGCTATCTACCAAAATTTACGTTTTATGGAATTGGCGGAGCCGGATCAAGTATGTATCTTTGGTTCAGACCATATCTACAAAATGGACATTAAACAGATGCTTGCTTTCCACCAAGAAAAAGAAGCATCTTTGACTGTTTCGGCACTGCGCATGCCGCTATCGGAAGCCTCTCAATTTGGTGTTATCGAAGTAGACAGTGAAGGTCGAATGATTGGCTTTGAAGAAAAGCCTGCAAACCCAAAATCAATTCCTGGTGACCCAGAGCATGCGCTTGTCTCTATGGGCAACTACATCTTTGAAGCTCAAACGCTATTTTCAGAATTGATTGAAGACGCTGACAATGAAGCCTCTACTCACGACTTTGGTAAAGACATCATTCCTAAGATGTTCCCTCGTGGTGATGTGTTTGTCTATGACTTCAGCATGAACCGCATTACAGGTGAGAAAGAAGAAGTTTACTGGCGCGATGTAGGTACAATCGATGCGTACTGGCAAGCACATATGGATCTGCTTGAGAAAGATGCACCATTCTCTCTCTACAACCGCAAATGGCCACTGCATACTTACTACCCACCATTGCCACCTGCAACTTTCACTGACTCTGTAAATGGTCGAGTTCAGATCATCGACAGTCTAGTATGTAACGGCAGCTACGTGCGCGGTTCTCGCATTGAAAAATCAGTACTTGGTTTCCGCAGTAATATTGCTTCAGCGTGTGACATCAGCCAGTGTATTTTGCTCGGTGATGTGAAGGTTGGGGAAGGTTGTGTGCTTCGTCGCGTGATTGTAGATAAAGACGCAGATATTGCGCCGGGTACGCAAATTGGTGTAAATCTACAAGAAGATAAAAAACACTATCATGTGTCAGATGATGGCATTGTCGTAATTCCAAAAGGAGCACGTGTTGGCTACTAACAATTTGTCTGTTCTGTTTGTAGCGTCTGAAGTCGAAGGACTGATTAAAAGTGGTGGCTTGGCTGATGTAGCCAAGGCACTGCCGGAGGCCCTTCAAAATCTTCAGCAAGATGTACGAATTTCTATACCTGCCTACACCGCTATTGAACAGTTGTCAGAAGCGGAAACGGTTCTGGAAACAGAGCTAACAAGTTGGCCTCATACTGCTTACCGTGTCCTTAAGTTAACGCTTGGGGATAATCCGGTTTATTTGATTGATTGTCCTCCTTATTTCAATCGTCCGTCTATGTACGCGGAAAACAACCAAGCCTACACGGATAACGGCGAGCGTTTCGCGTTTTTCAGTGCGGCTTGCTTAGACATGCTGCCAAAGCTTGGCTTCCAGCCCGATATTGTTCATGCCAATGACTGGCACACAGGCTTAGTTCCCTTCCTGCTAAAACATCGTTACGGCCACGACGCTTTCTTTGCTAATACTCGCAGTGTTATTTCAATTCATAATGCGGTGTTCAAAGGCGTGTTTAGCTATTCCGATGTTCAATGTCTGCCAGAATTCCATAGCCGAAATGTGCCAGATGCTGCAGTAAGTGCAACGCACATTATTATGCTGAAAGCAGGGGTAATGAACGCAGATAAAATCAATGCTGTTAGCCCGACTTATGCCGAAGAGCTGAAAACTGAGCTTGGAAGCCACGGTATGGCGTGGGAGTTTCAGCAACGTGCTAATGATTTGGTAGGCATCCTTAATGGATGTGATTACAGTGCGTGGAATCCAGAAACCGATTCAAACTTGCCGCTTAACTATAAAGCCAATCGTCAAAGTATGGTTCGTGGTAAGAACGCATGTAAAAAAGCAATGCAAGAAAAGCTGGGACTTGAAGCATCAGATTGCGCCATGTTTGGTATGGTGTGCCGCCTAACACAGCAAAAAGGTGTGCACTATCTATTGCCTGCGTTGGCAGACTTTCTAAAACACGATGTTCAGCTAGTTGTGGTTGGCACGGGCGATCCTATTCTCGCGGCGCAGTTACGAGATGTAGCGGCGCAATTTGCGGATAAGTTTGTCTTCGTTGAAGCGTACGATAACGAATTAGCACACTTGGTTGAGGCAGGATCGGATTTCTTCCTAATGCCTTCTGAATTCGAACCTTGTGGTTTGAACCAAATCTACAGCATGGCTTATGGTACTTTGCCAATCGTTCGTGGAGTAGGTGGCTTGAAAGACAGCGTGAATGACTACGATGTGGATCCAGCCGATGCAACGGGGTTCGTTTTCTATGAACCAACGCCGCAAGGTCTATTACTGACAATGTTGAGAGCGCTTCTGCTTTACGCACAAAATGTGACAGAAGTGAGACGTGTACAACTTCATGCTATGCAAAAAGACTTTTGTTGGCGAAAAGCGGCAGAAGAGTATTTGCAACTGTATAGAGCTGCGTTAAATTGACGCAAAATCTTTAAAAAGTGTAACGAAAGGCACCGAATGAGGTGCCTTTATTATCTTACCCTTATGGAGTGTGGTAGCATTTATCCATTCCCTTTCACAAAAAGTGTTTTTCGTACTGATACATGACTCAGCCACTTCTTTTCCACAAAACCTATTTGCACCCTACCAGTAATGAGTGGGTTGTTTTCGTACATGGTGCTGGTGGCAGTTCTTCGATCTGGTTTAAGCAAATCAAGGCGTATAAGCAGCATTTCAATTTGTTGCTCATCGATCTTCGAGGTCACGGAAAGTCCAATCAACTGTTGAAAGAACTGATTACTAGTCGCTATACCTTTACCGCTGTTACTCAGGATATTTTAAAAGTGTTGGATCACCTTAAGATCCAATCAGCACACTTTGTCGGTATGTCCTTGGGTACTATTATTGTGCGTAACTTGGCTGAACTGGCTTCAGACCGTGTTCGCTCAATGGTGCTGGGTGGCGCAGTTACTCGTTTAAATACTCGCTCACAGATACTCGTGAAATTGGGGAACCTTGGTAAACACATCCTTCCTTACATGTGGCTGTACAAGTTGTTTGCTTATATCGTTATGCCGCAGAAGAACCAGCGTGAATCAAGACACTTGTTTATTCGCGAAGCCAAGAAGCTATGCCAGAAAGAATTTAAGCGTTGGTTTACTTTGGCGGCAGATGTGAACCCATTGATGAGATATTTCAAAGATCGTGAATTACCTATTCCGACGCTGTATTTGATGGGGGACCGAGACTACATGTTCATCAAGCCAGTGAAAGAAATGGTCGCGGTGCATAAGTTGAGCGTTCTGAGAGAAATACCAGATTGTGGACATGTGTGTAATGTAGAAAGACCCGATGACTTTAACCAACATTCCATCGAGTTCATTAAACAGCAGAGTCTAGCGGCTTAACGCATTTATCGAAGATATAAAAAGAGTAGGGGAGCCGTTATGGCTCCCCTATTTGATATCCACATTGCCAACACGCACCAAACTGACCTTCGTTTTGTTCTGAACACTGCGGGCACTGCCAGTCTTGATAAGTCAATTCCGCTTGTTGACGATAATCTTCAACAATGGCAGATGCTTTTAGTTTCTGTTCCGGATGTAAAAGCCAAACATACGGGTCTGTATCATCGCTAAACGGCAACTCACCCTTTAAGCCGAACATTCCCTCACCTCTTACTTCACAAGCTATCTGTTCGGTTTTGAGAAGCTCACAGACGATATGAGCTTCTGCAGGATTTTTAGCGATGTATATCTTCATTAAGCATTTCCGTTTTGAACTTGGGCTGGGCGAACTTTATTCATAACCCATTTTGCGATGATTGGGAACAAACCGAGCAAAGCAAACGACGCTAATACGGTTGGCGACACAATTCCCGAAAGACTGTCGATAGTGGCGAGCTGTGTACCTGCATTTAGGTAGACGGCAGTGCCTGGCAACATACCGATTTGGCTAGTTAGGTAGAATCGTGCGACTGACATTGGTGTCAGACCCATCAACAAGTTGATCAAGAAAAACGGAAATACCGGAATTAAACGTAGAGAGAAGAGGTAAAAAGCACCGTCTTTTTCTACACCTTGGTTAATGGCATTTAACTTATTACCAAACTTGCTTTGCACCCATTCACGTAATAGGTAACGGCTGCTTAAAAACGCAATGGTTGCACCGATTGTGCTGGCAAAAGACACCAACAATAAACTCGTCCAAAAACCAAACAAGGCTGCACCTAAAAGCGTTACAACCGCAGCACCAGGAATAGAAAAAGCGGTGATAGCAATGTAAGCGAAGAAATAGGTTGCGGCGGCAAACACGAAGTTTTGGTCAATGAAACTGTTTAACGCTTGTTGCTGTGCTTTTGCGTTTTCTAGCGTTAAATATTGACCGAAGTTGACACCTAAAAAGATGATGGTCGCGAGTAGGATCAGTCCTAAAATCAGTTTCTTATTCATATCAATGGCTCCGTTTGGCTTCTTAAATAATAAGACAGAATGGAGTAAGAAAAAATTTCAAAAAAAAACCGCAGTGTGAAAACTGCGGTTTTTACTCAATGTCATGCTGAAATGATTGCTCTACGAGAGAGCACTCATCAACTCTTCCCGGCGAGACTGAGGTACGACGCTCCAATGTGTACCGTTGATAGCGCCTTCAAGCGCCCACAACAATTCAAGGCTTACCGTAGAGGCATGCGTATCTTGGATTGCTTTATAAGCGTTTAGGGCACCTTCTTCTTCTAGTTGCTCGACAGAGTCAATGCCTGCTTTCTTCAACATACGTTCAGTTGCAAGGCGTAGATTAGGAAGGTCTTTCAATCGGTTAGGTTTGGTGCTCGCTTGTTGTTTTTTCTCTTGCTTAGCTGTCTCTAGAGATTGCTTTGCAACTTCAATCAAGCGATCGGTCGAATCCCATAGATCATCAGAAATAGCATAGTATTTCGTAACAACTGGGAAACCACGTTTCTTGTAGACGTACGGTTTTAGTCCTTGAGTCTCGAAGTCAGATGAAGTTTGTTGGTCAGCTCGTATATGAAGTTGATTGTTCACAACTAGTGCAAACATCGTTTCATCGGCGAAGAGCCCAAAGCCGCCAAACATTGAGCGCGACTTGATATTACCAAGTGCCTCAAACAGCTTCATTGAGTCTTTGAGTATCGGTTTATCCATGATGTGTTATCTCGGTGTAATTAATATTACGCCACCAAAAATCAGGTCCGAGAGATTAGCAAATGCATGAAGACACAATGTCATTAAAGGGTAAACTCACTTAATGCATATTTGCCATCGGTAACCCCGCTACCTTCCATCTAATAAGATGGTTCAGGCCGGAGGCTTTGCGTCCCACCCTTTCGAATGGTTTGCCCTGTGCGTGACTCTTTGAGAATACTTCGTATATTGAATTAACATCACGTTTCAAATATAAAAGTGTGATCTTGGTTCAGTTAATAGCGTTAATTTGATGTGTTTTGTTTCATATTGCTGAGCATCTACTTGTCATACAAAAGCTTGATGTAGGAAATGGACTACACCTTAATTAAAACAGCAACTTATCGAAGTTTAAGGTTGTATTCTTGAGGTGAAACATTAGGGGAAAGTTATTTTTAGATATTAAAAAAGCGCCCATAAGAGCGCTTTATAAAATGAGTTCGCAGATGAGGTTAGTTTAGTTTCTTAACCGTGTTGCGAACAACGATCTCTGGTTGCATCTCGAACACTCGTTTCTCGTGTTCTTTGTCTTTGATGCGCTCCAAAAGGATCTCAAATGCGTTTTTACCCACACGACGTTTTGGTTGGTGGATAGTCGTTAGCGGTGGAGAAAAGTATTCTGCAAGCTCAATGTTGTCGTAACCGATCACGGATACATCATCCGGTACTTTGATACCGTTTTGCTGCAAGCGACTCATTAAGCCTAGCGCCATTGTGTCGTTAAAACAGAAGACAGCCGTTGGGCGCTTTTCCATTGCAGTGATGTTATCTGCCGCCAGTACAGCAGTATCACATTCGAAGTTGCCTTCAAGAACCCAATCTTCATTAACCGTTAGGTTTGCTTCCGCCATTGCTCGGCGGTAACCAGCGATACGCTCTTGGCACGCTGCTTTTTCAAAATGACCGCTCAAACACGCGATGTCAGTGTGACCGTTATCGATCAGGTATTTCGTCGCGATGTAGCCGCCTTCTTCCGAGTTATCGATGATCTTATCTGCCTGTGAGCTCTCAGGACCCCAGTCCATGACTACTTTTGGAATGTCAGAATGGCGGTCCAGCATCTCTTTTAGCTCTTCCGTCAAGTCAGAACACATTACTAGGATGCCATCTACGCGTTTCTCAGCTAGCATGCGGATGTAGTCACGTTGCTTCTCGTAGATACCGCCCGTGTTACAAAGAATTAGAGTGTAACCTTGACGGTAACAGTAACTCTCAACACCATCGATGACTTCAGAGAAGAATAGGTTGGTTGATTGAGTAACTAACATACCGATAGTACGAGTAGAGTTGCACTTCAAGCTACGAGCAACGGCGCTTGGCGCGTAATTTAGTTCATCAACCGCTTTCATTACTTTTTCTTGGGTTGCTTCTGCAACAAAGCGAGTTTTGTTAATTACGTGCGAAACCGTTGTGGTAGAAACGCCGGCTAAGCGAGCAACGTCTTTAATAGTGGCCATAAATGATGTCCTGTATCGAGCTACTGAATACCGTGAGTGAAGACAACCATACGCTTAGGGTCTTGCACAAACCGAGCAACTGCAAGAAAGGGCATTGCTGAGATATTTGGCAGTGGTTGTTCCGAATCGGTATAAAAAGATTTGTAGCAACATTTGTTGCTGAGACTCATATTCCCTTCTTTTATAAGTGAGGAATTAGTCAGCAATCATGTTAAGAAAACACAAAAACCGCTATATTTCAGCGGTTTACATATAAATCATATTTAATCGTTTGCGCTCACATTTTAGACTGATGTGGGCAGGCTGGCAATATTTTCAGCGGTTGTTTTGTGCCCTTGAGGTCACATTTTCACGGCTAAATTGGTTGGGTTTCTTTAAGCCAGATTAAAACTAAACGAATAAAATAGGGAGCCTAAATAGCAGGCTCCCTAAAATAGGCGGCAATTATTCACCAAGAAGGTAGGTGCTGTCCAGTTTACAAAATGCAATTAATAGTTGCGCAACGCTAACATAGAAGCCAAATTCGTCGAACTGCTTACATTTAGCGGCAAACTGAGGTAGCCAAGTCAAAAGATGCTGTTGGATGAAATCGTTCTGCTTTTCGAACGCTTCTTCCATATGCTTTTCTTGCTCTAGTTCGTTAGAGCGAATAATCATATTACCCAAGAAATCCAACTCTACCGCTAGGTGGTCAGCTGGCTCTTTCAGGTTTTCATCAACTTGCACGCCAAACTCTGCCATCAGTTTTTCCATCTCTTCTGCTGGCTTGTCGTTTAGCAGACCAGATTGACCAATGTACATAGAGGCATAAGGCAGCGCACCGTGCTTTTCTGTCTTAAGGAAAAGCTCACAAAAGTCTGCAGCCAACTCAAGTTGCGCGTCTTCACGATCTTGTAGGCGGTTAAGTGCATCAACAAGGGTATCCACAGCTGGTTTTAATGACTCATTTTCACCAAGGCCAGCCAAAAAGCTTCGAATTTCAACACTGTGGTAGCTTTCTAGTTCTTTCTCTGTCAGTTCTTTTGCGAACAGGCTAGAAAACCACCAATAGATTTCTGCGCGTTTCTCGTTAAAAGCTTTCACTTCTTGCATTTTTTTGCTCCTAAATGGTTATCCCCTAAGTGTAAACAATTAAGATGAATAGCAGTAACTATAATTGTTATCCATTATGGGAAAATATGCGCGTTTATGAATGGCTGTAAATAAGCTTGCTTTGAATCAATAAAAACGCAAAATCTTGCTTTTTAATGTATCTATGACTAGAAATGTTACTAGTTATGAATAGAATACGTCTTGGAAAATAAAAAAGACAGAAAGTGGTGTAAATGAGCTATCACGTATTAGTCGTAGAAGATGATGTAGTAACTCGTAGTAAGCTTGCGGGCTATTTCCAAAATGAAGGCTACAAAGTTAGTGAAGCAGAGAGCGGGGCAGAAATGCGCGAAGTGCTTCAAAGTGGCGATGTAGACCTGATCATGTTGGATATTAATTTGCCTGGCGAAGATGGCCTTATGCTTACGCGTGAATTACGCAGCCAATCAGATATCGGCATCATATTAGTGACAGGACGCACGGATAGCATTGACAAAATCGTTGGCCTAGAAATGGGCGCAGACGATTATGTGACAAAGCCTTTTGAACTAAGGGAATTATTGGTTCGCGTTAAGAACTTGCTGTGGCGCATTTCGGCGGCACGTAGCGGTTCGCAAAAGACAGCGAACGACACTAATGAAGAACACATTGTGCGCTTCGGTGAGTGGACGTTTGACATTCAACGTCGTGCTCTGAGCCGTAACGGTGAGCCAGTGAAACTAACCAAAGCGGAATATGAGCTATTGGTGGCACTGTCTTCGTACCCGAATCAGGTACTAAGCCGCGAGCGTATTTTGAATATGATCAGCCACCGAGTGGATGCGCCAAACGATCGTACTATCGACGTACTGATTCGACGCATGCGCGCTAAGATGGAGTTTGATCCAAAGAACCCACAAATCTTTGTGACCGTTCACGGTGAAGGCTACATGTTTGCAGGCGACTAAATCATCGCAATAAAGAAAAAGGAGAGCATCGGCTCTCCTTTTTTGTGTCTGTGATTTCAGTTACTGCAATCTAACGATAAGCTTTATCAGCGACAACATTCTTGCTAGGCAGCAATTAAGGTTGTGCGACTTCAGGCTCTTCTATTTCAACCATTGGCGTTTGTCCTACGTTGTCACGCAGTTTCTGCCATAACCCACCAAGATACTCATGCCAGTACAGTTCGGTTTGCTCTAAGTAACGAGCTTTCGGAGCGTACTTTTGCCATGGCTGCTCGATGTCATCAATCGCCATAAAGTTCGTTGGTGCAGGGATAGGTTTAATACCCGCTGCGTTGAACTCATACAAAGCACGTTTCATGTGGCTTGCCGAAGTCACGAGCACGATGTCTTTTTGCTTAACAAACGCCGCTGCTTGGCGAGCTTCTTCCCATGTATCTTTAGCGTCTTCCAATAAAATAATATCGGATTTAGCAACGCCAAGAGAAAGCGCGACGTTTGCCATCATACGAGCATGGCTAATTTCAGAACCACCTGCATAACCAGACAGGATTAACTTCGCACCTGGGTACATGCGCAGAATACGAATGCCTTCGGTGAGTCGCATCAATGCTGTGCGACTTAATTGAGAGGTCGGCGGGATCTCATCGTCCACCACGTGACCAGCACCAAGAACCATGACATAGTCAACGGTACCAGAAACGGGTAAAAACGCTTTGTACTCGCGCTCTAGCGGCATCAGTAGCTTAGTTGAAACAGGTTGGAAGGCAACGAGAAAAATGCCGACAAAAGAGAATAGAACAACAAAGCAGCCAGTTTTACGTTTGGTGGTAAAACTAATGAGAGCAAGACCTAACAAGCCTATGATTAGCAATGCCGGAAGAGGCATCAACAAGGCTGACATAACTTTTTTCAGCTCAAACATACATAAATAGTCCGAAAAAACATCAATTGATAATAAAAATGAGGATAACCCTCTTTATTCCTGCTTTCCTTGTGACAGAATAGCGGCACAATCCGTTATGATAACTCAGCAGAAGTGACAGAAGACCGCAATTTCGACGATATCGCCCACAAATTTGCAAAAAATATTTACGGCTCCGATAAAGGGGAGATCCGCCAAATCATTGTGTGGGAAGATTTTCTACAGATTCTAAGTGAATTAGACGCCGACCATCAAGCCCTGCAAGTCCTTGATGCGGGTGGTGGGTTAGCACAATTGTCGCAAAAGCTTGCTAAGCTCGGACATCATGTCGCTTTATGTGATCTATCTTCGGAAATGCTGCAACTAGCAAAGCAGGATATTGAAAAAAACGGTTTGCTTGAGCAGTATCGCCTGATTCATTCACCTGTCCAATCCATTGGTGACCATATGGAAACGCAGGTGGACCTTGTCATGTTTCATGCCGTCATGGAGTGGTTGGTAGACCCGAAAACCGCACTCGAGACCGTTTTGGAACAGGTCAAGCCGGGGGGCATTGCTTCGGTTATGTTCTATAACCACCACGGCTTAGTCTATAAAAATGTGGTTTGTGGCAACATTCCTCATATTTTAGACGGCATGCCTCACCGGAAAAGATTTAAACTACAGCCACAGAAAGGCCTAAAACCCGAAGAGGTCTATCAATGGATAGAAGATTCTGGTTTTAGTATTTGTGGCAAATCTGGTATTCGTTCCTTCAGTGATTACATAGGCAATATGCAATACATGGGCGATTACGAGTTTGAAGATGTGTTGGCGCTAGAAAAACAACTTTGTCGACAAGAGCCATACCTCTCATTAGGCCGCTACATACACGTGTGGGCTAAGAAGAACGATAAACAGGAATAACGATGAGTGAGATGACTCTCAATGCTGCAGAGCAACCAATCGATGAGTTGGTTGGCTGGGTTAAGCAGCACGATTTCTCGTTGAACCTGACCACTGAGCGATTGGCATTTTTGATTGCCATCGCTGTACTAAGTAATGAAAGGTTCGATGAAGAATTGGGTGAAGGTGAATTGCACGACGCATTTGCCATCGTCACTCGACTTTTTGATGAGACCGGCGAAGCTTCGGCTTTCCGTGCGAACAATGCCATCAACGAGATGGTTAAGCAGCGTCTTATGAGCCGTTTTGTCAGTGAGATTACTGACGGAGCGAGCATTTACCGCTTGTCGCCATTAGCGATAGGAATTACCGACTACTACGTGCGTCATCGCGAGTTCTCAAAACTGCGTCTTTCTATCCAGCTATCGATGGTAGCGGATGAAATGGCAAAAGCGATTGAAGCGGCACAAAAGGGTGGCACTCCGGGTCACTGGAAGAAAAACGTTTACGGGATTTTGAAATATTCTGTAGGCGAGATCTTCGATCAAATCGACCTTAACCAACGTGTGATGGATGAGCAGCAACAGTCTGTAAAACAACAGATTGCTGATCTGCTTAACAAAGACTGGCGTGAAGCGATCAACAACTGTGAAGCGCTACTGTCAGAAACATCAAGCACGTTGCGTGAACTTCAAGATACGCTGCAAGCTGCCAGTGATGAACTGCAAACTCAGATCCTAGATATTCAAGAAATTGTTTACGGTGATCCTGAGCTTGAGTTCATCGAAGAAGCCTTATTTGGTCTGCAAATGAAGCTGGACCGAATCACAAGCTGGGGCCAGCAAGCGATCGACCTTTGGATTGGTTACGACCGACACGTACACAAGTTTATCCGTACTGCCATTGATATGGATAAGAACCGTGCGTTTAGCTCGCGTCTGCGTCAATCCGTCAAAGATTACTTCGATGCGCCTTGGTATCTGACTTATGCAGATGCGGAAAGGCTTTCTGACCTTCGTGATGAAGCCCTAGTACTGCGTGATGACGAGGTAACGGGTCAAGTTCCGATGGAAGTAGAATACGAAGAGTTTCAACAAGTCAATGATGAGTTGGCAGAGCGAATTGGTGACATGCTGAAAGCGCATAAAGATCAAGGCACACCAATCGACTTGAGCGTGGTTCTGCGAGATTACCTTGCACAACACCCATACACCCATCACTTTGATTTAGCTCGCATTGTCGTTGATCAGGCGGTACGTCTGGGTTACTCAGAATCCGACTACCAAGCTGTTCAGCCAGACTGGAAAGCAATCAACGAATTTGGGGCAAAGGTACAAGCGAATGTCATCGACCGATACTAATGAATACATGTCAGAGAATCTGGCAAAAGCAATTTCTAACCCTCTGTTCCCAGCGCTAGACAGCATGCTTCGAGCAGGGCGTCATATCTCAAGTGAAGATCTAGACAACCACGCGTTGTTGTCGGATTTCGAACTTGAGCTTTCTTCTTTCTACCAACGCTACAACACCGAATTGGTGAAAGCGCCAGAAGGTTTCTTCTACCTTCGTCCACGTTCAACATCTCTGATTGGTCGTAGTGTCCTATCTGAACTGGACATGCTGGTGGGTAAGGTACTGTGTTTCCTTTACCTAAGCCCAGAGCGTCTTGCGCACGAAGGCATCTTCACTAACCAAGAGCTGTACGACGAACTGCTTGCTCTAGCAGATGAAAACAAGCTGATGAAGCTAGTGACGAACCGTGCTACCGGTTCTGACCTTGATAAAGAGAAGCTGTTTGAAAAAGTACGTACGTCACTTCGTCGTCTGCGTCGCCTAGGCATGATCATCAACATCGGTGAAACCGGTAAATTCAGCATCAGTGAAGCAGTATTCCGCTTTGGTGCCGATGTACGTATTGGCGATGACATGCGTGAAGCGCAGCTGCGTCTGATCCGTGATGGTGAAGCAGTAGTGCACACCAAAGAGCCTAGCCAAGGCAGCCTATTGTCTGAAGAAGATCAAGACGACCAAGCCCAAGAAGAAACAACAGAAGAGGGTGAAGCATGAGCATGATTGAACGCGGTAAATACCAATCGCTGACCATGGTCAACTGGAACGGCTTCTTTGCCCGTACATTTGACATCGATGGTCTGGTCACCACGCTATCAGGTGGTAACGGTGCAGGTAAATCAACCACAATGGCGGCGTTCATCACCGCATTGATTCCTGACCAAACGCTACTGCACTTCCGTAACACCACAGAAGCAGGCAGCAGCCAATCGTCTCGCGACAAAGGTTTGTACGGTAAGCTACAGCCGGGCGCATGTTATGCGGCGCTAGACGTGGTGAACTCACGTAACCAACGCCTATTGTTCGCAGTAAAACTGCAGCAAGTTGCTGGTCGTGATAAGAAAGTAGACATCAAACCGTTTGTTATCCAAGGTCTTCCAAGCCATGTGAAACCGACGGATATCTTGATTGAAAGCGTATCAGCGACTCAAGCTCGTGTACGTCAAATCAACGAAGTAAAAGAATCGATCGCAGAATTTGAAGGCGTTCAATTTAAAGCCTTCTCTTCTATCGTGGATTACCACGCGCAAATGTTTGAATTCGGTGTGATTCCGAAGAAACTGCGTAACTCTGGTGACCGCTCTAAATTCTACCGCCTGATCGAAGCATCGCTTTACGGTGGTATCTCAAGTGCAATTACACGCTCGCTACGTGATTACCTTCTGCCACAAAATGGCGGCGTGAAGAAAGCGTTCCAAGATATGGAATCGGCGCTGCGTGAAAACCGCATGACGCTAGAAGCGATCAAAACCACGCAGGCAGACCGTGACTTGTTCAAACACTTGATCACAGAGTCGACTAACTACGTGGCCGCGGACTACATGCGTCACGCGAACGATCGTCGTAACAAGCTGGATAAAACGCTGTCATTACGTTCAGAGTTGTTCGGTTCTCGTGAAACTCTTGTCGAGCAAAACAACCTGCTTAACCGTGTTCAAGAAGAGCTGGAACTGCTGATCGAGTCGGAATCTGCGCTAGAGCAAGATTACCAAGCGGCTTCTGACCACTTGCAACTGGTGCAAAACGCATTACGCCAGCAAGAGAAGATCGAACGCTACCAAGAAGATCTTGAAGAGCTGAGTGAGCGTCTTGAAGAACAGATGATGGTAGTGGAAGAAGCGCAAGAACGCGTGATGATGGTAGAGGAGCAAGCGACCGTTGCGGAAGAAGAGGTGGATAGCCTTAAGACGCAGCTGGCGGACTACCAACAAGCACTCGACGTTCAACAAACTCGTGCCCTTCAATACCAACAAGCGGTTCAAGCGCTGGAAAAAGCGAAGCAACTACTTGGCGATGACAGCCTAACGGCAGAATCGGCTCAAGCGCTTGTCTCTGAGCTTAAGAGCAAAGAATCAGAAAGCACCAACGCGTTGCTATCGGTTAAGCACAAACTGGACATGTCTTCTGCAGCAGCAGAGCAGTTCGAAACGGCGCTTAAACTGGTACAAAGTATCGTTGGTCAAGTTGAGCGTAAAGACGCGTCTGAACATGCGAAAACCGCAATTTCGAAAGCGCGTGAATCTCAGCAAGTTGCGCAAAACGAACAGCAATGGCGTGCACAGTACCGTGACCTTGAGCGTAGCCTTAACCAGCAACGTCAAGCGCGCGAGCTAGTCAACGAATACCAAAAGCAGTTCCATGTTGAACTGACTGACGAAATCACGTTTGAACAAGAGCGTGAACGTCATGCGATGCAAATCGACTCACTTGAAATGACGCAGGAAGACGTGCGCGAACAACGCAGCGAACAGCGTCGTCTAGAGCAAGATGCAGCAGCGGAAATCAACAAGCTAGAAGCCATTGCTCCAACGTGGATTGCAGCGAACGATGCGCTAGAAAAACTGCGTGAACAAAGTGGCGTTGAGCTAGAAGATAGCCAGTCAGTCATGAGCCAAATGCAAGTGGTGCTTGAGCAAGAGAAGACTCTTTCTCTGGCGAAAGACAAACTAGCAGAGCGTCGCAGCCAACTTGACTCTGAAATTGAGCGTCTTGCTTCACCTGGTGGTTCAAACGACCCTCGCCTGAAAGGTTTGGCAGATACACTAGGCGGCGTATTGCTGTCTGAGATCTACGATGACATCACAATTGATGACGCCCCTTACTTCAGTGCGATGTACGGCCCGGCTCGTCACGCTATCGTTGTTTCTGACCTGTCTGGTATCGAAGAGAAACTGGTAGAGCTAGACGACTGTCCAGAAGACTTGTACATCATTGAAGGTGACATTGATGCCTTTGATGACAGCTCATTCGACGCGGAAGAGCTAGAAGGCGCGGTTTGCGTTCGTATGAACGATCGCCAAATGCGATACTCTCGCTTGCCTGAAATCCCATTGTTTGGTCGTGCAGCGCGTGAGCAACGTTTAGAGCTATTGCGTAACGAACGTGAGGAAGTGGTTGAGAAGCATGCGAAAGCAGCATTCGATTCGCAAAAAATGCAGCGTCTGTACCAAGCGTTCAACCAGTTTGTGGCAAGCCACATTCAAGTAGCATTCGAAGCTGACCCAGAGCAAGCGCTGGCAACCATTCGCGACAAGCGTAACCAAATCGCTCGCGTACTGGCTGATCTGGATGCGAAAGAGCAACAACAACGTTCTCAACTTCAAACCAGCAAGCAAGCGTTGTCTTCTCTAGACAAGCTAGCACCAAACATGGCGCTGATTGAAGATGAGTCGCTGCAAGCACGCTTTGATGAGTTGGAAGAGAAAATCGCCCAGCTTTCAGAAGCAAAAGCTTTCCTAAATAACCACGCGAAAGCGGCGGCGGAACTGGAAAAAGTCGCAGTTGCCCTAGATGCCGATCCAGAGCAATTTGATGCGCTAGAAGCAGAATACAAAGCGGCAGACGAACAGCTACAAGAGCTTAAGAAGCAAATCTTTGCACTTTCAGATCTCGTTGAACGTCGCCACTACTTCGCTTACTCAGATTCAGTAGACCTACTGAACAAGAGCAGTGAACTGAGCGAGCAGCTAAAAGCGAAATTGGTTCAAGCTGAACAAATGCGTACACGCTCTCGTGAAGAGCTAAAGCAATCACAAGGTCAAATGAACCAATACAACCAAGTATTGGCTTCTCTGAAGAGTTCACACCAAGCGAAAATGGAAACGGTTCAAGAGTTCAAACAAGAACTTCAAGAGTTTGGCGTGAACGCGGACGAAGGTGCAGAAGAACGTGCAATGCGTCGTCGTGATGAGTTGCATGAGCGTCTACACACGTCTCGTAGCCGTAAGAGCGAATACGAGCGCACGATCACCTCTACCGAACTAGAGATGAAAGGCTTGGCGAAACGTCTGAAGAAAGTTCAGAAAGAATACGTTGAGCTACGTACGTTCGTGGTTGCAGCGAAAGCTGGCTGGTGTTCAGTACTTCGTCTGGCGCGCGAGAACGATGTTGAGCGTCGTCTACACAAGCGTGAACTGGCTTACATGTCAGCGGATGAGCTGCGTTCAATGTCGGATAAATCATTGGGTGCGCTGCGTCTAGCGGTTGCGAACAATGACGACCTACGTGATGCGCTGCGTCTGTCAGAAGACAATGCACGTCCAGAGCGTAAAGTTCTGTTCTACATCGCGGTTTACCAACATCTTCGTGAACGTATTCGTCAGGATATCATCCGTACTGATGATCCAGTTGAAGCGATCGAAGAGATGGAAGTGGAGCTAGCGCGTCTAACGGAAGAGCTAACGCAACGTGAAAACCGCCTAGCGATCAGCTCTGAGTCGGTAGCGAGCATTATCAAGAAGACGATTCAGCGTGAGCAAAACCGTATTCGTATGCTGAACCAAGGTTTGTCGAACATTTCGTTTGGTCAGGTGAAGGGCGTACGTCTAAACGTGAAGATCCGCGAAAGTCACGAAGTGCTACTGAACGGTCTAGCGACACAACAAGAGCAGCATAAAGATCTGTTTGAATCGACTCGCTTTACCTTCTCTGAAGCAATGGCTAAGCTGTTCCAACGTGTGAACCCGCATATCGATATGGGTCAACGTTCTCCTCAAGTTCTGGGTGAAGAGCTACTGGATTACCGTAACTACCTAGAGCTAAGTGTAGAAGTGAACCGTGGTACAGATGGTTGGCTACAGGCTGAGTCTGGCGCGCTATCAACAGGTGAAGCGATCGGTACCGGTCAGTCAATCCTTCTGATGGTTGTTCAAAGCTGGGAAGAAGAGTCTCGTCGTCTACGCAGCAAAGACATTGTACCTTGTCGTCTGCTCTTCTTGGATGAAGCCGCGCGTCTGGATGCTAAGTCTATCGCGACGTTGTTCGAATTGTGTGACCGTCTGGATATGCAGCTTCTTATCGCGGCACCAGAAAACATCAGCCCAGAGAAAGGTACTACCTACAAACTGGTGCGTAAGGTGTTTAAAGACCACGAGCATGTACACGTAGTTGGTCTGCGTGGTTTTGGTCAAACGGATAAGCCTAAGACTGAAGCACAAGAGATGATTGAAGAGTTTGAGTCGTAAACTCCGAAGCTAATAAAACGCCCGCAATGAAAGCGGGCGTTTTTGTATCTGTTGCATCAAAGCTTAAGTCGCAAGCAAAGCTCAAGTCGTAAGATTGGCCTCTTGACGATATTGTTTTGGTGAGTTGCCGCTCCATTTACGGAAAGCATGGCGAAAGTTCGCACTGTCTGAGAAACCAATGCGCTCCGAAATCTCTTCGACGCTCATTTGTGTTGATGCAAGGTAATGACGAGCCAAGTGGAAGCGAACATGATCAAGGATTTGTTGATAGCTGGTTTCTTCCGATTTGAGATGGCGTCGCAATGTTCTTGAAGACATACCTAGCTCAGCAGATAGGGCTTCTATCGAAGGGTAGCTGCCTAGTCTTTCGACGAACATCTGGGTGATCTTTTCTTTCAAACTGGCATTGCCACTCACTTTTGCCAGCATTTCATCGCATGACTTTAAGCACATCTGCAATGTCATGGTATTAGCTGCGGGCAACGGCTCAAACAAGCTGGTGGCATCGAACTGCCATTCTAATTGATTACTGTTGAACTCAATTTTGCAGTGGAATACTTGCTCATACAGCTCGCTATATTCAGGTTCTGGATAAGGGAAACGGATAACGGTTGAAGGGAAGGGTTTCTGCATGACTTCTTCACAAAGATTCTGAATGGCCGCAAACCAGTATTCACAACAAAACGGTAAGAGCGATTGTAGGTCTATCAGTTGTTCTGCGCGAAAGTAACCAGAATTATCTTCCACCCACATCTTCTTCTTTAGTACAGGGCCTGCAAGTCTTAGGTACTTAAAACCCATCATGAGGGCATCGAGTAGGGTATTGCTACTGAACACCGCATAACCTAGCACTCCAAAGTCACTGAACCTTGCTTGCTGTCCCACTTTTAGCCCAAGTCCGGGCTCGTCTGATTGAGCCAAAGCATTGCTAAATACTGCAAGTTTTTGCGCGAGGGTAATGTGGGTGTCGGGTGCATAAAGCTGAGGCGCATTGATGCCACTGCCCGAGAGTAGAGCCTCAATACTCACACTAGGCTCTAGATAGCGATTGAGTAACTGCAAATCCAAAACACCACAAGCTTGGGTATCTGGCTCATAAACAGCGGTGTATTCCATGCGTTTCCCCTCTACATTCGGATCAATCCTAGCGGGTATTGGGATGTTATTCCGTCATGCTTGTCGCAAAGCTGTCCGAATATCACCGTTTATTGTCTTTTTGTAACCTGTGCGACATGTTATCAAAATGTTGTAATTGAATAAATTGCACAGTTGGAGAGAAACATGAATGTACTGGCAAAGCAAGATAAGGAAGTGCTACGCGATCAAGGAATGATAGCGACGAATGACCCAACAGTAAGTGAACTCGAAAAGTGGTTTGATGAATTGAAATCGGCATATCAAGCTGAGCCTTTATCAAGTTACGCGGTGAGAAAGCATCGTTTATTAGCCTTAAAAAAGCAGCTTTCCCGATATCAATATGTACTAGCAGAGGCCATGAGCCAAGACTTTGGTGGTCGAAGCCATACCGAATCTATCATGGCAGATGTGTTGGCACCGATTCTCGATATCAACCACGTAGTCAAACATCTAAAAGGTTGGATGAAACCAAGCCGCCGACCTACCGAATGGTTGTTCAAAGGCAATAAGCTAGAAGTACGTTATCAACCTAAAGGGGTGGTAGGCATCATTTGTCCTTGGAACTTCCCGTTGTATCTTTCTATTGGTCCTATGATCACCGCGCTAGCTGCGGGCAACCGTTGCATGATCAAGATGCCCCCAAATTGCCCAGAAACCACCCGTCAACTGCGTCGCATGCTCGGAGAAATTTACCCAGAGAATTTAGTGCGTATTGTCGAAGGTAATCATCCAGAGGCGATGGAAATCTCTCATCTACCTTTTGATCATTTGGTGTTCACCGGATCGCCAGCAAGTGGAAAGATCATCATGGCAAATGCGGCAGCGAACCTTACGCCTGTGACCCTCGAATTAGGGGGAAAATCCCCTGTGGTGGTGTTTGATGATTATGACGTTACGAAAGCAGCAGAACGCATTGCTCATGGTAAGGGCTTTAACTCTGGTCAAATATGTATCGCGCCAGATTACGCCTTTGTACCAGAAGGTAAGCAAGGGGCTTTTGTCGAGGCGTTAAAGCTTGCTCATCAAACTATGTATGGCGAAATCAAAGCCAATCAGGATTACACCGCACTGGTGGATGAGGCACAGCACAAACGCTTCCATGACTTACTCAATGATGCACGCGAGAAAGGGGCGAACATTACCCAATGTCTTGATTATGGCGAAGGGCGAAAAACACCGTTGTACATCGCTACCAACCTGACACCCGAAATGCGTATCTGCCAAGAAGAGATCTTTGGGCCTCTTTTGCCAGTGCATACCTATCGTTCAATCGACGAAGTGATTCAGTACATCGTCCAAAGACCTCGACCACTGGCTTGCTATCTGTTTAGCAACAACTCAGAACAACGTGAGACCTTGCTTACTCAAACCCACAGCGGTGGGGTCACCATTAACGACTGGGGATGGCATGCGCTCAATCATTCGGTGCCTTTTGGAGGTGTAGGTAACTCCGGTATTGGTAATTACCACGGCGAAGAAGGTTTCCGTGAACTCAGCCACGCACGCACGGTACTGAAGATGCGCGATTGGTTCCCAATTCAGTTGTTTGCACCGCCATACGGAAACGTAGTGCAAAAACTGGTGCTACGTGTGTTTGCGGGCAAACCCGACCCAGATTTAAACAAGCACTCGTAACTCTCAATTCTTACCTCTCTACAGAAAGAATCTTCGGTAGTCGATATTCGCTGACTGCCTTCCGAAACAAAGGAGATCATGGATGCACAACCTTGCTGTCAATCTGGAGCGCAGTGCTGCGCTCTTTCCTTCTAAAGCGGCGCTCAGGATGGGCGATGATGAAATCAGTTACGCACTACTCGACAAATTCGCAGGTAACATCGCAGCCAACTTGAAGCGACTGGGACTTGAAGCCGGAGATAAAGTCGCGCTGTCTTGTCCAAACATCACTTATTTCCCCATGGTGTATTACGGCATTTTAAAAGCAGGTTGCGTGGTTGTGCCTTTGAATGTGTTGTTTAAAGGGCGAGAGATCGCTTATCACCTCAATGATTCTGATGCTAAAGCGTATTTCTGTTTTGAAGGAAGCGAAGAACTGCCAATGGGAAGCTATGGCAGACAAGGTTTTTCTCAGGCCGAGCAGTGCGAATATTTTATCTCGCTCTCTGCTCAATCTGAGGAAGGGGAGCATGCCATAGACGCTTGGCTTGCCGAAGAACTCGAGTCTTTTGAATCGGTGACAAGACACGGCGACGACACCGCGGTGATTCTTTATACCTCAGGTACGACAGGGCAGCCGAAAGGCGCTGAACTATCTCACACGAATATGCTGACCAATGCCATGTCCTCTCAATATCTGATGCGCTTGGAATACAGTGACACGACCATGGCAACTTTGCCGCTGTTCCACAGTTTCGGTCAAACCGTCATGATGAATGCCAGCGTGCTGACAGGCTCTACCATGGTGTTGATCCCACGCTTTGAACCGAAGTTCGTCATTGAGCAAATTATCCAACATAAAGTCAGTGTGTTTGCTGGTGTGCCAACCATGTATATCGCACTACTCAGAGCGGGCGAACAATCTCCGGAACATTCTGAATTGGTGAAACATAGCCTTCGGTTAGGTGTGTCTGGTGGTGCCTCTTTGCCGGTAGAAGTGATTCGCCAGTTTGAGCACCGCTTTGAGCTGCCAGTACTGGAAGGTTATGGATTGTCAGAAACTGCACCAGTGGCCACGTTTAATCATATTGATGGCGACCGACTGCCCGGCAGTGTCGGGCAACCATTGTGTGGCTACGTGATTAAGATTGCCGATGTAAAAGGTCACGCCCGACCAATCGGGGAGTTAGGTGAAGTCTGTATAAAAAGCCCAAGTGTAATGAAAGGCTATCACGGACGACCAGAGGCAACCCGCGATGCGTTACGTGATGGTTGGTTTTTAACTGGTGATATTGGACGTGTGGATGAGCACGGTAATTTGTTTATCGTCGATCGTGTCAAAGACATGATTATCCGCGGTGGCTACAACGTGTATCCGCGTGAGATTGAAGAAGTATTGATGTGCCAACCCGATGTAGAGATGGTTGCTGTCGTTGGTGAGCATGATGACCGCCTAGGTGAAGAAGTACATGCCCATGTCGTGCTTCACCAAGATGCGCATTGTAGCCCCGACACTTTAATCGCTTGGTGCCGTGAACAACTTGCTGACTACAAATACCCACGCCGTGTTTTCATTCGTAAAGCACTGCCTATGACCGCCACAGGCAAGATTTTAAAGCGAGAGCTTCACCCTTTAGATGTCGCGGAGGTAGATGATGGACCGTTATGATTTTATTGTTGTGGGCGGTGGTTCAGCCGGATGTGTTTTAGCGTCTCGACTCACTGAGGATCCCAATGTCACCGTATGCTTGTTGGAAGCGGGCGGGCCGGATTCAAGTCCCTTTATTCATACGCCGGTTGGTGTGGTAGCGATGATGCCGACCAAGATAAACAACTGGGGTTTTGAAACGGTTCCTCAAGCGGGCTTAAATGGTCGTAAGGGTTACCAACCAAGGGGCAAGACGTTAGGTGGCTCGAGTTCAATCAATGCGATGATGTATGCCAGAGGACACCGATACGACTACGATCTTTGGGCAAGCCTTGGCAATGAAGGGTGGGGCTATCAAGATTGCCTGCCTTACTTCAAGAAAGCCGAAAATAACGAAGTCCATCATGATGAATTTCATGGGCAAGGTGGGCCACTTAATGTCGCTAACCTACGTTCACCGAGTGGCGTTGTAAAGCGCTTCTTAGATGCATGTGAATCGATCGGCGTACCTCGTAATCCAGATATAAATGGCGCAGATCAGCTGGGCGCCATGCAAACGCAAGTCACGCAAATCAATGGCGAGCGATGCAGTGCCGCCAAAGCTTATCTGACTCCTAATTTACACCGGCCGAATCTGACCGTTATTACCAAGGCAACTACGCACAAAGTGTTGTTTGAAGACAAACGAGCGGTTGGCGTGGAATATGGCTTGAAAGGGCATAGCTTTCAGATCAAGTGCAATAAAGAGGTGATTCTCTCTGCAGGAGCATTCGGCTCGCCACAAATCCTGATGCTATCTGGTGTTGGGGCCAAACAAGATTTACAAGCGCACGGGATAGAGCAAGTTCATGAACTGCCGGGCGTTGGCGAAAACTTACAAGACCACATTGACCTAGTGCACACCTATCGATGTACAGCGAAGCGCGATACTTTCGGTGTTTCGTTGCAAATGGCAACAGAGATGACCAAAGCTTTGCCACAGTGGGTGAAAGCACGCACTGGAAAAATGAGCAGTAACTTTGCCGAGGGCATTGGGTTTCTTTGCTCCGATGACGGGGTTAAAGTGCCGGATTTGGAATTCGTATTCGTTGTTGCGGTTGTCGATGACCATGCGCGCAAAATGCACATGAGCCATGGTTTTAGCTCTCACGTCACTTTATTAAGACCAAAGAGCATTGGCACCGTTAAACTCAATAGCACCAACCCTTACGATGAACCGCGTATCGACCCTGCATTTTTTAGTCACCCAGAAGACATGGAAATCATGATCAAAGGCTGGAAGAAGCAGCACCAGATGCTAGAGAGTGAGGCGTTCGCGGATATTCGCGGCGAGAATTTCTATCCGGTCGATGCTTCCGATGATAAAGCGATAGAACAGGACATTCGTAATCGCGCTGACACGCAATATCATCCAATCGGCACTTGTAAAATGGGGACTAAGAGCGACCCTCTGGCGGTGGTTGATAACGAGCTTAAGGTGTATGGTTTGGAGGCTCTGAGAGTTGTCGATGCCTCTATCATGCCGACGCTGGTGGGCGGGAATACCAATGCGCCAACCATCATGATTGCAGAGAAAGTGGCGGATACCATCAAAGCAAATTATCGTCTAGATGAGAGCATTGAAGAGCCAGCTACCGCTTTGATATAAACAACCCCCTTCAAAAATGAAATAAGCCGAGCTGTAGGGCAACAGTCTCGGCTTTTTTAGCAGGCGCTTAAATGTGAAAAGGTAAGTCCTATTCTTCTGAAAGGTCGTTTCCTTTTTCGATCATTTCAGCAAGCTCATCAAGTGCTTGGACAGAGATTTCCGACAAACGTTGTAAGTGCTGGTCAAAGTTCTCTTGTTCAACAAGCGGAGTATCATTGTTATTAGTTTCTTTTGTTAGCATCGCCCAACCTCTTGAGTTGAGTAAGGGGGAGAAAATATAAAATCAAAAATCAGCAGAAAAAAGAAACGATCGATGTGTATTTTGTTAGCTGGATCATCGATTGCAGTGATAAAAACGATGAATTACTTAAGAAGAGAGCGATAGCGCTCAAATATGAAAAGAAAGCTAGCAACCACGAGAATGGCTGCTAGCTAGGAGATTAGAACTGAGATTTAGAACCAAACTGTTCAGCGGCGTAGGCTACGCGCTCTTTCGGTTTTGGATATTCAGCAGGAGTGCCAAGGTTCTCAATGTGTTTCAAGCGAGGTAGGAGACCTGCGCCGTTTGCAATTTGGATTGCTAGACCAGGGCGAGCGTTTAGCTCCAGAACCATTGGACCTTCTTCTTTGTCCAATACCATATCAGTACCCATGTAGCCCAAGCCTGTCATTTCCCAAGCACTAGAAGCTAGCTCTAACAAACGCTCCCAATGAGGCACTTGCAGCGTAGACAAGTCTTTGCCTGTATCTGGGTGATGAGTGACGGGTTGGTCGAATTGCACCGCACGAATCGCTTTACCGGTAGCAATGTCGATGCCAACGCCAACCGCACCTTGGTGAAGGTTAGCTTTGCCGTCGGATGCCGCAGTAGAACAACGCATCATCGCCATCACTGGGTAGCCCTTGAATACAATGATACGTACGTCTGGCACACCTTCGTAACTGAAGCCGTCGAAACAGTCATCAAACTTAATCAAGTTTTCAACCACGGCCACATCGTTCTTACCACCAAGAGAGAAGAGACCCGCTAAGGCGTTACTGATGTGACGCTCAACTTCTTCTTTATTACAAGTTGCACCAGATGGCTTAGTGTAGACACCATCTTTGTGCGAAGTGATAACCAAGATACCTTTACCGCCACTTCCTTGCGCAGGCTTAATCACAAAGCCTGGCCACTTTTCGACCATTTTGTGAATCTTTTTAACTTCAGCTTGGCTAGCAATCACGCCGATAAGAGCAGGCACAGTTGCGCCTGCTGCTTCAGCAATGATTTTGGTTTTTAGCTTGTCATCCACTAAAGGGTATTTAGAGCGATCATTGTAGCGACCAATGTAGCTATGGTTACGCTTGTTCATGCCCATAATGCCTTTATGGCGAAGTTTTGCTGGCGAAGTAAAACGTTCAAACATCGTTTAGTCCTCCGCTAGTGGTTTAAAGCGACGTAGCTCAGTTAGACGGTAACCCGTGTATGTACCTAGTAGTAGAATACCTGCCAGTACAATGAGCTGTAGGCCGATAAAGTTAAACGTTAGGTGCTGGATGTAGGTGTTAGTCATTGCTAAGTAAACCAGTACCGCTGTCAGTAGTGAACCACCACCTTGAAGCGCAACTTCTTTCGCGCCTTCTTCTTCCCATAGAATCGACATACGTTCGATAGTCCATGACAAGATGATCATTGGGAAGAAGGTAATCGTTAGACCTTCAGTCAGACCAATCTTGAATGCCACAACGGTGAACACAGAGATGATCATGATTACGGTGATGATAACCGCGGATATCCTCGCGACCAGAAGTAAGTTAAGCCTCGAGAGGTAACTTCGAATTATCAGACCTGTACCGACAATCAATAGGAAGCCCACAATACCCGTAACAAGCTGGGTTTGAACAAAGGCAACCGCAATCAGAACTGGCATGAAGGTACCAGACGTTTTAAGACCGATAATCACGCGCAAGAACACCACAATTAGAGCACCAATAGGGATCAGCATGATGGTCTTGAACATGGCTTGCTCTTCAAGAGGCAGGCTATGAATCGAAAGGTTTAATAGACCGTCTGCTTCAACCTTATTGTCCGTTGCTTCTTGTGGTGTCAGCTCTTGCTTAATCATCGAGAAGTGGACTTGGCTGTTCTTACCGCCCACTAGGTCAAGTAGAGAGACGTTGGATTCATCCCAAACCAGAAGGTTAGGCTGTGCAGCTGCTTGCTCTGAATTAGGAGAGAAGAGAACCCATTTATCACCAGACCAAACTTGAACCATTGGTTGAATCGTTTGACGACGGCGGCCATCTTCTAATTCGATAACCCCAACTGTTTTGCTTTGCACACCTGCAGTAAGCAGGATCTTTTGCAATGCATCAGTACGGTCAAAGTCGTTCAAGATAAGCGCTGCGTTTTGGCTATCTGGATCGTTAAGCGTTTTGATCAGCTCACGGGCAAACGTCTCGTTGTCTGCCGAACGGCTCATTGCGCGTTCAATCAGTGCATTTGCTGCCGCTTGTTGTGGTGCTGATAGGGTAGGCTTGGTTATTTCGCCTGTTGGTGGTTGTTCATCCACTTTTGCTTGTGGATCAACCAAGAATTGGGCTTTGTAGTAAATGGTTTGTGCGCCAGTTGCTTGGCGGATAGACCATTCAGCACGACGACCTGAATCAGAGTTTACGTAAGAAACACCGTAACCTGGAGAGGACGCAGACTCACCGATCAAGGTGTAGCCTTTTTGCGTGTGAGGAGCGGCTAAAGAAGCTTTTACTTCACCGCCATTCGCATTGAATTCAATACGGGCTTCAACATCCCAAACCTGACGCGTTTCACCTGGAGTCCATGGAACGCCGTAATTCTGATGTCTGAAAACACTCAAAGCGATGCCTGCAACCACCAAAAGGATGATTGACAGGTAAAACGGTATTCTTGACGTCATAATCTACCTTATTATTTTTTCTCTTCTTCCGTTTGAATATATTTACGGCTCACATCGACGAGTGCGATGTCGCGCATAAATTCTCTTCCTAGTAAAACAGGATGGTTCATTTGAGAGCGATCTGCCAACGTAAATTGCGCTTTTTCATGAATTTTTCCAACGCGCACCCAAAGTTCGACTACAGCGCGACGCTCTAATTCTTCATTGGTTGCTTGGCGGATTTTCACATAGCGAATGATTGGCGCTTCAATCCAAATGTCTTTCTCTTCATCTGACTTGGTATTGTCAGCAAGGTGGAAACGCACCCAGTTTTTGCCATTTCTTTCGAATTCTTCAATATCGACGGCGTTCAGTGAAGAAGTTGCAGCGCCGGTATCTACGCGAGCGTCGAAAGTTTGCTTAATGGAATCGATCGTCACACGCTCAATTGAGCCAAGGACAATGTCATGAGTAGGAGTTGCTTGAACGGGAGCAGGAGCTTGAACGATGATAGGTTCTTTTGGCTTTCTCACTTCATCCATTGCTTCTTTGCGGAAAGTATTGAGTTCGCCGTTTAACTTATCCACTTGGCCTTCCAGACTCTCGATGTAATCCGACTGGTTACTAAGTTGAAGCTCTAAGTTGGTAACGCGAGTATTGAAATTCGTTTCTGAAGCCTGAATAGCAGCTAACGTTTCTTGGTGGTACTGTTCGCCTTTGGTTAAAGTACAACCAGATAGTAAGGCGATGGCAACAACCGGAGTCAATCGTATAAACATTGAAAACCTTGGGATTGGATTAAGTTGTTTGTTTTTTAGGAGTTTAGCGTTATCGACAAGCCCTCACAAGCAAGAATCTGCGACAGTCTCTTACAGAATGAGGAATAGTGACGAAACGCCAAAAAATTAAGGACGCAAAATGCATCCTTAATTAGATTCGAAGAGAGGTTAATGTCTTAAAGGCGGGAGTGAGTTAAGACAATGTCAGAAATCTCAGTTAATTATGGCTTAGTCGCCACAAGTATCGCACGACGTGGCGCAGGATAGCCTTCAACCGTTTTGCTTGGGTCGTTTGGATCGAGGTAATCTGGTAGAGAGTTATGTGTCATCCAGTCTGTGGTGCGTTGCTCTCCAACAGAAGTCACGTTTTCATCTACGATACGAACATCTTTAAAGCCAACCAACTCTAACCACACTTTCAGTGCTTTCGCTGACGGGAAGAAGTACACGTTACGCATTTGCGCGTAGCGAGACGTCGGAACCAATACCGCGTTCTCATCGCCTTCGATGACGAGTGTTTCCAGAACAAGCTCACCGCCTGATACCAATTGGTCTTTTAGCTGCACCAAGTGATCCAGTGGAGAACGACGATGGTAAAGGACGCCCATACTAAATACAGTGTCGAACGCTTCTAACTTTGGTAGTTGTTCAATGCCCAATGGAAGAAGGTGAGCACGTTGGTCATCGCCCATTAACTTACGAATCGCTTCGAACTGAATTAGGAACAGGTGAGAAGGGTCGATACCAACCGTTAGGCGTGCACCTTCACCCAGCATGCGCCACATGTGGTAGCCGTTGCCACAACCAACATCGAGCACGCTGCGGTTTTTTAGTGGCGAGATGTGCGGAAGAACGCGATCCCATTTCCAGTCACTGCGCCATTCAGTATCGATATGAATACCGTGCACTGTGTATGGACCTTTGCGCCATGGGTGGAATGTACGCAGTAGGCTTTCTAGCTTTTTCAGTTCACCTTCATGGAAAGGCGTATCGTTGCTGATGGTTACTGAGTTTTTGATGTCCACTTGGTTTGGTGCGCCTTGTGGGATCTTGTTCAGTGCTTTCAGCCAGCGACCAAAGTCACCGTGCTCAGCGTTTTGCCAATCTGTTAACTGTTGAGGTAATACATTTAGCCACGGCTGAAGACGAGTGTCTTGAGCGATTAACTGATAAAAATTAGCAAAATTAAACATAGTTTTTCACTGAGTTTATGGAGTCAGCAGACCCGGGTAAAAGTTAAATGTGTCATTCCCTACAGTGAGGGGCGAACGTAATAGGGAATCTCGGTTTTTATCGTTTTTGATAAGAGATCCCCAACTCGCTCGTTCCTCGCTCTTGAGGATGACGTCCTAATGAGAGCGAACTGTGTCGCGAAGCTTATTTAATCGCAAACATCGAACCGAAGTTAAAGCACTGGAACCAAACGTCGTAGCTTGAGAATCCAATTTCTGCGAAACGCTCTTTATGATCTTTCTTAGAATCAGGGCGCATCACGTTTTCAATCGCGCTGCGTTTTTGGCTGATCTCAAGTTCGCTGTAGCCATTTGCACGTTTAAAGTCGTGGTGAAGGTCAATCAACAACTCGTTAGACACTTCATCTTCAAACACGAACTTTTCAGACAGAATCAAAATGCCGCCTGGGCGCAGACCTGTATAGATTTTCTCTAGTAGAGCATAGCGGTCTTCTGGAGAAAGGAACTGCAGAGTGAAGTTCAATACCACCACAGATGCGTTTTCGATTTCGATATTACGAATGTCCGCTTCGACTACATCAACTGGTGTATCACTGCGGTACGCGTTGACGTGAAGCTTACAGCGTTCAACCATCGCAGGAGAGTTGTCCACTGCAATGATTTGGCAACCTTCTTGTTTGATATGACGACGCATAGACAGCGTAGCAGCACCCAAAGAACAACCCAGGTCGTAGATGTTTGAGTGAGGCTTAACAAAGCGCTCTGCCAACATACCAATTGCAGAAATGATGTTGCTGTAACCCGGAACCGATCGTTGAATCATGTCAGGGAAAACTTCCGCTACGCGTTCATCGAACGTGAAATCCCCAATTTTATCGATTGGAGCCGAAAAAATAGTATCTGGATTGCTCTTAGGGTTCATAACCAAATCTCTGCATACAAGCCGCCTGAAATGTCAGGCATCAAAAAAGGCGCGTATTTTATGGGAAATTCGCGCCTCTGTCATTTGCTTAATTATAAGCTTGTCTAAAACATTTGTATTTGCGAGTTGCCATCGTTGGCAGGAAATACAGACAAGTTCGGCAGTGAGAGCCTAAGTTGTAGCTGCTTATACAGCTTTTCAGCCAGTTCTGGTGCTAAGACGTTATCTGGTGTGTGAATCATCAAGTACGGTTGAATGCCTTGTTCAATCCACATCGGCAGTTTCTTCAACCAAGGTTCGAAAAAGCGCAGGTTATCGTCCATATCTGGATGGCCAATAAAACGAATCATTGGATGCTTGGCGGTTGCAATTGCATGCACCGGAACACGAGGCTTTTTCTGGTGGGCATCGATCACTGCTTCTGTTATCGGCTGCGCGGCGAATACAGGGCGGCTGTCCATAATAATGCGGTCGATGCCGCTCTCTAACAGCCACTGATTCAACGCACGTTCTTCTTCACCTTTGGAGAAAAACGCCATGTGACGAACTTCCACCCCAAGCGGGAAATTCGGCGGAAAGCTGGCACAGAACTTCTTTAATCTATCGAGGTGTTCTGGACCAAATGCCGCAGGGAGCTGAATCGTCCATTGTCCAACACGTTCATGAAGCGGTTCCATGATGGTCATAAAGTCACGTAACTGCTCGTCGCAACCTCTGAGCATCTGCTCGTGAGTAATGGCTTTTGGCAACTTAAAGGTGAATTTGAAATCGTCGTGAGTCGCGGCTTTCCAGTTTTGCACCGTGTTGAGCGTCGGTGTGGCATAAAAGGTGGTGTTGCCTTCTACGGTATGGAACACCTGCGCGTACTTTTCGAGTCGCTCTGCGGGTTTGGTGCCACTGCCATAAAAGCTTTGCTGCCACTGGTTGTGCGACCACATGGTCAATCCAAGTCGAAGGGGTAAATTATCCATATCTCTGCTTTACGTTTTTTCCTGAGTCCACTTTACGAGAGTTTTGCTGAAATGGGTAATTTCACGCTATAATCCCCACCAATTTTTTCGCTTTGGTGCACTTTTGAACATTTGTTGTACTAAAAACCACCAATGAATGATAAAACACACTTAATTGTATGTTGAGTAGTCGATTTTCATAGGCTTTCAGCGTATAAATGGATCTTTACTCTGCTCGGCAATGAGGCTGACAGAGCGTAGTTAACAATATTTGAGAGATTGGGAATTTCATTATGCGTACCCATTACTGTGGTCACCTGAACAAGTCCCTTGCAGGACAAACTGTAGAACTTTGCGGCTGGGTTAACCGTCGTCGTGATTTAGGCGGTCTTATTTTTATCGATATGCGAGATCGCGAAGGTATCGTTCAGGTAGTTGTTGATCCAGATATGGCAGATGCGTATGAAGTGGCTAACACACTTCGTAATGAATTCTGTATCAAGCTAACTGGTGAAGTTCGTGTTCGTCCAGAAAGCCAAGTAAACAAAGACATGGCAACAGGTGAAGTTGAGATCCTTGCAACAGGTCTTGAAATCATCAACCGCAGCGACGTTCTGCCTCTAGACTTCAACCAAAAGAACTCTGAAGAGCAACGTCTGAAGTACCGTTACCTAGACCTACGTCGTCCAGAAATGAGCGACCGCATCAAGCTACGTGCTAAAGCGTCTAGCTTTGTTCGTCGTTTCCTAGATGACAACGGCTTCCTAGACATCGAAACACCAGTACTAACAAAAGCGACACCAGAAGGCGCTCGTGACTACCTAGTACCTAGCCGTGTTCACAAAGGCAGCTTCTACGCGCTTCCTCAGTCTCCACAGCTATTCAAACAGCTTCTAATGATGTCTGGTTTTGATCGTTACTACCAAATCGTTAAGTGTTTCCGTGATGAAGACTTGCGTGCTGACCGTCAACCAGAATTCACTCAGATCGATATCGAAACGTCATTCATGACGGCTGACCAAGTTCGTGCAACGACTGAGAAAATGGTTCGTGAAATGTGGCAAGAGCTACTGAACGTTGACCTAGGTGAATTCCCAGTAATGCCGTTCAGCGAAGCGATTCGTCGTTTCGGTTCTGATAAGCCAGACCTACGTAACCCACTAGAACTAGTAGACGTTGCTGACCTAGTAAAAGACGTTGAGTTCAAAGTATTCTCTGGTCCAGCAAACGACGAGAAAGGTCGCGTTGCAGTTATCCGTGTTCCAGGTGGTGCTGAGCTTACTCGTAAGCAAATCGACGGCTACGCAGAATTCGTAGGTATCTACGGTGCGAAAGGTCTAGCATGGATGAAGGTTAACGACCGTGCAGCAGGCATGGAAGGTATCCAGTCTCCTGTAGCTAAATTCCTAAGCGAAGACGTGATCAACGGTATCCTAGATCGCACTCAAGCGGAATCTGGCGACATCATCCTATTTGGCGCAGACAAAGCAAGCATCGTTGCTGAAGCACTAGGTGCACTTCGTCTTAAACTTGGTAAAGACCTAGAGCTAACGAAAGAAGGCACTTGGGCTCCACTATGGGTTGTTGACTTCCCAATGTTCGAAGAAGACGACGAAGGCAACCTACACGCAATGCACCACCCATTCACATCACCTCTAGGTGTGACTGCGGAAGAGCTAAAAGCGAACCCAGCAGTAGCGAACTCAAACGCATACGATATGGTTCTAAACGGCTACGAAGTTGGCGGTGGTTCTGTACGTATCCATAACGCAGAAATGCAAGCAGCGGTATTCGATATCCTAGGTATCAATGCAGAAGAGCAACAACTGAAATTCGGCTTCCTACTGGACGCTCTAAAATTCGGTACGCCTCCACACGCTGGCCTTGCATTCGGTCTAGACCGTCTAGTGATGCTGCTATGTGGTACAGAGAACATCCGTGACGTTATCGCGTTCCCTAAAACAACTGCGGCGGCGTGTCTACTAACAGACGCTCCAAGCCTTGCAAACCCAGCGGCTCTAGAAGAGCTAGCGATTGCAGTGACAGTTGCGAAAGAAAAAGACGCAGAATAAGCGCACAACAATTAAAGAAAAAACTCCCGCAACTGCGGGAGTTTTTGTTTTAATGACATATATTCTAATAAATTTAGTGAGTTATTGATTAGGACTCTTCATGTCAATTATTTTGGGCATTGACCCAGGCTCTCGTATTACCGGTTATGGCGTGATTCGCCAGCAAGGTCGTCATTTGCAATATCTAGGCAGCGGATGTATTCGCACTTCAGAAAAAGAGCTGCCAGGTCGTCTCAAGCAAATCTACGCAGGCGTGACGGAAATCATCACCCAGTTTCAACCGGATGTATTTGCCATCGAACAAGTGTTTATGGCGAAGAATGCCGATTCTGCACTAAAGCTAGGGCAGGCGCGTGGTAGCGCAATTGTGGCGGCTGTGAATGCGGATCTTCCGGTGCATGAGTACGCGGCTCGTCTTATTAAACAAGCGGTAACGGGCACAGGTGGTGCAGACAAAGTTCAGGTTCAACATATGGTTCAACACATGCTTAAATTGCCAGCTAAGCCTCAAGCCGATGCTGCCGATGCGTTGGGTGTTGCTATTTGTCACGCTAACACCAATAAGACGCTGGTGGCGCTCGCAGGCAAAGCAACCAGTGCAAGAAAAGGTCGTTACCGTTAGGCGTGTTCTCGTATTAAAAATGAGACATCTCAGACAGATTTAAGGATTAGATTTGTTGATAAAATGTTACAAAACTATAGTGGTCAGAGGTCTTATAAGAAATCAATCAAGGAAGATTGAACATGAATCCAGCCACACTGTGGCGCAGTGCATTTATGCCGCGCCAAACTCAATGGACAAGAACACAACAACGTCAAGCAGACATCCTCTCTCTATTTACCTTCATCGCTTTTCTTGTCGGGATCTACAGCCTGATAAAATGGTTCAAACATGGGCATGAAAGCTTAATTTTCACCTCAGTACTCTTAATCGCACTCGAACTGATATCCGCCTTCAGCCTGAGGTGGTTCAAGCAACCAGCATTGTCGCTCAATCTTGGTTTTGTTGGCATGTCAGTGCATGCGCTCAACATCATCTATCAAAGTGGTGGCGTGGTCGATTCTACCCAAACTTACTGGGTGCCTTTGTTAGTTGTCGCTTTCTTTTTATCTGGTACTCGTATCATGGCGATCTCTTGGAGCGCTTTAGTAATAGTGCTTTCTACGGCAATGACGTATCAGCATGTGTCTGGTGTTGGTTTTCCCCAACTCGTGTTGTCAGAATCTGCGCAACGTGTGGAGATCTGGTCAGGTACCGTGTTACCGCTGGTGGTGATTTGTATCGCGCAAGCCTTTACCGCGAAGCAGCGAGACATCGCGATTGAAAGTGCAGAGAAAGCCAAAGCAGAAAGTGAGTTGGTGGCACAAAAGGCAACAGAAGGGGAGTTGCATTTGGCGGAGGTGCTTGAGCAAGCTAATCAAAATTCAAGTGAGTTGAAACAAGTTTCTCAAGTACTGGATGAACAATCATCGCAATTGGATGCTCAGGTGAATGCCCTTAATGTAAACAGTGAATCCCAAGCCAGCGCGGCAGAGCAAATGAGTCAGCAAGTGCATCACATGGCGACGGGGATTGAAGAATCTAGCAAGTTTGTCGAAGAGCTGCGTGAGAAGAGTGACGACGTTCATCAACAAGCTGAGAAAAGCTCGGAATTATTGGAGGACTCAACCCAAGCGATCAGCCAGATCATTACCAGCCATGAAGACATCATGAAAGTGGCGGACTTGATTACGTCGGTTGCGGAACAAACCAACTTGCTGGCGCTGAATGCCGCTATTGAAGCGGCGAGAGCGGGTGAGCAGGGCAGAGGCTTTGCGGTCGTTGCGGATCAAGTGCGGGAGCTTTCGGCTAAGAGCAGTCAATCGGCGGTGGAAATTCGGAACTTGCTTGATCGCAGTGAGCAAGAAGTGAAGCATGGTCAAAGCGTCGTGACGTCGAGTACAGAGCGAATGAACACCATTATCCAGCAAGTCACCACCATCTCTCATGATGTGCAGAGTCTGTCTGGCATCATGGCTACGCAAATGACGGCATTAAAAGAGTTAGATGAAGCCAGCAGTGAAGTTGCTAACGGCGTAGTGAACACCAAAACCATTGCCGAAACTGTCGCGCAATACGGCAACGAACTGAACGGGCAAGTGGTCGCGGTGCGCAATCTGACTCAACAGCTTGATCAAGTTGTCTCAAAAATCTAACCCCACCGAATAAAGGACTGGATGTCTATCCAGTTCTTTATTATCCTGTCGCAAATTCATTTCCAAAGAGTATTTATAGTGATTGGACGTCTTCGCGGCACTCTGCTTGAAAAGCAACCACCTGAAGTTTTAATTGAAGTTAATGGCATTGGTTATGAAGTTCAGATGCCAATGAGCTGTTTCTACGAACTGCCAAATGTCGGCGAAGAAGCCATTATTTATACTCACTTTGTTGTGCGTGAAGACGCGCAATTGCTTTACGGTTTCAACACAGTAAAAGAGCGTGCACTTTTCCGTGAAGTGATCAAAGCGAACGGCGTTGGTCCTAAGCTAGGCCTAGGTATCCTTTCTGGCATGACAGCGAGCCAATTCGTTTCTTGCGTTGAGCGTGAAGACATTTCAACGCTGGTGAAGCTGCCTGGTGTTGGTAAGAAGACAGCTGAACGCCTAGTTGTAGAAATGAAAGACCGTCTGAAAGGGTGGGGCGCTGGCGATCTATTTACGCCGTTTACCGATGCTGCTCCTGCGGATTCTGGTTCGACATCCAGCAACGCTGAAGAAGAAGCAATCAGTGCGCTTCTAGCTCTAGGTTACAAGCCGACTCAAGCGTCGAAAGTGGTTTCTCAGATCGCTAAACCGGATATGACCAGTGAGCAACTGATCCGTGAAGCACTAAAATCAATGGTGTAACGGAAAGCCCAAGGGAACAATATGATTGAAGCCGATCGTTTAATCGCGCCAGAGAATCCTTCGTTTCGTGATGAAGATGTTATCGACCGTGCGATTCGTCCTAAGAAACTGGCGGATTACCAAGGTCAGGATCACGTGCGTGATCAGATGGAGATTTTCATCAAAGCCGCTCAATTGCGAAATGAAGCGCTCGACCACCTTTTGATATTTGGTCCTCCAGGTTTGGGTAAAACCACACTTGCGAACATCGTTGCCAATGAGATGGAAGTGAACATTCGCACCACTTCAGGCCCAGTGCTTGAGAAAGCAGGGGACTTGGCAGCGCTGCTGACTAACTTAGAAGAAAACGATGTGCTGTTCATTGACGAGATTCACCGCTTAAGCCCAATGGTAGAAGAGGTGTTGTATCCAGCGATGGAAGACTACCAATTGGACATCATGATTGGTGAAGGTCCAGCAGCTCGCTCTATCAAGATTGACCTGCCTCCTTTTACTCTGATCGGTGCAACAACGCGTGCAGGTTCTTTGACTTCGCCACTTCGTGATCGTTTCGGTATTACGCAGCGTCTTGAATACTACAAAGTGAAAGACCTACAAGACATCGTTCAGCGCAGTGCAGATTGCTTGGGCTTGTCGATGGAAGCGGAAGGCGCATTAGAAGTTGCTCGCCGTGCCCGTGGTACGCCGCGTATTGCTAACCGACTGCTACGCCGTGTTCGTGACTATGCCGAAGTAAAGGGTAATGGACACATCTGCGCAGAAGTGGCAGACAAAGCGCTGAATATGCTTGATGTCGACGCTAAAGGTTTTGATTACATGGACCGCAAACTGCTTCTTGCGATCATGGAGAAGTTTGGTGGCGGCCCGGTAGGGTTAGACAACATGGCAGCGGCGATTGGTGAAGAGAAAGACACTATAGAAGACGTCCTTGAACCATATCTTATCCAACAAGGCTATTTACAGCGCACGCCTCGTGGTAGAATTGCCACTGATCGCGCTTATTTGCATTTCGGAATTGAAAAGTAAGATTCCATCGCTGAGCGCTTGGCGCTCAGCGTTTCCCCAATGTTGACCAACCTCTCATTTATTTAATTTGCTCTAATACTAAATAGGTAAGAAAAACTTATAGATTGTTAACTCTATGTTCCTGCCTAACTGATTATTTTCTCTCCTGATTACTCTCTCTTAACATACTCTTCCAATATCGATTGATCTGGATCAATGTGATGGATTTTTGTTCAAATTCAGCGCGCAAACATTGATATACATCAAAGCGGTTTCCCGCCATAAACCTTTTGAAACAAACTGTTTTTAGCAGTAATATTAGGCCCAGCTATATTAGCTGATGCTTAACAATTAACTAACCAATGAAGCACATTTTTGCAACAAAGAGTTGTGATAATTCAACATTTTTCAAGTGTAAATAACACTTGTGTATGGATTGCAATATGTAGAGAGTGTCATTCAGCCGACACATAGGAGTTACCATGATTGACGTAGTTGATCTGTCGCGGTTGCAGTTTGCACTGACAGCGATGTATCACTTCCTATTCGTACCATTGACCCTTGGTATGGCCTTCCTTTTGGCCATTATGGAATCGATGTACGTAATGACGAACAAGCAAATCTACAAGGACATGACCAAGTTCTGGGGTAAGCTGTTCGGTATTAACTTTGCACTTGGTGTGGCTACCGGCCTTACCATGGAGTTCCAGTTTGGTACGAACTGGTCTTACTACTCCCACTATGTAGGTGACATCTTCGGTGCACCACTGGCGATCGAAGCACTGGTTGCTTTCTTCCTGGAGTCAACTTTTGTTGGTCTATTCTTCTTCGGGTGGGATCGTCTATCAAAACGTCAACACTTAGCGGTAACCTGGTTGGTTGCTCTGGGTTCTAACTTCTCTGCACTGTGGATTCTTATCGCGAACGGCTGGATGCAAAACCCAGTTGGCGCAGAATTCAACTTCGAAACCATGCGTATGGAAATGGTGAGCTTCGCAGACGTTGTACTAAACCCTGTAGCGCAAGTTAAATTTGTACACACAGTAGCATCTGGTTATACGTGTGGTGCAATGTTCGTTCTAGGCATCAGTTCTTACTACCTATTGAAAGGTCGTGATGTGGCGTTCGCTCGTCGTTCGTTTGCTATCGCAGCTTCTTTCGGTATGGCAGCAATCCTGTCTACAATCGTGCTAGGTGATGAATCTGGTTACGAGCTTGGTGAAGTTCAAAAAGTGAAGCTAGCAGCGGTAGAAGCTGAATGGCACACAGAACCAGCACCAGCGGCGTTCACACTGTTCGGTTTACCAAACCAAGAAACAATGAACACCGATTACGCAATTAAGATCCCATACGTTATGGGTATCATCGCGACACGTTCATTTGACGAGCAAGTAACTGGTCTACACGATCTACGTGAAGAGCACGTTGACCGTATCCGTACTGGTATGTACGCGTACGAATTGCTTGAAAAACTGCGTGCAGGCGACAAGTCTGAAGCAAACATGACTGCGTTTGACGAAGTGAAAGGTGACCTAGGTTACGGCCTACTTCTAAAACGTTACACAGACAACGTGGTTGATGCGACTGAAGACCAAATCCAAGCTGCTGCGGATGACTCAATCCCAACAGTATGGCCGCTATTCTGGTCGTTCCGTATCATGGTTGCGTGTGGCTTCATCATGCTATTTGTATTTGGTGCGTCATTCATCCAAACATGTCGTCAGAAGATCGAACAGAAACCTTGGATTCTTAAAGCTGCACTATTCAGCATTCCACTTCCATGGATTGCGATTGAAGCAGGTTGGTTCGTTGCTGAATACGGTCGTCAACCGTGGGCTGTAGGTGAAATCCTACCGGTACACGTTGCTGCATCAGCACTAACAGCAGGTGAAATCTGGACTTCACTATTTGCAATCCTAGCGCTATACACTGCATTCCTAATTGCAGAAGTATACCTAATGGTGAAATTCGCTCGTAAAGGTCCAAGCAGCCTGAAAACTGGTCGCTACCACTTCGAGCAAAACGCTGACTCTGTTGAAGACAAAGTTAGTCGCCAAGTAGAAGCGTAAGACAAGGAGACAACAAGATGTTTGATTACGAAATCTTGCGATTCATCTGGTGGGTACTGATCGGTGTTCTACTAGTTGGTTTTGCAATTACAGACGGTTTCGATATGGGTGTGGGCGCGCTTGTACCTATTATCGGTAAAAACGACACACAACGTCGTGTGATGATTAACTCGATCGCACCTCACTGGGATGGTAACCAAGTATGGCTTATCACTGCTGGTGGTGCATTGTTCGCAGCATGGCCTTTGGTTTACGCGACATCGTTCTCTGGTTTCTACCTAGCGATGATCCTAACTCTAGCGGCACTTTGGCTACGTCCGATTGGTCTTGATTACCGCTCAAAAATCGAAGATCCAAAATGGCGTAACACTTGGGATATCTGTATTTCAATCAGTGGCTTCGTTCCACCAATCATCTTTGGTGTAGCGTTTGGTAACCTTCTACAAGGTGTTCCATTCCAGTTGAATGAATTCCTAATGCCAACGTACCACGGTTCATTCTTCGGTCTACTAAACCCATTTGCTCTGCTATGTGGTCTAGTAAGCTTGTTCATGATCCTGATGCAAGGTGCAACATGGCTTCAAATGAAGACAACTGGCGAAGTACATACTCGTGCTCGTAACGTGGCTCAGCTTACTGGTCTACTAACAGTGGTTGCATTTGTGCTTGCTGGTTTCTGGATCCAAAGCATCGAAGGCTACGTTATCGTCGGTGGTATCGACACTGCAGCGGCTTCTAACCCTCTAAACAAAGAGGTTATCCGTGAAGCTGGTGCGTGGATGAACAACTTCGAAGCTTACCCACTACTATGGGCTGCACCTGTACTGGGTGTTGCTATGCCGCTTCTAGCGGTATTGGCATCTCGCCTAGAGAAGTGTGGTATCGCGTTCCTAACGTCAAGCCTAGGTAACGCTGGTGTTATCTTTACTGCTGGTATCGCAATGTTCCCATTCGTAATGCCTTCAGACCTAATGCCAAGCCAAAGTCTGACAATGTGGGATGCAACTTCATCTGAGCTGACTCTGAACCTAATGACAGGTGTAGCGTTTGTTATGGTTCCAATCATTCTTGCTTACACGTCTTGGACTTACTACAAGATGTTTGGCCGCTTGGATGACCAGTTCATCGAAGAAAACAAAAACTCACTATACTAAGGAGCTATTACTATGTGGTATTTCGCATGGATTCTAGGTGTACTACTTGCTTGTGCATTCGGTATCATCAACGCTCTTTGGTTAGAGCACTCAGAAATGATGGATAAAGACAGTGAGTAATCTCGCTGACAAGGTAGCGAAACTTCACGCACCTATGGACAAGACTCTACTAAGAGTCTTGGCCTTAATCCTTGGCTTTATGCATGTAGGATTGGTGATGTGGGATCCGAACGCATACCATCGAGAAATTGGTGGCTTTAATGCGTTTATCGCACCAGCGCTGATTTGGGCAGTGTGCTCAAGCATGGTATATGGTGTGGGCTTCAAGCCAAGAAATTGGTACTGGCAGGTGCTGTTCAGTCCTTATTTCTCGCTCGCTATCTTAATTTATCTAACTGCACTGTATTTCATGTAAGCGTTACACTCTGAAATAAAGTCGGTTACTAAATCATCGAATAAAAGCCAGACGGATTGTCTGGCTTTTATTTTTTCTACAAATTTCAAAAATATTCCCTTACCTCAGTACCAATTACTGCCGCTTCAGTTATAGTAATTGCTTTAAAGAATTGAATATATTGGTACTCCCTTGCAAGGCACATCAAATCCCTTTCGCTGGCCGATCACTGTGTATTACGAAGACACGGATGCGGGTGGCGTTGTATATCACTCAAATTATTTAAAATTCTTTGAACGCGCACGCACTGAGATGTTGCGTGCAAAAGGCGTTTCTCAACATGTGTTACTGGAACAAAACATCGGCTTTGTTGTCCGACACATGGATATCGATTTCAACCAAGGGGCAAGGTTGGACGAGCATTTGACCGTTCTAACCCGAGTGTCAGAAATAAAACGTGCTTCTTTGCAATTCTGTCAAGAGTTAGTCAATGATGAAGGCAGAACATTGTGCAAGGCAATGGTTAAGGTAGCATGTATCGATAATAAGAAAATGAAGCCAATTGCGATTCCATCATTTATCAATTCGGAGCTAACAAATAGTGACTGCTGATATTTCCATTTTAGATCTCTTTCTTCAGGCCAGTCTGTTGGTAAAGCTTGTGATGTTGACACTGCTCGGCATGTCAATCGCATCATGGGCTATGATCATTAAGCGCAGCAAAGTCTTATCTCAAGCATCAAAAGATGCGGAGTCATTCGAAGACAAATTCTGGTCGGGTACTGACCTTTCTCAGCTTTACCAGAAAGTGAAAGGTCGTAAAGACGACATCACAGGTACAGAAGAAATCTTCTACGCAGGTTTTACCGAGTTTGCTCGTCTACGTAAGAGCAACGCGAACTCGCCAGCTTACATCATGGAAGGCACTGGCCGCGCAATGCGCGTTGCTGTTGCTCGTGAAGTTGATGAACTGGAAACCAGCTTGCCATTCCTTGCAACGGTCGGTTCTATCAGCCCATACATTGGTCTGTTTGGTACGGTTTGGGGCATCATGCATGCGTTCATCGCTTTAGGTGAAGTAAAGCAAGCAACGCTTTCAATGGTAGCGCCAGGTATCGCAGAAGCCCTGATTGCAACTGCAATGGGTCTATTTGCTGCAATTCCTGCAGTAATGGCATACAACCGTCTTAGCAACAAAGTAAGTAAGCTAGAGCACACTTACGCGACTTTCTCTGAAGAATTCCATAGCATCCTGCACCGTCAAGCGATGGCGGGTCGAGACAGCGCAAGTAAGGAATAGAGCATGGCGGGTTACCAACCTAAAAAGCGTAAAATGACCGCAGAGATCAACGTCGTACCATACATCGACGTGATGCTCGTTCTGCTGATCATTTTTATGGCGACCGCTCCATTTGTCACTCAAGGTGTGGATGTGGACCTTCCACAGACATCAACGGCTGAATCTATGCAAGACTTGGCTGGCGATACAGACAGCAGCTTCATCATCATTGAAATCGATCGTGACGGCAATTTAGGCTTAAGCGTGAATGATGAAGAGGTTCAACGCGGTCTATCACTACAAGACGTGATTGTTCGCGTGAAAGCCGAGCGTGAGATCAAACCTGATTCACCTGTTGCGGTAGGTGGTGATGCATCGACGCCATACGCCGACGTTGTACTTTTGCTTGACGAGTTAAGTCGTGCAGGCATCCCAAAAGTGGGTCTGATGACCGATATCAGGGAATAGACATCGAACATCTATGAAAGATAACAAGAAAAAATCCAAAGAATACACCAAGCCGATAGCAATATCGGTTGGTTTGCACGCGCTATTAGTCGTGGCTCTACTTTGGGGGACGGACTTCACTATGTCGAAACCAGAGCCGACAGGCCAGATGGTTCAGGCTGTGGTGATTGATCCAAAACTTGTTCAGAAACAAGCGAACGAGATTCGTCAGCAACGCGAAAAAGCCGCGAAGAAAGAGCAAGATCGTCTAGATAAATTGAGACGTGAAGCTGAGCAGCTTGAGAAAAATCGCAAAGCTGAAGAAGAACAGATCCGTAAGCTAAAAGAGCAGCAGGCGAAAGATGCCAAAGCCGCTCGAGAAGCCGAAGCTGCTCGCAAGAAGAAAGAACAAGAACGCAAAGTTGAGGAAGAGCGTGTTCGCAAAGAGAAAGAGCGAGCAGCGAAAGCCGAACAAGAGCGTAAGGCCAAAGAAGAAGCGGCCGCAAAAGCGGAACAAGAACGCGTAGCGCGAGAGAAAGCAGCGAAAGAAGCTGAAGAAAAAGCGAAACGTGAACGTGAAGCCGCTGCGAAAGCCGAGCAAGAACGCATCGCGAAAGAAAAGGCAGCTAAAGAGGCCGCAGAAAAGGCACGCCAAGAGAAAGAGCGTCTTGAGCGATTAGAGCGTGAGCGTAAAGAGCAAGAAGCTGCACTGGATGATATTTTTGCAGGCCTTGAAAGTGAGGCAAGCCAAAACAGTGCGGCTCGTAACCAATTCATTGACGATGAACTTTCTCGTATGTCATCCATCTATAAACAGAACATTCAGCAAAGGCTGATTAAGGATGATTACTTGCTGGGAAAGGAGTGTAGGGTAAACATCAAACTGATCCCAACAGGGACAGACATGATGGTTGCTGGCGTGACCATATTAGACGGCGACGCCCGAGTATGTGCGGCTGCGAAGAGTGCGATTGCGCAGGTAGGGACTTTCCCTAAATCGTCAGAAGAAGCGGTCAACGAAAAATTGAAAGACATCAACTTAACTGTTGCTTTGGACTAAAAGGAACTGAGACGTGATTAAACGCCTTTTACTAGGAATGTTTGTACTGCTTGGCAGTCTGACAAGTGTGGCTCACGCCGCATTAGAGCTAGTCATTACCGATGGTATTGATTCAGCACGACCAATTGCTGTTGTTCCATTTAAATGGGAAGGCAGTGAACCTCTTCCAACGGACATCTCTGCTGTGATTGCTTCAGACTTGCAACGCAGTGGTAAGTTCAGCCCGGTACCAACTAGCAAGATGCCACAAACACCATTCAACGAATCAGAGGTTAACTTTGATGCGTGGACTGGCCTTGGGGTTGATGCGCTGCTTACGGGTTCAATCAAAAAGAACGAGCAGGGCAACTACGTTGTGAACTACCAATTGGTTGACGTTGTTCGCGGTCAATTGACTGGCGGCAATAGCAAAGCACTTGGTGGCGACGGCGAGCTGGTACTTTCTAAAGATCATGTTCTGTTCAACAAAGTGGCTACGGTTGAAGGCCCACGCATGCGTGAGTACGCGCACCGTATCTCTGACCTTGTCTACGAGCAACTAACGGGTGAGCGTGGTGCGTTTATGACACGTATCGCTTACGTGGTGGTGAACGATAAAGATAACTTCCCTTACCAACTTCGCGTGGCGGATTATGATGGCTACAACGAGCGCCTAGTGCTTCAGTCTAAGCAACCGCTTATGTCTCCAGCATGGTCTCCAGATGGTCAGAAACTGGCTTACGTAAGTTTCCAGAATGGTCAGGCTGAGATCTTCATCATGAACATCTACACCGGTGAACGCGAGAAGGTCACGTCATACCCTCGTCACAATGGTGCGCCAAGATTCTCGCCGGACGGCAGCCAGTTAGCCCTTGTGCTTTCTAAGACTGGTTCGCTTCAGGTTTACACTTTGGATCTAAAAACACGCAAATTGACACAAATTACGCGTGGCAGATCAAATAATACAGAACCATACTGGCACCCTGATGGCAAATCGCTGATTTTCACATCTGACAGGGGTGGTAAACCTCAGATTTATAAAGTAGATTTGGGCAGCGGTTCGACTAATCGCTTGACTTGGCAAGGCAGTCAAAACTTGGGTGGTCAAATCACTCCTGACGGCCGATTCCTAGTCATGGTGAACCGCAGTGATTCGGGTTTCAACTTGGCCAAACAAGATTTGGAAACAGGTGCTCTTCAGGTGCTAACAAAAACGTTGCTTGATGAGTCTCCGAGCATTGCCCCAAATGGTGGCATGGTTATCTATAGCTCGATTTACAACAAGAAAAACGTACTATCGATGGTGTCAATTGATGGTCGATTTAAAGCTAGATTACCGGCAACTAATGGGCGTGTAAGAGCTCCCGCGTGGTCACCGTTTTTGTAGTAAGAAAAATTGATTAATAAAGGAAAATAAGATGCAACTGAACAAGGTTCTAAAAGGGCTACTAATCGCGATTCCTGTGATGGCTATGACGGCATGTAGCTCAAGCGATGATGCTGCTTCTAACACGGGTGCTGAGACAAACACTGGTGCTGCAGAAACTACAGTAGTTACTCCGATCGATCCAAATAGCCAGCTAACAGAGCAAGAGCTAAAAGAGCAAGCGCTACGTGAAACTCAAACAATCTACTTCGCATTTGATAACTCAACAATTGCTGGTGATTACGAAGAGATGCTAGCGGCTCACGCTTCTTACCTAAGCAAGAACCCAGCTCTTAAAGTAACGATCGAAGGTCACGCTGATGAGCGCGGTACTCCTGAGTACAACATCGCTCTAGGTGAGCGTCGTGCAGAAGCAGTATCAAACTACCTACAAGCACTAGGTGTTCAAGCTGATCAAATCTCTATCGTTAGCTACGGTGAAGAGAAGCCACTTCTTCTAGGTCAATCTGAAGATGTTTACGCTAAGAACCGTCGTGCGGTTTTAGTATACTAATTCGAGGTAAACCTCATGTTCAGTAACACTAAGCGCGCTGTTACGCTTACGTTACTGGCAAGTGCAGCGAACTTCGCGTTCGCTGCACCAGCTCCAGTATCAGATCTCAACAGCACATCATCAGTATCTACTCGATCTTCTTCCGAAAGCGACATCGAGCGTTTAGAGCGCTTGTTGCAAAACCGCAACCGCGTTCAGCTTCAAATGCAAGAGCAAGTTGACCAAATGGCACAAGAGATCAGTGATCTACGTGGTCAATTAGAGCGCAACAACTACGAGATGCAGCAAATGCTTAAGCGTCAACGTGAGTTGTTTGTGGATCTTGATCGAGTGCGTGGCGAAATGAAAGCCGCACCTGTTAAAGAAACCAAACCAGCGGAAACTGGCGGTAAGTACACATCGAATGCCGATGAACAAACGGCTTACCAAGACGCGGTGGATTTAATCCTTAAAAAACGCGACTACACCGGTGCGATTGCTGCATTCCAGCAGTTCCAAAAGGACTATCCTGATTCAACATATTCAGCGAACTCACATTATTGGCTAGGTCAGTTGTACTTCGCGAAGAAGCAGGATAAAGATGCCGTGAAGAGCTTTGCTGCGGTGGTCTCTTACAAAGATTCCAACAAGCGTGCAGATGCGTTGGTTAAACTAGGTGATATCGCTGAGCGTAACAACAATGACGCACAAGCGAAGAAATACTATCAGCAAGTGGTAGACGAGTACCCAGGCAGCGCCTCGGCGAAAGTCGCAAGCTCTAAGCTGAAGTAACGACGCCTAAGCAATATCAAGATGATTAAAAAGGGAGCCTCGGTTCCCTTTTTCTTTGCATTGGCGTTACGACTTTAGAAGAAGAATGATTCATGCAACGAATGTTCATGAGTAACAATTAGAATTGTTACTTACAACAAAGATATACGGCTAGACTGCTATAAATTCCGGTTACGGGTTGGTTTTTGAAAATCAACAAGGTTACAATACTCGGATTAAAGGAAGTTGCGTAGAGCAAGAGCAATGAGCCACATATTAGATAAAATCGACACAGTTTACCCATTCCCACCAAAACCAATCCCATTAAGCCAAGAAGAAAAAGCCGATTACATCGAGCGAATCAAAAAGCTGCTTAAAGAAAAAGACGCGGTACTTATCGCCCACTACTATACCGATCCTGAGATCCAAGCTTTGGCTGAAGAGACCGGCGGTTTTGTTGGTGATTCGCTAGAAATGGCAAAGTTTGGTAACCGTCATCCAGCAAGTACGCTGATCATTGGTGGTGTTCGCTTTATGGGTGAGTCTGCGAAGATCCTGACACCAGAAAAGCGCATTCTAATGCCAACGCTAGAAGCAGAATGTTCACTTGATCTTGGTTGTCCTGCGGATAAGTTCAGCGAGTTCTGTGATGCGCACCCAGACCACACGGTTGTGGTTTACGCAAACACATCTGCAGCGGTAAAAGCACGCGCTGATTGGGTGGTGACTTCTAGCATCGCTCTAGAGATTGTTGAACACCTGGACGCAGAAGATAAGCCAATCATCTGGGGCCCTGACCGTCACTTAGGTTCTTACATTGCAAACAAAACTGGCGCTGACATGTTGCTATGGCAAGGTGAATGTGTTGTTCACGATGAGTTCTCTGCAGATGCGCTACGCAAGATGAAGAGTGTTTACCCAGACGCGGCAATCCTAGTGCACCCAGAGTCTCCAGCGAGTGTGGTTGAACTAGCCGATGCGGTTGGTTCTACAAGTCAGCTAATCAAGGCTGCGAAAGAGCTTCCTCATCAACAAATGATCGTTGCGACTGACAAAGGCATCTTCTTCAAGATGCAGCAGCTAGTGCCAGAGAAAGAATTGATTGAAGCACCAACGGCAGGCGCGGGCGCGACATGTCGCAGTTGTGCACACTGTCCTTGGATGGCGATGAACGGTCTTAAAGCGATTGAAAAAGCATTGAATGAAGGTGGCGCAGAGCACGAAATCTTCGTTGATGAAGCGCTACGTGTGAAATCACTTATCCCGCTGAACCGCATGTTAGATTTTGCTGAGCAGTTGAACATGCAAGTGAAAGGTAACGCTTAATCTTTCCGTTATTTAGACTGCGGTTTGTTAAGACAAATCTCAAAAACCAGCCGAATATGGCTGGTTTTTTTGTTTCTTACAATCAATAGGTTAGTATTTAGTTATAGCAATCAGAAAGGAATCGGACACTTATGGCTGTATGGCTAGTACTGAAAAAGTGGTTTAGTGCTCACCTTTTCAAATTGAGCAACCGAAACCTACTCGTCATTAGCGGCGCATACATTGCCATCTCATGGTGGTTGCTGACTCTCGCCGGAGAGCATGCTCTGACTGATAACTTCTCAAACTTCATTTACTACCTCATGGTGACCGCATCAACGGTTGGTTATGGCGACTTATCACCCTCAAGTGATATGGGTAAGTGGGTTGTGGTGTTGTTTATTATCCCGGGTGGTTTGAGTTTATTTGCTGCCATTTTGGGACGAGTGGCGGGCGGTGCTATTGATTATTGGCGAGCAGGCATACTAGGGAAACGGAGAGTAAGAGTGGAAAACCATATCGTATTACTGGGTTGGAATGGCGCACGTACCATGCATCTGATCCGTATGTTGCAACATGAAGAACATGGTAAACGTCCTATTGTTTTGTGTAGCCGTTCAGACATTGAAAACCCACTACCGGGTGAGATTGGTTTTATCAAGGTGAACAGCTACACCGACGCGCAAGAGATGAAGAACGCCAATATCATCGGAGCTAACTGTATCATTGTTGATAATCTCACCGATGATATTACCCTCTCAGCCGCCTTGTATTGTGCGTCTGTGAATCCTGATGCACACTTGCTTGCCTATTTTAAAGATGATGCTTTGGGTCGCTTACTTAGTCAGCACTGCCCGAAAGCAGAGTGTATTCCTGCAGTCGGTGCAGAGATGCTTGCTAAAGCGGCAGTCGATCCGGGTTCCAGTGCATTGCACCAAGAGTTACTCGCTTCAACACGCGGTATGACTCAGTACTCTGTGATTTACCCTGACGATCAACCAACCACGAATGTTGAGATGATCTTTGGTTTTATTAAGAAGCATCATCAAGCGACGTTGATCGCCTTCGATCTTGGCAGCGGTATTGAGTTAAACCCTGAACTCAGCGCTCAAGTGCCGCCAAACACCAAACTGTTTTATATTGCCGACGAGCGAATTGATGACTTCGCTTGGACAGACATGAACAAGGACAAATAATGCATATGATTGCCGACCTGTTGGCAGGTTTCCCTAACTTTCTTCTCTATTTTTCGGTGTCGATTATTTTCGTACTGGCGTTCAAATTCATTTACGTCAAACTGACTCCATACGATGAGTGGCACTTGATCAAAGAAGAAAAGAACACTGCCGCTGCCGTTGCATTAAGCGGTGCTTTTCTAGGCTACTGCCTTGCGATTGCAGGTGCTGCGACTAACTCAGTTAACATCGTCGATTTTATGGTGTGGGGCGTTGTAGCCATGCTTGCGCAGATCATCGCATTCGGTATTGTGCGCTTCATTCTTTTGCCAAAAGTCTCAGAGCGTATTGAGAACGATGAAGTACCAGCCGGCATTGTTCTGGCTGCAGTTTCGGTATCTGTCGGCGTGCTAAACGCGGCTTGTATGACGTATTAGGAGGGGCGATGAAACGCAGTTCTAACGTCAAACGTTCTTCAATGGACAAAAGCTTTAAAGTCGGACGAATCATTCCATTCGTCGCTTTTGGTGGTATCTTTTTTCTGGCAACGCATGAGTCGAAAACCGAAGGTTATATCTATGCCGATGCGGATGAATGTAAATCGGACGCGCCAGAGTTCAGTGAACAATGTGAAATCGCTTACCAAGAAGCAATGGCGAGAGCAGAAGAAAACGCACCGCGCTACAACAATGAGTTCGAATGTGAAGACGATTTCTACGAGGACGATTGTTATTACAGCTCACGCCACCGTTCTTACGTACCGTTTGTGGGTGGCTACTTTTTCAGCCGCGCAGTGAGCGGTTTGAGTGGATACAACAAAAGCTACTACTCCGAGCCGATGTATCGCTACAAGTCTAAGTACTACAACGGTGCAGGGCAGTTCTACGGTTCTTACCGCAATCAATCCACCAAAGTTGCGACAAGTAACTTAAACAAGCGAGGCGGCGGTACGATTGGCCGTGCTATGTCCCGAGGTGGATTTGGTAAAGCGGTATCAGTGAGCCGTGGCGGTTAACAGCGATGTTTCGACGAGAAATACAAGAAAGAGAAAACTGGCGTGAATTGGCACGCCAGTTTGGTTTTGGCTTTCATTCAATGTATGACCAACCCTACTGGGATGAGAGCGCTTACTATCAGTTTTCCCTTTCGCAAATAGAGCAAGATATTGAAGCGCCAACCGAGGAGCTTCATCAAATGTGCCTTGAAATCGTGGATCAAGTAGTAAGAAGTGAGCGATTACTGACTCAATGCGCTATTCCTGAAGCCATGTGGTCACAAGTTGCTTCTTCTTGGCAGCGAAGAGAACCTTCTCTCTATTCGAGAATGGATTTTGCGTACAACGGCTCCTCTCCTGCAAAGCTATTAGAAAACAACGCAGATACGCCAACGTCGCTGTTTGAGACTGGCTTTTGGCAGTGGGTGTGGCTAGAAGATATCGTCAACAAAGGCCGCATCCACCAAAGTGCAGATCAGTTTAATATTCTGCAAGATTTCCTTATTGAGCGCTTCGCTGACATTGCCAAACTGCAACCGGGACAAACGCTGCACTTTAGTTGTTGCAAATACACCGAAGAAGACAAAGGCACAGTGCAATATCTAGAAGATTGCGCTCGTGAAGCCGGGTTAGCAACCGCATTTGTTTTTGTTGAAGACATTGGTGTGACAGAAGACGGACAGTTTGTGGATGCTGATGACCGAGCGATTCGCTGGATGTTTAAACTCTATCCTTGGGAATTTATGTTCGAAGAGGAATACAGCCAGTATTTAGCAACATCCAGCGTAAACTGGTTAGAGCCGATGTGGAAATCAATTCTGTCCAACAAAGCTCTATTGCCGTTACTTTGGGAGCGTTTTCCAAATCATCCTAATCTCCTGCCTGCGTATTTTGCCAACGATCCAAAAGCGAGCCGTTTGAAAGACTATGTCATTAAGCCACTGTTTTCTCGCGAAGGCGCGAACATAGAGATCGTCAAAAATGGGCAGCGTTTGGTGAAAACTCCTGGGCCGTACGAATCGAGTCAAAACATCGTTCAGCAATATCATCCGTTACCCAAATTTGGCCAAAGCCATACGCTCATTGGCAGTTGGCTCGTAAATGACAAAGCTGCAGGGATCTCGATTCGAGAAGACAGCAGTTTAGTGACTCAAGATATGGCGCGCTACATTCCTCACGTTATTCTTGATTGATCAAAAAAGCTCTCCGGTTTGGAGAGCTTTTTCATTGTATGTCGCCTGTTTTACTGAGCAGAGCGTTTACTCTTCTTCCGCTAGCATAACACCGCGTTGAGTCAGGCCGCCAAGCATCATTGGCATCGCATGGAAGATTTCTTCAAACTGCTCAAGACCTTCCATACCTTGTTCTGCAAGTGTTGCGATAGTCGTTTCTGGATCGTAAAGCATGGTGAGAGAAAGCAGAACACCACCTAGTAGAGCACTGTCTTCGCTATCTGCAGGCATTAAGTTTTCCCAATCATCACGAGTAATTTGCCAGCCTTGAAGTACACCTTCACAGAAATCGCGAGTGTTTGCTGACACGATATCTTGTTCATCTAGCTCGCAACCTTCAGGCCATTGCCACGCACCTTCTAGAAGTGCTGGGCGAGTTTGGTTCCACATTTGAACGATTTCATCGATGTACTGTTCTAGTTGCTCACCATCAGAGAAAGGTGCAGTTTCTTCACCGCCCCATAGGAATGGCAGCCACTCTTGAGGATTCAACACGTTTGGCGCACACGCCATAGACGTTACAAAGCCTTGAGTTTTCGCTAGGTTTAGTAGTTTTCCATCAAGTTCTGGAAGAGAAAGGATGTCTTGTAGTTTCAAAATAGAATACCATTTGTTAATGGGCTGGTTGGTTGCGCTCATATTACCAATCAATTATTGATAAATCGATATTAGGGAATGATTCGTCTACATCTATGGAAATTCGTTCGTCACTCAGAAAAAAAAGCATTCTCGCCCTAACGCTTTATTTGTGCTTTTTCATCGCGACCATTGGTTCTGTTGTGTACCTTGTGGTCGAGCCTCCAGTGCGTGAAAAACTCGAACGTAATCTGGATCTGCGTACCCAATTGCTTGCCTCACAGATAGAAGGGCCTCTGACGAGCTCGGTTGGACTCCTAAATAGCTTAGTGGGGTTAGGGCAGACGCCAACGCCAAGTATTTCACTTCAAGATACCATTCCACAATTACTTGCAGTCAGTGACGACATCATTGTGAGTGGTGGTTTATGGCCAAAACCGATACTTAAAGATGAACGCTGGCAATATACAAGCTTGTTTTTCAATAAGAATGAAAACGGCAGTCTTGACCAAATTCACTCCTACAATAATCCAGAATCCGGTGGCTACGACAATGAGCCTTGGTACCAATCTGTAGTAAACCAGCCAGCAGGATCAGTCAGTTGGTCTGGCGTGTATATCGATACCTTCACTCAGGTACAGATGATCACCGCTTCAGCGCCTTACTATAAAGATGGCGTTTTTGCTGGAGTCGCAACCGTAGACTTATCTTTAGAGGCGTTATTCCAGTTCATTCGTGAGCATACTAACCAATACTCATTGGGCGTTGTGATTCGTGATGCTGACGACCAGGTTGTTATTGAGCACAACTTCCAGCTTACCAAAGACATTTACATTAGCCAGTTAGGCTTTGGTGGTTTTGATTGGCGCATGGACGTGGTCAACGCGAAAGTCAAAGTATCTGATCAAGTCTTTAATCAGGTAATGAGTGTCGAGACCGGCATCATCCCATTTTTGCTACTGTGTGTTCTGGTGGGTTACTACTTGTTGAACCGATACATTGTTGAGCCCATCGTACGTATTGCTCAGAAAGTGGATGACTCCAAAACTGGGGGCATCATCGATATTGCTTATGACAGCGAAGACGAGATTGGCCATCTGATCACCAAGTTCAACGAGAAAACCATCTACCTTGAGCGTGAGAGAGTAAAAGCCCAAGCGTCCACCAACGCGAAAACGGCTTTCCTAGCAACTTTGTCTCATGAAATTCGAACACCGATGAATGGCGTGTTGGGAACCGCCCAAATCTTGTTGAAGACCCAACTGACGGATGAACAAAGAAAGCATCTCAACACCTTGTATGATTCAGGCGATCATATGATGACATTGCTCAATGAGATCCTTGATTATTCGAAGATCGAGCAGGGGCACATTGAGCTGGATAACACACCTTTCCCAATTGAATCGATCCTCGGCAGTATCAACAGTGTTTATCACACCTTATGTGCTGAAAAAGGTCTGCAATTCCGCATTATTTCGAATGTGCCGGAAGGTCGTTGGTACAACAATGACAAAGCACGTTTGCGCCAAGTGTTATTTAACTTGCTCAACAACGCTGTGAAATTCACAGACCGAGGCTTTGTCGAAGTCGAGTTGGCAGAGCATGTACAAAATGACAAAACCAAGCTGACCATCAGTGTGAAAGATACGGGTATCGGTATCAATCCAGACGCACAGAAGCGTATCTTCAGACCGTTTGAACAAGCGGAGTCCTCTACAACTAGACGTTTTGGCGGCACAGGTTTGGGGCTTGCGATTGTGAAGCAAATTTCTGAACACATGGGCGGAGGGATTACAGTACAAAGCCAAGAGTGCATTGGCACCAAGTTTGTTGTCGAACTGGAACTTAATCCGTGTGAAGCGGGTGTGTTGGAATCAACCAATACACATAAACTCGATTGCCAAGGGTTACGCGCACTTATCGTAGAAGATAACCGCACCAATACCATCATTATGGAGACCTTCTTACGTTCGAAAGGCTTTGTGTGTGTTTGTGTCGAGAACGGGCAGCAAGCGGTAGAGCAGGTAACGAAGCAAGAGTTCGATTTGGTCTTAATGGATAACCACATGCCAGTGCTCGACGGAGTGGGAGCCATTGCAGTGATTCGCTCTATGGATACGCCGGCAAGTTCTGTGCTGATCTTTGGTTGTACTGCCGATGTATTCAAAGAGACCCAAGAGCGCATGCTTGACGTGGGTGCCAACCATATTATTGCCAAACCTATTGTTGAATCTGAGCTTGATGATGCCTTGTACCGACACGCTTCAATGCTTTATCAGTATCAAGTTAAAAAGAGTGACGAGCAGCCCAAATCACAAAACGCAGAGGCATTACTGCTGAACTTCTATATGGCGCTAGATGACGATAATTTGGAACAGGCAATGTCAACGCTTTCTCATATTTTTGAGAGTGTACAGCCAACTGTCTCAGACGAGCTAAACAAGGTTATCCAACGTATCGAGGGTTATTTAAGTAAAGCGCTCGCTCCTGAACAAGAAGATATCGACAAACTGACTATGTTGCTCGCAGATCAATAACCTATTCATTTCGACCAAGTGGTGCGGGCGTTTGTCTGCACTACTTTTGGCTTCTTTCCATCTCCCCAACTTTACAAACTTCGCATTTACTCTGAATTTACTCTCCCAAGTAGCATAAGCTGATCTTTTTGAAATTTACTTACCAGATATTCCTCTGGTTTTTTGTGTTTTTGCGCGAGCTAAGTCGTTTATTGGTAAATAAATTACGTTTTTAAACTTCATTTTAGATCTATCTAAGGCGGTTTTTACTGATTCTGGTGAAAGCTGCTACTTTTAACCTTAAAGTTGGTTATTAATTTACAACTGATAATTAAAAACGGAATCATAAACTGAAAATGTTGTGGTCTAATAGCGCCATTGACTGCTATGTGGTTTTAAATGCAGTAAATGATTTTATAGATGTCGTTTTTATTGGTATTTGATTTTAGAGGTTGTAAATGAAGTCTCGTGGACCATTTTGTATTCGCAATGCCGCAGCGGATACTTTTGCTATGGTGGTTTTTTGTTTTATCACAGGGATGATTATCGAGATCTTGATTTCGGGTATGACGTTTGAGCAGTCTTTAGCATCACGCACACTGTCTATCCCGGTAAACATCGCGATTGCATGGCCTTACGGTATGTTCCGTGATTGGGTATTACGCCAAGGTAACAAACTGTCACCTTCTTCGTTTATGAAGAACGTGTCTGACTTGGTGGCGTACGTATTGTTCCAATCTCCAGTCTACGCGGGCATTTTGTTAGCCGTAGGCGCGTCTACCGACCAAATCATCACGGCAGTAGCGAGTAACGCAGTTGTGTCTTGTGGTATGGGTGTACTTTACGGTTACTTCCTCGATCAGTGCCGCCGCTGGTTCCGCGTTCCTGGTTACTATCAAGAAGCATAATTGCCCCTGTTTTATGCAATTTAGCTAGATAGTGAGCAAACAAACGCAAAAGGGCGCTTTTTTTCGTGTTTAGCCTTGACCATCAGGCACATAATCATTAAATTAGCGCCTCGTTAGCCAATGATGCTAACCACAATTTGATTCGGTGAGTTGTCCGAGTGGCTGAAGGAGCACGCCTGGAAAGTGTGTATACGGCAACGTATCGAGAGTTCGAATCTCTCACTCACCGCCACATTTTAAAGCCCCAGCAGAAATGCTGGGGCTTTTTCGTTTCTGTCCTTTCCTGCCAGACTCAAGCCTATTTTTCAAGCTCTACTTATTTCTTATTGTAATAAATAGTCCATTTGATGAAAAAATGATTCCACAAGTAATTACTCTAACTATTTAAAAATACAATGTTTTATTACATGTGTGTTGAGCTTCATAGGCAATGTTTTTATATATTTGGTATTGATGCCTAGTCGCTAGAAATATGTATTTGTATGATTGCTCGCCATAAGCCATTGGTTTTATTTATGTAAGTTACTGTTATATGGCTTTTTATATTCAATGTAGCTCCTCCTGATAATTACTGTGTGTGTTTGAATTGCTTGTGTTCGTGATTCGCCTTTCTCTCGTGAGCTTTATATGAAAATTAAGCTCTTCTTGGGATACGCAGTTTTTGATGTTTAGGAGGGTAGTATTTACAGGTAGTATTGGAATAGGTATGGAATCTAAAAGTATAGCTTTAGTATCTGCTATCAGTGCGATACTTGCAGCCCCAGCTTTTGCGGAAGGGGGCTCTCTCAACACACCAGTTAATGAACAAGCTGGCGCTTCAAACATCGAAAGCAATGCCTCTCATAGTGAGCACTTTTACTTAGGCGCTCGTGCTGGGTGGGCGGCTTACCAAGATGCATGTTCATCAAGTGCACAAGAATGTAATGATGATATTTTTGCCTACGGTCTTTACGCAGGCTACCAATTTAATCAATGGATTGCTCTTGAAGGCGGCTTTACCGATTACGGTAAGCCGGATGCGAAATATTCGAATGGAAAAGTCAGTACTGACACGTATGGTGCAGAAGTTGCCGCTAAACTTTCTTATGCGATTTCGCCAAACTGGGAAGTCTTTACTCGTATAGGTGCTGCTTACCAAGATATTGACAAGCAATCTGATTGGGCTGAAAGCGAACAAAGTCAAGATTGGAATGCAATGGCTTCTCTTGGTATTGACTATCGTTTGTCTCACAACTGGTCTTTGAGAGGAGAATATCAATTCATTGATGGTATTGGTGATGATATTGTCCAAGGTGCAGATTTGCACTTCACCTCTATTGGTTTAACGTACCACTTTGGTGAAGAGGCGGTGTCTCAACCGGCACCAGTCGCTATTCCTGAACCTAGGCCCGAAACCGTTATTGAAAAACAAGTGGTGATAAAAGACGTTTCTCTAGCCGCTGATGCTCAATTTGGTTTCAACTCATCCATTCTACAAGTCAGTGACGAACTCAATCGTGTTGTTGATGCGTTAAATCAATATCCGAACGGTAGCGTTGTTATTACTGGTCATACGGATAGTGTTGGTTCGGAGCAATACAACCAAGAGCTTTCTGAGGAGCGTGCCAAATCTGTTGCTGATTACTTTATCGGTAAAGGCGTGGATGCCAAGCGTTTAACGGTAACGGGAGCGGGGGAGTTAGAACCTGTCGCAAGTAACGATACAGCGGAAGGCCGCACATTGAATCGACGTGTAAACATCAAGTTTGAAACGCTTGAAGAGAAAATCGATGAGCAAGTTAAGGAGGTTCAATAATGAATTTCCTAAATACGCTTTGGAAATCGTTTCTGGCTATATTCGTCCTGATTGGTGCCATTGGTTGTAACGGAGATGATAAAGGTTTGCTTGGCGGCGGTGGGGCCACAGAACCACCTGAGACCCGAGATGTGACCATTGTAAAACTGATGGTTTCACCAAAAGACAACGCTATTCCTGTAGGGGTGCTTTTACCTTTAAACGCAAACCTTTTGCTTTCTGATGGCAGCATTGTTGATGTCACAAGCAGCGACAATATCATCTGGTCAACTTCAGATGAGTCGATAACTAAGGTAAACCCTGATGGCACTGTAGAAGGTATGGTTGTTGGTGATACAACGATTACTGCTCAATATACAGAAGATAATGAAACGGTAAGTGACATTGCACGTGTCATGGTGACCGATGCAATAGCGACAGGACTGCAAGTTACTCCAAAAGTAGAGACATTAGCAGCGGGTTATGAAAAGCCTTTTGTCGCCACAGCAACGTTTTCTGACGGCACTGCGTATGAGGTTACCACTGAATCGTATTTGAACTGGGATAGTAGCGATATCGCTGTGGCAACCGTTGATACTGATGGTTTGGCAAAAGGTATGAGTGCGGGTATCGTTGAAGTAAGTGCTGTAGCGAACATTAACGGGGTTGGCGTTCGCGATACTGCAGAGCTTACGATTACGGATGCTATTGCAACTGAGCTGAGAGTCTCTCCAGAAGTAGCGTCGGTTTCTAAAGGCTTAACTCAAGCTTTTAAAGCAGAGGTGGTTTTTTCTGATGGCAGTACACAAGATGTAACTACAGATTCTTCATTAACGTGGACTTCTTCAGATGAGGTGATTGCGACCATCGATACCAGTGGCTTAGCTACCGGAGTAACTGCAACTGAATCACCAACAACGATTAAAGCTCACATTTCTGATAGTCTGAATAGTACTGCGGAGCTTACGGTGACTGATGCGGTTATTACTTCTTTAGAGGTTTCACCAGACGCGGATACAACGACCATTGGTCAAGCAAGGCCATTCAATGTAAAAGCTATCTTCTCTGATGGCACAGGCCTTGATGTTACGAATGATCCATCGGTGAACTGGAGTACAAGCGATCCAGCAGTTGCCTCTATCACGACTGGCCAAACAATAGATAACGGAATGGTAACAGGTGTGTCTGCTGGAACGGTTGAAGTAAGGGCTAGCACTATTGTTGAAGGAGAAACGATTGATGACAATGCGCTACTTAACGTAACGACAGAACGACTTGTTTATATTGATATTGTACCTGTCACTGTTGATGTTGGTGTTGGAAAAGCAACGACCTTAACAGCAAGGGGAACCTACACTGACGGTGAGACTGCTGATATTACGAGAGAGGTAGATTGGACCGGTCAAGACACATCTGTCGCAACAGTTGGGAATGGTGCCGTTGATGGTGGAGTTGTCACTGGGGTTGCGTTAGGCGGAACAACAACTATTGCATCCTTGAGTGATGGTTATGGGAATGTTGTTCAAAGTGACCCTGCGACTATTAATGTGGTCAAGAATTTAGAGTCGATAGTATTGGAGCCAAGTGACGTTCGAATTTGGGGGACTGAAACAGTCCAACTCACGGCGACTGGCTATTATGATGATTCAACGCAAGCAGATATTACAGACCAAGTGAACTGGAGTGTCACGGGTGATGATGTGGTCTCGGTATCGGCGACCGGATTATTATCAAATGGCGCAATCTCCAATGATATTGCAATGGCGACGGCTGAGCTGCAAGGTATTGTGAGTAACGAAATTAAGGTCACGGCTTGTATCACCCTAGCGGGGCCATGTATCGACGTATTAGATTTTAATGGAACTGGTGTGTTGTATACAAGTTCACCAAGTCAAAAGTACTTAGAGAGCATAGGTGGCAGTGGGAACTCTGGGACTTTCTACGAAGAGAGTGGGCGACTCGACCCTCACTTTGGTATTAGACCGACCGGAGATTCGGGCTTTTATCATGTATTTCATCGAGATCGGGATGCAAGTGCACTATGTGACACTTACAACCGTATTGCACTGGAAGGTCGGACTAATTGGAGCTTACCGCTTCAAGCTCAGCTCAACGATGTTACTGACGTTTTTCTCCTAGGAGATCTGTACAATATCCATGGTTGGCCTTTATACATCTCTTACTGGGCAGCTGATATACCTAGCTCAAGTTATTATGTAGAAGTTGATATGTTTACAGGGGATACAAGAAACGTAACGTTTCCAGTACATGACAAATTCAACTATGTTTCTTGCATATCTGAGCCATAACACTAGATAGAAGCTTCATAGTTTTCTGTTCTAAAAGAGTACATTAGCGTTAGTTGATGTGCTCTTTTTGCTTTCTAGGTGATGGAAGCTAGATGGTTTAGGCTGATCATAGGTTGGCTGAAGATACTTGTGTATCCTCGTAGGATTCGCCTTTCTACCTATTGTCATCGGCTATCAAGTCTTATGGAGTCGATACTTTGCCAACGCCCCTCAAGAGTTTTGGACAAATGGGATGTATCACAACGCATTGCTTTTAAAGTTAAGCAGCGAGTTGCTTATGTATTTGTTTATGCTGTGGTATTTAGTGTTCAAGACGTCTTCTAAATATACGATCAGCAAGCCCATAGTGAATAGTATTTTCCTTATTACCATTCTTTATACCAGTTACGGACTATTAATAGAGTTATATTCAATATAACTTTTAGTTTTTAAATAATTTGTTTTCTTATATATATCCAAATTGGAAAGGTCATCTTTCCTTGTCTGTTTTTTATTATCTCTACTACTATGAAAATGAAGTTTGAGTAGAAATGTTCTCAAATTATTAGAAGTAAAATATTTTAAAAAATGATTAAGAGAGAGGGTATTTATGAAAAGACTGATAATCCTAAGTCTCGCAATTTGTTTTGGCAACGCAGCTGTCGCGGGTGAAGGCACATACACGGGTACGGTTGATATGACGATGCCAGAAGGCAATCAGGTACAGTATGAGCGTGTTCAACCAGAAATGACGCTCAAAGGTCGAAATGACTCACGCGCTGGTGGCTCAGTGACCCGAAGTGAAGTCGATGAATCTCAGCCAATTGAATTGAGAGGCCGTAGTTAATCCTTCGTCGTATATTCAATAAAGGTGGTTGTTTAAATATAACCACCTTTACTCTTCCTAATTAAATAATGTTCTTGATCACTATAGAAAGTGAATACGCTTCTTTTTATTTAAATACTCATTAATTCACTCAACCAAGAACCATTATAGAAATAATATTATGAAGATAAATAAATCTACACTAACGCTTGCGATGGTGGCCGCCACATCATCGGTTGCAGCCCATGCGGCTTCTAAACCAAACATGCTGGTTATTTTTGGGGATGATGTCGGTTATGGCAATATATCTGCATACAACCAAGGTATGTTGGGTTACGAGACGCCTAATATTGACCGTATTGCTCAAGAGGGCGCTTTATTTACCACTTATTATGCACAGCAATCTTGTACCGCAGGACGCAGTACATTTATTACAGGTCAGATGCCAGCTCGTACTGGTTTGACGAAAGTTGGTCTACCTGGTGCTGCGCAAGGCATGCAGATGCAAGATATCACCATGGCAACAGCGCTAAAAGACATGGGCTATGCCACGGGGCAATTTGGTAAAAACCACTTAGGTGACAAAGACGACATGTTGCCAACCAATCATGGTTTTGATGAGTTCATGGGGAACCTGTACCATCTAAATGCAGAGGAAGAACCAGAGAACCCAGACTACCCGAAAGATCCCGAGTTTCGTAAGAACTTTGGCCCACGTGGTGTGATTCACTCTTATGCGGATGGCAAGATCGAAGATACAGGGCCGCTGACTCGCAAACGTATGGAAACGGTCGATGAAGAGACCCTTGATGCCGCGATGAACTTCATGGAGCGTCAGGTCAAAGCCGATAAACCATTCTTCTTATGGTATAACGCAACGCGCATGCACATCAGCACTCACGTGAAAGCAGAGCACCGAACAACAGGGCTTGGCGAATACGCAGACGGCATGGTTGAGCACGACAACATGGTTGGGGATTTGCTTGATAAGCTCGATGACTTGAAGATTGCGGATAACACCATTGTGATTTACACCACGGATAATGGCCCGATGAATGCGACGTGGCCAGATGCGGCATTTAGCCCATTCCGTGGCGAGAAGAACACTGGTTGGGAAGGTGGCTTCCGAGTACCAGCAATGATTCGTTGGCCTGGTCATATTCAACCAAACACCAAGTTGAACGACATGTTCGCGAGTGAAGACTGGTTCCCAACGCTACTATCCATTGCAGGGAATGACACCATCAAGCAAGATTTGCTGAAAGGATATAAGTCTTCGTCGGCAGACCAGACTTACAAAAACCACCTTGATGGCTACAACCAAGTTGATTTCATTACGGGTAAAACAGACAAATCAGCGCGTGATGAGTTCTTCTATTGGTCTGATGATGGTGAGCTGCTTGCTATGCGTGACAAACGATTCAAGATGCACTTCAAGATCCAAGAACACGAAGGCTGGGATGTCTGGACCAAAGAGCTGACTAACTTGCGTTTGCCTATGATCTTCGATCTTCAAGTCGATCCACTTGAGAAAGGCGATCAAGGCTTTGGCTACAAGAAATGGCAGTTTGAGCATGTGTTCTTATTGGTTCCTGCTCAACAGAAAGTCGCAGAGATGTTGAAGTCATTTAAAGAGTTCCCTCCACGACAAGAGATCCCAAGCTTCTCAGTCGACAAAGTCATGGAGCAAATGACCAACCTTCGTAAGTTGGAAGAAGCGAAAAGCTAGCAATTACCTCTACTAAAGTAAAGCCAGAGCATGACTCTGGCTTTTTTGGTTCCAAACTTAACGTTTTATAAATGTTACTTGCTCATATGCAACATCATTAGCTTCATCAATGAAATAGCGGATCAGATTTACGTCTTTGAGAACGTGAATCATGTTTAGATTTCGCTGTTTCATTCACCTTGCAGTGGATTCCAGCCATTATCCCACTTTGAACTTGTTCTCCGAATACGCGGTTTATTTACCGATAGTTACCAGTAACATGTTACCGGTAACTTGGTTGTTGTGTTCGATTTCGTTGATTCTCATTTGAAGGTTCGCAGCAATAAAACAACCTCCCTACAGGTTGATGAATAATAATTGGAGTGAGAAAGATGGCGAAAGATTACGGCATCATTGCTCGTTCAGTACTAGAGAAGCTGGGCGGTGCAGAAAACGTAGTGGCACTAACACACTGCATGACACGATTGCGTTTTGTATTAAGCGATGAAAGTAAGATAGATGCAGAAGCACTGAAGGGCATCAAAGGTGTGATGGGTGTGGTTCACAATGGTGATAAATGTCAGGTCATCATTGGCAATAACGTATCTTATGCGTACAAAGAAGTGATGGCGTTGTGTAACCTTTCTTCATCAGAATCGAGTGAACAAGAGAAAAAGGTCAAGCTTACTCCAAAAGTGATTGGCGCTAAGATCCTTGATGCATTAGTCGGCACCATGTCGCCGCTGATTCCGGCGATCATCGGCGGCTCAATGGTGAAGCTGCTGGCTATGGTTCTTAAGATGACAGGCTTGCTTGATGATGATTCTTCAACACTGATCATCCTCAATGCGATTGGCGACGGTGCGTTCTTCTTCCTACCCGTTATGGTTGCCGCGTCTGCTTCAATTAAATTCAAAACCAACATGTCACTGTCCATTGCGATTGCGGGCGTGTTGATTCACCCGAACTTCATGGAATTGATGGCGCAAGCAGCTGATGGCAAGCACGTTGACTTCTTTAGTATTCCAATTACTTCGGTGAAATACACTTATACCGTTATTCCTGTGTTGGTGATGACTTGGGCGCTGTCTTACATCGAACGTTGGGTTGATAGCATCACACCTGCAGTAACGAAGAACTTCCTAAAACCGATGCTGATCGTATTGATTGCAGCACCACTAGCCATTGTTTTGATTGGTCCACTAGGTATTTGGATTGGTACTGCGCTTTCAGCATTGGTTTACACCATTCACAGCACACTAGGTTGGTTGTCGGTCGCGATCATGGGCGCACTTTGGCCACTATTGGTTCTGACAGGTATGCACCGCGTATTTACGCCTACCATCATTCAAACCATTGCTGAAACTGGCCGTGAAGGCATGGTTATGCCATCGGAAATTGGTGCCAACATCGGCATGGGTGGCGCTTGTCTTGCGGTTGCATGGAAAACTAAAAACCGCGAACTGAAACAAACCGCGAGTGCAGCGGGTGCGTCTGCTATTTTTGCGGGTATCTCAGAGCCTGCGCTTTACGGCGTACTTGTTCGTCTGAAACGACCACTTATCGCGACCATGATTACTGGTTTCATCGTGGGTGCACTTGCTGGCATGGCAGGGCTGGCGAGTCACTCAATGGCAGCGCCGAGCTTGTTCACTAGTGTGCAGTTCTTTGATGTGAACGACCCGATGAGCATCGCATGGGTATTTGGTCTGATTGCTCTGTCGATTGTGCTTTCTTTCGCTCTGACTTTAATCCTTGGGTTTGAGGATATTCCAAACGATGAAGACGAAGAAGGCGAAGCTATCGCGAATAAAGACGTCGCAAATAAAGAAAAAGCCGAAGAACAAGAAACGGTGTTAGAGCCTGCAAAGCCAGCTTCCGCATAACCAAGATTTGAATAATTGATAGAGCCGCCTTTGCTGGTGGCTCTATGTTAAGAGGTAAATAAGATGTCTAAATCTGTGTTCCCAGAAAACTTCCTATGGGGTGGGGCAATCGCAGCAAACCAATCTGAGGGTGGATACCGAGAGGGAGGCAAAGGGCTCACGACTGTGGATATGATCCCTTATGGTGACAACCGAATGCCAATCAAACTCGGCCTTGTCGATTCGGTGGAGTTGAGTGAAGAAGAGTTCTACCCAAGCCATCAAGCCATCGATTTTTATCACCGTTACAAAGAAGACATCGCACTTCTAGCAGAGATGGGGTTCAAGACCTTTCGCATGTCGATCGCATGGAGCCGAATCTTCCCGAGAGGCGATGAACTAGAGCCAAACCAAGCAGGCATTGATTTCTACCGCAGCGTATTTGAAGAGTGCCACAAGTACGGTATTGAGCCGCTTGTCACGCTGTGCCATTTCGATGTGCCAATGCATCTAGTGAACGAGTATGGCTCTTGGCGAAACCGAAAGATGATTGGCTTTTTTGAACGCTACGCAAGAACCTGTTTCGAAGCGTTTGATGGGCTAGTGAAATACTGGCTGACGTTCAATGAAATCAACATCCTTCTGCATAGCCCATTCTCTGGCGCGGGTTTGTTGTTCCAAGAGGGTGAAAACCGCGACCAAGTGAAATATCAAGCCGCACACCATGAGCTTGTTGCAAGCGCCTTGGTGACTAAGATTGCTCATGAGATCAATCCAGAGAACCAAGTTGGTTGTATGCTGGCGGGGGGTAACTTCTACCCATACAGCTGTAAGCCGGAAGATGTGTTCACAGCGATGCAAAAAGATCGTGAGAACTTATTCTTTATTGATGTTCAGTCTCGTGGCTACTACCCATCTTACGCACAGAAAGTGTTTGATGAAAAAGGCGTGAAGCTGGAGATTCTTGAAGAAGATTATGAGACGCTGAAACACACGGTCGATTTCATCTCATTCAGTTACTACGCCTCACGTTGTGCATCAGCAGACATGAATGCCAATAACACCAGTGAAGCCAACGTCGTGAAGTCGATTAGGAACCCGCATTTGCCTGCTAGTGATTGGGGGTGGGTGATTGACCCGCTTGGCCTGCGTATTACTATGAACACCCTTTATGATCGCTACCAAAAGCCATTGTTCTTAGTAGAAAACGGTCTGGGCGCGAAAGATGTGCCGGATGAAAATGGTGAAGTACAAGACGATTACCGCATTGATTATCTGCGCCAACACGTAGAAGCCATGGCCGATGCGATTACCGATGGTGTTCCGCTGATGGGCTTTACACCGTGGGGTTGTATCGACTTGGTAGCGGCATCAACGGGTGAGATGAGTAAGCGCTATGGCTTTATCTATGTAGATAGAGACAACCTAGGCAACGGCACACTAAACCGAACGCCAAAGAAGTCTTTCCACTGGTATAAGCGTGTTATCGCGTCTAACGGTACAGAGCTTTAATCAAACAGAAACACGCCCTTATCTTAAATGCCTTTCCAAAGAGGGAAGGCTAAGCTGTGAGGGCGTTTTTTGACAAATCTACTCGATAAGGTGAGCAATACCCTTTACCATAACGGCAAATTCATAACTCGTAATTACTTATGTCTCTACCTCCTTGCCCAAACTGTAACTCAGAATACGTTTACCCAGACCAAGACCAGCTTGTTTGCCCAGAGTGTGCCTACGAGTGGAACCCGAATCAGACGGCAGACGAAGATGCCGTAAACGTGAAAGATGCCAACGGCACGTTGCTGCAAGAAGGTGATAAGGTCACGTTAGCGAAAGACTTAAAAGTAAAAGGCAGTTCGCTGGTACTTAAAATCGGCACCAAAGCGGTGATTCGTCGCATCAAAGACGGCAAAGATCATCAGCTAGATTGCAAAGTTGATGGCGCTGGCGAGATGATGGTTACGGCGCAGTTTGTGAAGAAAGCGTAATTACTCAACGCCTTTAAAAATGAGAGAGCCCCAACCAAGTGTTGGGGCTTTTGCGTTTATTGCTGTCGGTACTTATCTGACGAAGTTCTGCAATCCTGCCACGTTGGCAAAGTTCTAGAGAATAAAACTCGATGAGTTAACTACTTTATTGATTTTCGTTCTCATTCTTTTTCCCATTTTGTGGTTAACTTGAGCCCATTAAACAAATAGAATGCAGTTCGGTGGCAAGATGACTTAAACCGACTCTTCACGCGTTCTGCACTTTTCTAACCAACTTTTTCAAATCATGAATCTGACTCATAAAGACTATTTTAAAATCGCATTTCCTTTCATTGTTTCTACGGTTACCCAACCATTATTGGGGGCGGTGGACACCGCGGTGATCGGTAAACTTGGTGTGGCTGAGATGATTGGTGGTGTGGCGATCGGCACCGTCATCATGAATACCCTGTATTGGCTGTTTGGCTTTTTCCGCGTCAGTACTACTGGGCAAAGTGCAATCGCATTAGGTAAAAATAGCCCAGAAGATCAAGCGAGTAGCTTATTCCGTCCTTTCGTGCTTTCTCTCTGCCTTGGCTTGATTTTCATTGCGTTGCAGTCCGTGATTTGGATGGGGGCAGAGTTGATTATCTCCCCTGATGCCGTTGTGGCAGAAAACGCGAAGATTTACTTCGATATCATGATCTTTGGTGCGCCGTTTGTACTGCTGAACTACACCGTGATTGGTTGGTTGATGGGGCAGGCGAAAGCCAAAGAAACCTTGTTCACGCAAGTATTCGGTAACGTGCTGAACATCGTGCTGGATATCGTATTTGTATTGTACTTCGATATGGGCATTGCTGGCGTTGCGGTAGCGACACTTATCGCGCAAATCTCGACGTTTATTATTGGTGCGGTGCTGGTGTTGAAAACTTGTCGCTTCCCACTGTTTGATTACATTCAAACAGCGAAAATGACGCGTAAAGATCTTAAAGTTATCGCGTCTTCCAATATGGATCTGCTGCTTCGTACAGTATGTCTACTGGTGTTCTTCAACATGATGGCGCGTGTAGGCTCTCAACTAGGTTCTGATGTGCTCGCGGCGAACGCAATCTTGATGCAAGTGACCTTCATCGTCAGCTACATGTTCGATGGTGTGGCGAATGCTTCGAGCGTCTTTGCAGGTAAAGCGGTAGGGCAGAAGAATCCGACATTGCTTGATAACGTGATTAAGCTAAACACGCAATGGACAGCGGCGTTCGTTCTTGTATTGACCTTGCTGTTGGTGCTGTTCAAGCACCAAGTGGTGTCGTTATTTACCACTTTGCCAAACCTTGTTGAGCTGTATCTAGACATGAGCCCTTGGTTATTGGCATTCCCGTTGGTTGCTGGTTTTGGGCTTACGTTTTACGGCATCTTTACCGGCACAGGGACGACGCGACCAGTACGTAACTCTACCTTCCTAACCATGGTGTTGTTCTTAGTGACGCAATTTATTGCGGTGCAATATTGGGGCAACCACGGTTTGTGGCTGGCATTCACTTTGTTCTACGTTGGGCGCTTTGTCTTCTTGTTCCCATACCTCGATCAAGTCAAACAAAAGTGTCAGTAATTCACGATTTTACAAACTCGGTTATTTAGATGCGCTATCGCAAGGGCGGAGCCATCTGCCCTTGCTGATAAAAGCGTGAAAAAGGTGATGAAATAACCCCTCTGAGTTGTTTTCTTGCTCAGACCTGCGTGATACTATCGTTATGTTATATTGTTACATTTAGTTTGATGTCGTGATTTCTCAACCAATACTCTCCGTTAATAATCTCAGCCTTACAGACTCAGAACGCACACTCTTCAAAGACATTTCTTTTGAGCTGTTTCAAGGTGAAGTTCTTGCCATTATGGGACCTTCCGGCATTGGTAAATCCATGTTGTCGAAAGCCGTCGCAGGTTTTTTGCCGTCAGATATTTGGGTAGACGGAAGTATCCAGCTTAACAGCAGTGAAGTCGCACAAACTGTCATGCTGCAACGTAGTCAATCTCAGCGTCCCGCGGTCATTTTCCAAGATGCACTTAAAGCGCTGAATCCATTGGCGTCTGTCGAACAACAACTGTGTTTGGCATTGACGGGCAACAAAACACGCTTGTCTTCAGCAAACCGAGAAACGGTGACGACCTTGTTGTCTCAACTCGGATTTGCGGATCCAAAAGCAGCATTAGCGCAGCATCCAAGTCAGCTATCTGGTGGTCAACGTCAGCGTATTTGTATTGCCATTGCATTGCTTGGTAGTGCCAACTTGATCATCGCTGATGAGCCCACCAGTGCGCTCGATCCAATCACCGAAGCGGAGATCCTTGAGTTGTTCCGCAGCAGTGTTCAACAACGCAACATCAGTGGTTTGTTGATCACGCACGATCTATCTGCGGCTTTGGCGTGTGACAAAGTCTTGGTGATTGCGGACAACACCATGGTGGCTTATGGCGCACCATGGCAAGCCATTCAGCAAAGTTCGCATCCTTTCTGCCAACAACTTGCGCAACTGCTGCCTTAACCTCATCTCTGGAGCCTATTTTGACTAAGCACAACTTGAGCGGGCACACGCAGCCTAAATCGGCGGAAGTTCGCTTTGAGCAAGCCAGTGTTCACTATTACTCCAAACCAAGTTGGTTAGGGGGCAAACCGTTCAAAGCGCTCGAACAATTGGATCTTGCCATCGACACAAAGAACATTGCGATTGTTGGTCCTTCTGGTGCGGGTAAATCGACCTTGATTGAACTTCTGTTTGGTCTTCGTAAACCCACATCTGGTGAAGTGTATGTGTGTGGTTATCCGCTATCGCGTAGCTCGGCTAAGCAGCGCCAAGAGTTGTGTCAGCACATTCAATTGATTCCGCAAGAGCCGCAATCGAGCTTGAATCCTTATTACACCGTTCGCCAGATCTTACTGGAGCCGCTAAGCAACATTGGTTTGACGCAAGAGCTCAACGAGAAGGTGGAAAAGGTGTTGGCGGATGTCGGTTTGGATCTCACATTGTTGGATCGTAACCCGCAGCAATTATCAGTTGGGCAAGCCCAACGCGTGGCTATCGCTAGAGCTTTGATTGTCGAGCCTTGTGTGTTGGTTGCCGATGAGCCAACGAGTAGCTTAGACCCCGTCAGTCGTAAACAGATTCTCGACCTGTTGGCAGGCATTCAAAAGAGTCGTCAGATGCGCCTGATTTTGGTGACGCATGACCTCGATGCGGCACAAACCCTATGCGATGAAATCCTAGTGTTAGACAAAGGACGCGTTGTCGAGCACGGCACGGCACAAAACGTGACAAATAACCCATCACACTTGATCACGAGAGCCTTGATGAGCGCTCAACACAAAAGTAATGAATTCACAAAAACCATTGGAGAGGTTTCTTATGCACCTTAGTACTCCCAAGTTAGCTTTGTCGCTGGCTTTAAGCGCACTGCTGACGGGTTGTTTTGACTCTGGCGAAAGCAAGCCAGAAGCGGAAAAAGCAGCCGCACCGCAAGCAACGGAAATTCGCGTTGCCATGATGCAACCACCACGCACAGGTTTGTCACCACTTTCAGATGACGCGTTCAAACTGTCACGTTGGAGCACAGCAGAAACGCTAGTGAACCTAAACGATCAGTCGGTAGCAGAGCCTATGCTGGCAACGGAATGGGAACAAGTTGATCCGATGACGTGGCAATTTACGGTACGTAAGGGCGTGAAATTCCATGATGGTTCTGACCTTGATGCCAACGCGGTTGTGAACTCTCTACAAAAAGCATTAGATGCCGCACCAAAGCCACGCATTTTGGATGGTATCGAATGGCAAGTTCGCGCATTGGACGACTTCACTGTTGAAATCAAAACGACCTTTAACGATCCATTGTTGCCAAGCCGTCTATCTAGCCCACAGCTAGCGATCCTTTCTGGTGCTGCATACCAAGAAAACGGTCGTGTTGTGCCAATCAATGCGGGTACGGGTCCATTCGTTCTGACAGAAATCAACGGTACAACCAGCGCGAAACTGAAGCGTTTTGACGGTTACTGGGGCGAAAAAGCAAAAGTAGACAGCATCTTCGCGGAATACGTACCAAACGGTTTTGCTCGTGCTGCAGCGCTGCGTACCGGTGAGGCGGATGTAGTCGAAGCGGTTCCTGTTTCGCAAATCGCGATGATGGAATCTTCACAGCTGCACGAAGTCGCAATGCCACGTACCAACACGCTTTACCTAAACAATAAATCAGATGTGTTTAGCCAGTTCGGTTTGCGTAAAGCAGCGGCTCAAGCGGTTAACCGTGAGCAAATCATCAAAACGGTTTACGAGAACCACGCCGATTCAGCGAAAGGTCTGTTAGGTCCAGCATTGGCATGGGCTCAACCAATTCGTGATGCGAACCCTCGTATGGAAACCATGGAAATGCGCCACGCGAACGGTGAGAAGATCACCATCGGTACATTTACCGACCGTGCTGAGTTGCCAGAAGTGGCGGTGCTGCTAAAGCAACAACTTGAAGCGGCTGGCTTTGTGGTTGAACTAGACGTTCGTGAATACGCACAAATCGAAAACGATGCACTAGCAGGTAAGTTCGATGCGTTCTTGTTGTCACGTGCAACGGTACTGGATTCTGGTGATCCAGTCGCGTACATGCAAAGTGACTTTAGCTGTAAAGGTTCTTACAACCTAGGTCAGTTCTGCTCTGAAGAAGTGGATGCTGCATTGAAACACGCTGATCGTCAGCCATTGGGTGAGAAACGCCAACAAGCGATCATCGAAGCAGAAAGCAAAATCCTTGAACAATACGCTGTGATTCCACTGCTTCACGAGCGTGTAATCCAAGGTGAGAGTGATCGTGTGAAGAATGCACAACGTGACCCACGTGAGCGTCGCCTGATCGACCAGTTTACTGAGGTGAACTAACTCGATGTCGTCTGTTGCCAACATGCGCTCTCGTTGGAGCGCTTGTATGCCTGAATGGTTTACGCGTTTTTTGTCGCGCTTCCTGTCTCTCGGGGTAGTGGTTGTGCTGGTGGGTTTGATGCCGGATATTGCAGGTATCGATCCAAGCCAATCAATCCTCCGTGCCCGTGCGGGTGCTCAACAATTGCTGACGGCGGAAGCTCTGCAAGCAATTCGAGAAGATCTTCAACTTGACCGCAGCGCTGCTGAGCGACTGTGGGATTGGTTGACGCTTGCCATGCAAGGTGACTTAGGTGTCTCTTGGGTGAGCGGCGCATCCGTGATGGAGAGCGTTCAACAAACTGCAAAAACGTCGCTATTACTGATGCTTACAGCGCTAGGCATGGCATTTGTAATGTGCATGGCGAGCGTACTTTACACTGTGCGTCGTTGGCAACAGAATCGTTTAGACAAGCATCATGACACGCTCAGTTCGGTGTTGGTCTCATTGCCGGAATACGTGATTGCTTCGTTGCTGATCATGGTGTTTTCCATTTGGTTGGGCTGGTTCCCGCCTTATGGTTGGCAAGGCGTGCAAAACCTCTGGCTACCAAGTTTGGCAATGGCATTGCCTGCTGCTGGCTTGTTCGGGCGCCTACTCAATGACAGCCTCAAGCGTGTATTAGATGAGCCTTGGGTGATCACTTGGCTATCGGCGAACGTCAGTCAGTTTCAAATTTTACGCTTTGCCTTGTGGCGTGCCGTTAGTAACTTGATTCCTCAAATCGCAATGACGGTGATTGGTTTAACCGGCGGTGCGGTTGCTGTGGAACAAGTGTTTTCCATTCCGGGTATCGGACGACTAATCTTAGGCGCAGCGAAGTCACAAGATCTGCCGATGCTGCAAGGTGGCTTGTTGGTGTTGCTGGTGTTCTCAATGTTGATCAGCAGTGCGAGCATCTTATTGCAACGCTGGTTACTCGGGCACAGTGTCACGAGTGGCAAGTTAATCAGCAGTCACAGCACGTTCCGTTTTACCCAAAGCACCACCAAACGCATCGTCAGCGCCACAATCTTTGCCTTGCTGATTGGTTGTGCGGGATGGGCGTTAATGCGCGATCCTTACACCATCCAATTTACTCGCCTTGAATCGCCAAGCTTCGCAGCACCGTTTGGTGCCGATGCGGTTGGACGAGATCTGCTTGCTCGCGTTGGTGGCGGTATGATGTCGACAATCAAAATGGGCATCATCGCGACGTTCCTAAGTTTGGTGATTGGCTTGCTGCTGGGTTTCGTGACTCGTTATAGCCAAGGCTTAATTGAGATAACCAAAGGTGTGCCGTACATTGTGGCGGGTCTGCTGATTGCTGGTCTAACGGGGATGAACCCAAACAGCGCTTTGATTGCGATTGTTATGGTGTCGTGGGCACCATTAGCAGCGCACTGTGCAAGTTTGTTGATGGAAGCCAAAGCGCAGCCTTACACGCATCTTGCGCCCATTTGGGGAACCAGTCAGTGGCGAGTACTCCGTTACTACTTGTTGCCTTATGTGCTGCCGCCATTGATTCGCCACGCGTTTCTGCGTTTGCCTTACATTACGCTTAGCCTGACTTCTCTGAGTTTTATCGGACTTGGTGTTAAGCCGCCAGAGCCTGAGTGGGGCTTATTGATTGCAGAGAATCTGCCTTATATCGAGCGCTCACCACTGGGTGTCTTGCTGCCAATCTCAGGCTTAGTTTTGATGGCAATTGCAATCAACTTGTTGTTCGACGATTAAACCGGACTCATGAACTTTCCAACAGCCTCAATAGCGATATTGAGGCTGTTTTCTTTCTGTTTCATTATTCGCCATTGTGCGTCCCAAAAGCCACCCATACATTTGCGCTCTGGCGTGCCATTCTTAAGCTGACTTTCTCGGTTTTTATCATGATAGGAAAGGGCATGAAGGAATATGCACCGCAGTACAGCAAACAAGAAAAGATCACCAGAGTCGCTATCGCTGGCGTATTTTGCGTTCTAGTTGGCGTGCTGTTTAAGCTTGAGGGGGAGCCTTTGTTGCAAGCAGTTGCCGAAGCGCCCGAATGCTATGAAGTGTTCGGTATGCAGGGATTAGAACTTCTGGTTCACATGCTGTTCTTTTGGATGCCACTGTCCGTGTTTTTACTTTCTGCGGTATTGATGCTGCCACTTGGTGTTCGTGGATTAATCGAAGGTCAGTTTCCACCTATAGGTGTGAAGGTATTCAGACCCACTGTGATTCAACGCGGCAAACTTGGCACGCTTAAATCCCTTATTCATCTGTTGTTCCCCTTATTGTGCTTTGGTTTTGTCGTGTGGGGTAATAGTAAAATCGAACCCATGATGGAGATGCTTAATGGTGAAGATGTGAATGTAACCTGCCAAAACGGAAAAAGAGGGGACAAGCCCCTCTAAGATAATTTATGTGGATGGTTTAAGAACAACGTCTTTTGTCCATGATCACAGAACCTTAGTTTTGGTGAGCTCTTTGATGGCAGACAGTACCGCGGTTGGCAGTGCTGCAACGCCTAAAATCATGGCAAGGTGCCTAAGCTCAATCGCCTCGGTGCTAAAAATCAGCTGACCCAAGTTGGTGTAAATCACCCCTAATGACAGAATTGCCGATGTGGCGATAGCGCCTAGCAGGTATTTGTTAGTAAACGGGTTTACTCGATACAGAGACGTGAACGTTCGGCTATCAAACAAGTGCCACAACTGACCAAAAATCAAAGTAAGAAACGCCACGCTCTGTGCGTACTGGGCACTGAAACCATGACTCAAAGCCATTAAGAAAGCGCCAAAACTTACCCCGCCTAATGCTAACCCACGAATCACGATTCGGGTTCCTAAACCATCGGAGAAGAATCCTTGGTCACGCTTACGTGGCTTTCGCTCCATCAGGTCTTTTTCTTTTGGTTCAACCCCTAATGCTAGGGCAGGCAAACCATCCGATACCAAGTTCACCCAAAGAATCATCAGCGGCGTTAGCGGAAGGATAGCCTCTGGTCCCATCACTAAGAATGCAAACAGAATCACCGACACTTCTGCTACGTTTGCGGTTAGCGCTTGGCGGATAAACTTACGCAGGTTATCGAATATCTGACGACCTTGGCGTACCGCTCGGACGATGGTGCTGAAGTTGTCATCCAGCAAAATCAGATCGCCGGAATCTTTGGCGACAGAGGTTCCCGTAATACCCATAGCGACACCGATATCGGCGCTTCTAAGTGCTGGTGCGTCATTGACTCCGTCTCCGGTCATGGCGGCAATTTCGTTGTTTCTTTGCAGCGCTTGGACGATACGCAGTTTGTGTTCTGGCGTTACGCGGGCGAACACTGCGGTTTCTTCACAGGCATATTCTAAGGTTTGCTCGCTCATATTATCGAGCTCAGTACCCGTGACCACACGTTTGTATTGTCCATTGATAATACCGATGTCTTTGGCAATCGCCGCCGCCGTTGCTGCGTGATCTCCGGTAATCATTACTGTGCGAATGCCAGCGTTGTAACACTCTTTTACAGCAGAGCGGACTTCCGGACGAGGCGGATCCATGATGCCAAACACCGCCAGCATACTAAGGTCGTTTTCCAGTTCGCTCACATCTGCGTTAAGCTCAGCTTCGTCCAATCGACGGCAACCGACCGCCATGGTGCGCAAGGCTTGTTTGGCAAAGCTTTCAATCGCGCCATCAAAACGCTTGCTGAGATCTTTGCCGATACACTGGGAGAGTTCGTTGAATCGGTTTGGCTGCTCTTCCATCGGCACCAATCCACCTTCAACCATATAGTTGCTCGATTTCTTCAGCATAAAGTCGGGCGCGCCAGCCACGGCTAAAAAGTGCTGTCCGCTTGGATCTTGGATAATCACCGAAGACATCTTGCGCTCAGAATCAAACGGGAAGCGTTTTAGAATCTGATAACCTTGTTTCTCTAGATTCTTTGGCGTAATTCCAAGCTTTGCTGCTGCCACTAATAACGCTCCCTCCGTTGGGCTGCCTCGTACACTCCATGCGTCTTCGACAAAGGCGAGCTCAGACTCATTCGACATCGCCGCAACGATCAATCCCATCTTCATTGCAGAGCTTTCTAGGGCATGCACACCGTGACTCTGAGGCACAAACTTACCTTTCGGTTGGAAGCCGTTTCCGGTCACTTCCCAGTAACGTCCAAAACTGTCATAAGCTTGCATCACCTGCATTTGATTTTGGGTTAATGTCCCCGTCTTGTCGGAGCAAATGACGGTTGTTGAGCCCAAGGTTTCGATTGCCGAGAGTTGCTTTACCAAGGCGTTGTTCTTCGCCATCTTGGTTGAGCCCATGGTCAGCACAATGGTGAGCACGGTAGGCAAGCCTTCTGGAATGGCTGCAACAGAGAGCGAGATACCCGTGGTTAGGATGTCTAGCCAATCCATGCCGTAAGCAAAACCAATCGCGCAGATAACAGCAACCACACCCAAACCGATAAACAACAAGGCTTTGGCTAAGGTATCCATACGCACTTGCATCGGTGTTTTTGTGGTTTCAGTTTGTGTCATCATGTGCGCAATACGACCGACTTCCGTCTGCATACCCGTGTTGGTGACGATCCCTAAACCTGAGCCAGTCGTGACGATGGTCGTCATAAAGCCCATATTAATTTGGTCACCTAAACTGACTTGCTTGTTGTGGATTGCACTGACTTGCTTTGTCACAGGTTCTGATTCACCAGTGAGTGCCGCTTCATCAATCGACAAGCGGTTTGCTTCGACAATGCGCACATCGGCAGGAAGAATGTCCCCCGTGCTGATTTTAATCACGTCACCAGGCACTATGGTTCGAGCTGGAACATGTATCCATTTGTTGTCACGCAGAACATCCGCTTCTGGTGCCGCCATATCGCGCAGTGCTTCCATGCCTTTCTGGGCTTTGTATTCCTGCCAAAAAGAGATGCCGGTATTAATTACGATGATGGTTCCAATCGCAATGGCGTCAATGAGGTGCCCGGTAAACCAAGACACCAAAGCTCCAACCAATAGGATGTAGATCAAAGGGTTCTTGTATTGCTCTAAATAGAGTTGCCAAGCCGATTTCGATTTGTGCGTCGCCAGTGCGTTGTCACCATACTTATTGAGGCGTTGTTGATGTTCTGTATGAGAAAGTCCGGCATTGATATCAGTAGCCAAATGCTGCTCTATCTCTGACGTTGATTGCTTAAACCAAGGTTTTATAGTCATAAAAATTACTCCAAATTTCCTTCCGGTGGAGTGGTGAATGAGTGAGTTTGTGTTGTCTTCTGATGTGATCAGAACAAGATGAAATTAACGATGTTGAAATAAATCCAGATGCCCGAAATATCGACGAGAGACGCCAAAACCGGACTTACCAAAATGGCTGGGTCGAGCTTTAGCGCACGAGCAACAATGGGCAGCAAGCCGCCTAATACCGTCGATATCGTGACTTGAATAAACAGTGCAATGGCAACGGCAGTGGCGATCAGTGACAGCCCAAACCCTTCCGACGAAGCGGCGGGTGTAAACAGGGCTATTCGACCGATAATCACCAGCGCCAGAATCCCTGCGAGTAAGAGTGCAACACGGCTTTCTTTCCACAGTACAGCGCGCCATTGGCGGTTTTTAATCTCTCCGGTGGCTAATGCTCTCACCACCAAAGTCGCAGCTTGTGATCCTGTGTTACCGCCTGCAGCCGCGATCACTGGCATGTAGATCGCAAGCAAAACCAGCTGGCTGAGTAAGTCTTCGTAGCTGGCGATGATAAAGCCCGAAAAAATGCCGAAGATGGCGAGTAACACAATCCATCCCACGCGCTGCTTAACGTGTTCCAACACACCAGTTGAGAGATAGTCGTCAGCGGGCTCAGCTTCCGAATGAACAAAGCCCAACTGAAATGAGAGATGGCTCGCGGCTTTGTCGAAGCCATATTTTTCCATCTTTACTATCCAATATTGCACGTAACCTAAAGGGCAGTAGGAGAGCAAATCGACGACCTCATCGGTATTGGTATGAGCAAGCCAATGGATTTTTTCTGCTTCACTTAGCGCGTAAAACTGAGCCAAATGCGGTTGCTGATGCTCGCCAAGGTTGATTGGCTTACCGGACTCGCTAACAGTAATCATGGTGTCGTCACTAAGCGGTTTTCATGATGATCACCGAAGCAATCACCGTAAAAATGCCGACCCAACCAATTGGTTTGAGTTTTTGTTTAAACAAGAACCAACCACCGAGTGCGGTTCCTAAAATACCGATGGCTCCCCAACTGGCGTAGGCTATGGCGAGGTCGATTTCTTTCACGGCTTGCGCCAGTAAAGTAAATGCAGCAAGCACGAGAACGATGGCGGAAATACCCCAGCCCTTGTGTTCAAAGCCGCGTGATTTAGTCAAAGACATGTTCGCCGCGATATCGAGCAGTGCCGCCAAAACGACGTAACCGAAAGAGACGGTGAGAAAAGCGTTCATGGTTATACTCCAAGGCAATTAGTGAGGTTGAATTAGCATTGCGTGTTCGTCTTTCTTACTTGGCTGGTGGTGCTCTTCACCGAGTGTGACTAGCACCACTCCGACAACCACAAGCGCGAGACCAAACAGCTCTTGTGCATTGAGCTGTGAATCGAAATAGAACATGGATACGATGGTGATTAAGGCAATGCCAAGTCCTTCCCAGCAGGCGTAAGCCACGCCAATGGAAATCTTTTTCGCTGCGAGAGAGAGGAAGTAATAAGAGAGCGAAATAAGAACATACATACCGACATAACCGGCGTAGCCTTCATTGCTGCCTGCGACATTCATGAGGCTAGTGCCCGCAACTTCAGCGATGATAGCGAGTAATAAAAATAGTCGTGCTAATAACATGATTTAAAAACCTGAAAATAAAGAGTCGTTAAACAAGTCCATGTTTATTGCCACGTCACTGTGAAGAAATATTCGAAGCAATATTTGTTGTCTCGAACGATATTTATGGTGGCATAGACAATTTAAAACCTGATGCACTGAGAGTGCATTTGGCGTGATAAATATGTTGTGGAGAATGTAAGTGTTTATTTCTGTGTGGGAATTAGACGTAAAGTGACATGGCAGAAAATAGAGATAAAACCAAGAAGAGAAGATGATAGAAAACAAAAAAGACGGCTGAGATAAGCCGTCTTTTTATAAGCAGGTAGAGAGAGAATAGGTTGAGAAAGGTTAAAACACCATGCCATCCGTGATGGAGGAGAAAGGCTCTGTTGAGTTAAACGTCACTCTGGCTTTACTGTTGGTGATCGCCCCTTGCTCCTCCCAGTAATCGAGCGTCTTGCTGACGGTGTTACGAGACATACCCAGCATGCCTGCGAGGTCTTCTACCGAGATTGGGATGGAACGTTTATTCGTGACGCGGTAGAGGCTGTCTAGTGCCAAGCCGACTTTGCGATTGGAGTTTCTCTCGTGGCTAATGAAGAGGATGCGGGAGGTAAATAAGAGCTTCTGTGAAAGGTGTTGTGCCGTTAACTTATTAAACTCTAGGCTGTTTTCGTACAGTTCCAACACAATACTGATTGGCAGCACAAGAGCGGTCATGGTCTCTTGGATGTGGTAGCGCCCATACAATTTGGTTTGATTCAAAATTGCCGATTCACTGTACATAAAGCCTGGAGGAATAAAACCCGCAAAGCGTTCTGCACCATCAAAGTTCTGTCGGTAAACGCTGATTAGCCCACTAAATACAAACAGAAAGTTTTCTAACTCTTGTCCCTGTACCTCAAGAATTTCTCCTGCTTCGATGGTTTGAACTTCTCCAGCTTCAAGTAACTGTGTTGCGAACTCTTCAGAAAGACCGAACAAATCCATGAGTGATTGTTTGGGTGTCATCGTTATTTAACCAAGCGCTATTAATCAACCACTTAGATCTTAGCCAGACAAAACAGGCTTTGCAAACCGATTATTTTTCCTCAAATGCACTCTGAGTGCATTAGGCTGATTGGTATTTTTGTTAGCTTAATAATTAACTTATGAACAGTGTTCATTTAATCATCATTGATTGAATGGAAATAATTCATTCGAGATTCGATTAATAATTAAAGGTTAGTTATGAAAAATACGATTAATGATATTTTTGAAGTGTTGCGATGTTACTTATTATTGCATGAAGACAATCGTTCAAAAATTCTCAGCTTATACATTAATACTGACAGTAAAAATCCAGCCAACCATCGTGAACGCCCTGCTTGGCAGATCGAAGTGAGCAATCAACTGGCCGCATTGCGTGAAGAGCACGGTGACGAAGGTATTCGACATATTGATTCCACACTCACATGGAAAGAAGTGGAACAACGATTGGTCAACAAGGTACTGGAAATGCGCCCGACAGGACGTTCTTTGGTGATCTTTACTGATTTGCTCGACGACATCCTGATCGAGCTGCCAATGCCTGTCGAAACAAAAGCGTATTTTGGTCAACCTCAGGTAAAGCACTTACTCTCTCAGCTCCATCGATACGGCAAATATCTCGTTATCCTTTTCTCTGAAACGGAGCACCGAGTGGTTTCCATAGACGTTCCGACGAGTTTGGGAGAGGGCACGATGGAATCGAGTATTGAATCGGGTGTATTCCTTCGCCCTGGTGGAAGAAAGTCCCGAACTCAAGCATCAGAGCGTCGAGACTTGGATTCTGAGCGTCGTGTTATTCGCGAAGCGGCGAACGAAATCAATCGCTACTTTATGGGTGACCCAACGTTTGATCGCATCGTGTTCGGCGGCAACCTAAAAATCGCCCATCGCGTTAAGGGTGCGCTGCATCATACGGTTTCTGAAAAGTTGGTTTCTATCGAACCAATTCCTTTTGATGCCACCACAGAGCAGCTAGAACGCACAGTTAAACTGCTGGCGGATGAATACGAAGAGTTGCATGACAATACATTGGTATTGGAACTACTGATTCGTCGAGATACTTGTGGTCGCGGCGTAGCGGGCTTGGCAAATGTATTGGAAGCGCTGGAAAACGGACAGGTAAGAAAAGTCTTTTTGCCTTACCCAATTCAATCGGATGCGTTCGATCTCATCCTTGTCGAAGCTTTGATGGCTAATGTTGAGGTTGAGTTGGTGCATGGAAAAGCGGCGGAGACACTGAATGAACTCGGTGGTGTGGGCGCATTGCTTTACTACATCATTCACTAATTCGTTTATAAGATTAAAGGCAGCGCTTCACCCTAATGATTCCTCGAACATTGATCGCTGATCACTGATCGCTTGATTGCTCATTGGACACCCCCAAAGAAGTGTTGCCGCTCTCTACTTTCTAATATCACTATGAATACCGTTACCTCTACAAATGACGTCGTTGACGATGTGTATCCTTTGTTTGATCTGAATGAAGATGAAATGTCAGCGCTCGTCGCCTTATATACGCTTGAGAAAACTGAAGGCACAGCCGCGTATGCTGTCGATGAACAAATTGGTGTTTGGCTTTCCGATCTCAGGTTCGATTTGAACCAACAGCTGCATAACGATCTCGGTATCTACACCATTGAGTGGCAAGTTCTGGAGCAACTCAAAGCAAAACGATTCGTTACTCATGAACGCTTACCCAACACAAAAATCGATTGGCTGAAGGATGGCGTATGCCTGTACCGTCTGTGTCCGAACGCAAAACAAATGGTTGGCGCGTGGCTAACAGTCTGCCAAGTCGAAATGCCGCTGTTGGTTCACTTCAATATCTAGTGAGCAAAAACGACTCGGTCTGAATACACGGTTTTAATTTATCTAAGCCTCATCCTGAGGCTTTTGTTTTTTGGCACAAAGAAGGTTTCAGTTTGTGACCTTGCTTCCTAGAAAAATCGTCTAATAAATCAGTTATTTGTTGAATCTAAAATATTAGTCGAAAAGACAAAAATAATTAGAGGACGTTGAACTGTATAAGCAATTTTATACGCCTTTTGTTTGATAAACTCGGTGGTGAATTGAACAATAAAACAAAGGTATCTATTCATGTTCAACAACCTTTCCATCAAGCAGAAGATAGTTCTCCCGCTGTCTTTGATGATTGTATTACTGACGGTAAGTTCAGTATTGAATGTTCTCACCATGTGGAAACAGACCGAGCTTAGTGACACGCTCAATGACCAAGTCATTCCGAGCTTATTCACTCTTGAAGATGCGTATCGCGACCTTTATCAAGCGACTTCTGCGATTCAAGGTTTGGCGTTGGCACAGACTCAAGCAGAAATCGATCACCACTTGTTTGAATACAAAGACAACGCTTACAAAGCTCTGCCTCGTATGAAGAAAGTCATGTCACTTTCTGATCAAGGCGTTCTGCCGCGAAGCCACGGTAGTGAAGTTCAACAGTTGGTCTCAACGGGTGAGCAATGGCTGCAAAGTTATGAGGCAATGATCAGCAAGCCACAATCACAGTGGGCAAACTACTACGAATCAAACAAAGCCGAATTTGAACACCAATTTGGTGCGGTCCGCGATCAATTGAACGTAGTGAAAGACGCGATTGAAGCAAAGCAAAATATGCTAAAAACGGATATCGCGGCAGCGGCGTTTCGTGCGGAAGTCATTTTAGAAGCGGGCATTGCGATCGTAATTCTAGCGGCACTTGGCATGGTGGTGGTGTTGCTTAAAACGGTAGTGAAGCCAATCAATGACATCAAAGAAGCAATGGTGCAAATCGCGTCTGGTGAAGGAGACTTAAGCCAGCGCATCAGCATCAATTCTCAAGATGAAATTGGTCAACTGGCTGGTGGCTTTAACCAGTTCGTCACTAAGATCCAAGCGACGGTGTCACAAGTGGTAGAAAGCTCAAACACACTGCGTCAGGAAATGAATAACCTAAATGCGCTGACTTCGACCATCGCAGACTCAACGGTAGGCCAACAGCGTGACAGCGAAGCCGTTGCCGCAGCCGTTCATGAAATGCAGGTGACGAGTCGTAATGTGAGCGATAGCGCGACGGAAGCTGCATTGGCAAGCCAAACCGCGAACGAAGAGTTGTCGAATACCAATGTGATTTTGGAGCAGACCGTCGCAGCGATCCGTGACCTTGCGGGTGAGATTGAAAGCGCAAGCCAAGTTATCAACACACTAGACAATGACGTAAGCAACATTGCTTCGGTATTGGACGTTATCCGTGGCATTGCAGAGCAGACCAACTTGTTGGCATTGAACGCGGCGATTGAAGCAGCGCGTGCTGGTGAGCAAGGTCGTGGTTTTGCTGTCGTGGCAGATGAAGTGCGTTCCCTAGCGAGCCGAACGCAAAAGAGCACCGGCGAGATCCAAGCCATGATTGAGAAGCTGCAAGCAGGTGCTGCTCAGGCGGTGGAAGTGATGCAGGGCAGTAAAACCAGCAGCGAAGACACCATTCAATCGGCAGGTTTAGCGACAGAGTCGTTGGCTGAAATCCTAAACGCGATCGCACGTATGAACGAGATGAACACGCACATTGCAACAGCAGCAGGCCAACAAAGCTCAGTGAGTGATGAAGTGAACAGCAACGTTCAAGGTATTGCAGACAGCAGCACGTCCATTGTGGATGTGGTAAGCCAAGCGCAACAGTCATTGTCTATGTTGTCTGAACAGACACAACAGTTAGACAAGCAAGTCAGCCAGTTCCGCGTTTAATCAAGTGGAAGATTAGGTAACTCAGAGCCCCTTTAGTTTGGGGCTTTTTTGTCTTTAGGTGTTTGAACCCACACCATTATGCGGGGCGCGGGAACTCTCTATTCATCATTGAAACTGGTGAAAAGTTGTTACTCATGGCAGCATCGATCATATAATCTGGCTCTACAATTTCACTTTTCGCTGCCAGATTTCGCTTATGCAAATTCCTCAAATTGACGTAACGTCTCTCTACATTCTTAAATACCTTCTCGAAGAAAAGCACGTATCGAATACTGCTTTGCTGCTCAATACGAGCCAGTCTTCAGTAAGTCGAGCACTGCAAAAGATGCGAGTGTTTTTTGATGATGAGTTATTGGTACGTACGAGTTTTGGCTATGAACTTACCCCAAAGGCAGAAGCGATCAAGTTAGATATATCTGCGTTGATTATTAGTCTTGAAAAGCTATCGCATAAGAATTCATTCGAACCAGAGAAGGTGGAAGGCACCGTTCGATTCTATGGTTTACAGCCGCAGGTCAACACTATGATGCCCAAGCTTGTTGCTGCCATTCGTGAACGAGCGCCAAATCTTGTGGTCAGTATCGACACAACGCCGAAACGCCATTTTGAGGAACTGGTGTCTGGCGATGTGCATTTCTCGCTTTCTTCCCACGAGCCGCCGACATCGGAACAAAATATTTATCGTAAGGTCGTGGCAAAACGAGACTTCCGTTTATTAATGAGCAGAAACCATCCACTTGCCAATAAAGCCTTAACGGCAGAGAAGTTGCGTGATTACCATTTTGGTCAAATCTCTCTACAAGGAGAGAAAACGTTGTCATTTGAGCACAAGTTCATTGAGTTAGGCCTAGCAGATAAAAAGCAGCGTTTGTCGGCGCCAGTACAACTTACTAACTTCACATCAGCGCCGAGTATTGCGGCGGAGACGGACATTATCTTTCATTTACCAACGCCATTCGCCGAAGCGGCTTGTCAGGATGAACGCCTAATTACACGCGAAGTGCCAGAACCACTACGTTTGGATTTCTCACAAGTGTATTTGTATTGGCATAAGCGTTTTCATGATGACCCAATGTGTATTTGGATCCGTGAGTTATTCAACGAGTTGTTCGAAGATAACGAAATGCATGCATAAATGCTTGATTGAGTATTGTGAATCAACGTTGCAGATCCTGCATAGTAAGATTCGATGTCGTGCATACTGTATTGATTGAAAGCATAGGGTAATGAGAGTTTAATTGATAACAATTATCAGTTGTAAATAAAATTAGTTATCAAACATGCTCAAGAATATCCCTTTTAATTGTCGCACTGCGGTAAACGTTACCGCAGGTATCTCAGCGGCACTCCCTCTTGTTTCTTTTGCTGATTCTCAAATAACTGAAGACCACACCATCATGGAAACCATGGTGGTGACGGCTTCTGGGTATGAGCAATCTACGTTGGAAGCTCCTGCGTCGATTAGTGTGATTGACCGCGCGCAAATCGAAAACCGTTCTTATAAAGATCTAACCGATGCTCTGAAAGACATACCGGGTGTTGTTATCACTGGTGGCGGTTCTCGCCAAGAGATCTCCTTGCGTGGCATGCCTTCAGATTACACCGCAATTCTCGTTGACGGACGTAAGCAATCTGGCCGTGAAACGCAGGTTAGTAGCGGTGGAGGCTTTGAACAGGATTGGTTACCACCGCTAAATGCGATTGAGCGTATTGAGGTAGTGCGTGGTCCAATGTCGACTTTGTATGGCTCAGATGCCATCGGTGGTGTGATCAACATTATTACACGCAAAGATTTTCCAGAGTGGACAGGTAGTCTGCGCGCGGAGGCAACGCTACAAGAAAACAGTAAGTCAGGCAATTTCTATCAAGGCGAAATGTACCTCGCAGGTCCTTTGATTGATGGCTTGGTGAGCACTGCGATTTCAGGGATGTATCAAGAGCGTATTGAAGACGAAATACTTTATGCAAACGGCGGTAAAACGCTTGAGAACTATCGTGCATCTGTGTATTTCACTCCAACGGAAGAAGATACATTCACCCTTGATTACACTCATCACGATCAAGAGCGAGTGAACACGGAAGGGAAGTCACGGACTAAGACCTCTGCGACCAACAATAACCGTCAATCGGTTGGTATTGCACATGATGCTAACTATGAATCTGTAACTGGTTCTTCATACATCAGCACTGAAACGGTTGAAAATGTAGGGCGCGGTTTAGAAGTGCAAAACATCAACGCCAATACTCAATGGTCCAAGGCATTTGGTATGCATTACATTTCAATCGGTGCTGCATTTGAAAGTGAAGAACTGGATAACGGTGATTTTGTTTTTAAGAACTCGCAATGGTCGGTATTTGCCGAAGATGAATGGTATCTGACAGACAACTTTGCACTCACATTGGGTCTACGATACGACGACAACGAGCAGTTTAACTCACACTTTAGTCCGCGCGTGTACGGTGTTTGGACTCTTAATCCAGAATGGACAATGAAAGGTGGTGTTTCAACGGGGTATCGCGCACCAAGTTTGACGGAAATGGAGGAAGATTGGGTGCAAGAAAGCTGTAACGGTAAATGTGAAGTTTATGGCAATGCAGACTTGAAACCTGAATCTTCCGTCAACACTGAGTTAGGCATGTATTACTCCGGAGTGAATGATTTGAACTCCAGTTTGACTGTGTTTTACAACGATTTTAAAGACAAGATCGACACGATTAACCTCGATCCAAGCTGTACTGGGCGCGCATGCGATGCAACGTATGTAAATATTGAAGATGCTATCACGTATGGTGCGGAAAGCTCGATTAACAAAGGCATTACTGAAACGATCAATGTCGGTGCCACTTACACTTATACCTATAGTGAGAAAAAGTCAGGTGAAGATAAAGGTCAGCCGTTAACACAAGCTCCAGAGCATTTGGTTGCGCTGAACGCAGATTGGGCGATTCGTGACAATATTAACTCGTGGGTTCGTGTGTCTTATCGCAGCGAAGAATCCGAGCCAATTACTGTGGATTCAAGAAATGCCTCTGCTCCGTCAATTACTTATGTTGACTTTGGTGGTAACTGGCAAATCAATCGCCAATTTAAGCTGATGGCAGGTATCTACAACCTATTCGATGCGGAAACAGCATACGATGAATATGGCTATGTTGAAGATGGTCGTCGATACTGGGTTGCTGCAGAAGCATCGTTCTAATGGTGGACTTAAAATCAATGAAGAAAATCATGACTTTGCTTAGTGCAATTTCACTGAGCATATTGACGGTAAATGTACAGGCAAACACCTTAGAAAGTGCTGTCGTTGACAAGGATATTGTGTTTAAAACCGTTAAAGGTCGAGAGATTAAACTCGATCTCTACAAACCGAAAGTGCACAGTGAGCAACCTTATCCACTTTTGGTTTGGGTTCATGGTGGTGCTTGGAAGCGCGGGAGTAAGGATGCGATACCTACTAAGAACCCACTGTTATTGCAATCAGTCATCGAGAAAGGTTATGCGCTTGCTTCAGTCGATTACCGTTTGAGTGGCGAGGCTATATTTCCGGCGCCAGTACAAGACATCAATGATGCTATTAATTTCCTTCATGATCATGCGAAGCAATACCATATTGCGGTAGATAACGTAGTGATGATGGGGCGGTCTGCGGGTGGACACTTAGCGGGCTTGATTGGCACGACGAATGCGCACGGCGACATATCATTTTATGTGAAGCCCAAATATCAGGTGGAAGCGGTTGTGAGTTTTTTTGGTCCCACTGATTTGTTAGCGCTAGGCACTAAGGGGGGAAAGAGTGCGAGTAAGAAATCATCGGTGTCTCGCTTTTTAGGTGACACGCCAAGTGCCATTCCTGAAATCGCCAAGCAGGCATCATCAACAACCTATGTTGACGACAAAGCGCCGCCGTTTATCCAGTTACATGGAACGATAGATAAGCGCGTTCCTTTGTCACAAAGCGAACTACTCAAAGCTAAGCTGGATGGGAATAACATTGAGAACCAGTTGTGGATTGAAGAAGGAGTGGGGCATAGTGCGCCGATTTTTGATTCCCAGAAGTATGTTCCGCACGTGATGGCGTTTCTTAACAAACACTTTCCTGTTATTTCGAAATAAAAGAAAACCGAGCTGAAATTATTCAGCTCGGTTTTTATGCTCTAACAGCGATTGCAATCTTCTCAGTATAAGCAGCGGAGCGTCATGTTCTTTAGAGTTCTCTCTGCTCTGCCGAAAAAGAGCAAACTGCATTGTTCATCTAGATAGTAGATACGATTGTGGCGCATGGTCACTGGCTTTTCATAGCTCAATACAATGTATTCGTTTCCCTTAGATTTTGAATATTCATATTGATAGTCAAGCGATTGATACTCTGTCACAGCACCACCGATAGGTGAGTAGTGGTTACGGGTCTCAATGTTATCTTTATAGAGCCTAGTATAGGTCGTCCACCTGTATTGCATCGCTTCTACTTTGCCAAAAAGTTGTACTTTTGACTGGTGTGCTGTGAACAAGAGAATGCCGTTGAACACAACCAATGCGATCAATATTTTGAATTTATGGGCATTGAAGTAAAAGCTGATCTTTGTGATAAATGCATTCATGGTTGTTAATTGTCACTACCGTTTTTCCGTCATCGGAACGTTTTATTTCTGGGTAAACTTTGGCTCTTAGCACTTGTTCAAAGTCGTGCTTGAAATACAGTGCTTTCGTCGTTTCATAAAGATTAAACAGCGTCACAAACAGCATGACTATAAAAAGCGCATTCCATAGTTTTGCGTTTTGCTTGCTGGTTGAGTTGAGAGCACACTGTTCTGGCTTGGTTATTGGCTTTAAAACTGGCTCTTCTGGAGCAAATTTAAAATTGAGGGAATAGCCAACCCCAGGGGTATTAACCAGAATGGTCTTTTCGTTATCTTCCAACGTTCGTCGAGTACGATTAATCAGTTGAGGCAAACTCTCTTGTGAGATGTGTTCATAGCCCCAAACCTGCTGAATAATCTCTTTATTGCTGATCGTGTTTGGATACGCATCAACAAGGCAATTTAACAACGCTTTTTGTTTATTGGTCAGCTTAACCGCTTCTTGTTCTTCTGCTTTGCCATTCAAAGGGGATGGCTGTAAATAGTGAGTCGTCCTGTCCCAAAGGTAATTCCCTAATACTAAAGAGTTATTATTGTTCATAACCAACTTATTTCGTATGTCAGGTTGTTTAGGGGGAGCGAATTATAGGGTAATAAATACGGAAATCAACGCTTATATTTGCAATTTATTTAATCAAAGCGAGCTTTAAATGTTCAATTAATGATGAAATGTTAAGCGAGTGTAAATTATTGTTTTTTCATTTATTCTCACGATATTTAATAAGCTTTCTTTTTATCCGCGATAGCAAGATCACTTACTAATTGGTTTGCTTTGTCACGAATTCTCTGGTTTTGTCTACTCTTTTTTACTGTTTTTATTAAGAAAAATCTGATTTCGATTGCTCACAGAAATTTTATTTTTCCAATAAAAAAGCACTCAAATTGAGAGATCAACGACAGCTTTCGAATAAACATTTTTGTCTATCGTAAAGAACGTTAAATTTTGTTGTATGTACAACATTGAATAATTATCATCCCGACTAATATTTGCTGACTTTTTATTGAGTCACGTTGTTTTAGTTAGGAAGAGAGAATTTTCATGACACGTAGAACCACGTTATCGCTCTTGATTGCGTCGAGCCTATTATTGGTCGGGTGTGAACAGAGCCAAGAAGGACAAGCGCAAGGTGGTCCAGCGCCGACACCAGAAGTGACGGTATTGACGGTAGAACCTGTTCGCCAAGCGCTAACAGTAGAACTGCCAGGCCGCAGCCGAGCGTTTAAAGAAGCAGAAGTTCGCCCACAGGTAACGGGTATTATTTCTGAGCGTAATTTTGAAGAGGGTGGTGTGGTTGAGAAAGGTCAATCGCTTTACCAGATCGACGATTCTACGTTCCAAGCAGACCTATTAAGCGCAGAAGCTGAACTGATCCGTGCTCAAGCATCTGAAGAGTCAACGTACTCAACGGTTCGTCGTTACCGTGCGTTGATCACTAAGAAGTCGATCAGCCAACAAGATCTCGATGAAGCAGAAGCGGCTTACAAAGAAGCGAAAGCGCAAGTGTTGGTAGCGAAAGCGAGAATCAACACGGCGAAGATCAATCTGTCTTACGCACAAGTGAAAGCGCCAATCAGCGGTGTGATCAGCAAGTCTAACGTAACGGCGGGTGCGCTGGTAACGGCAAACCAAGCGGCGACGTTAACGACGATCCAACAGCTAGACCCAATCAATGTTGATATCGTGCAATCTTCTGCTCAATTACTCCGTTTGAAAGCAGCGATGTCACAAGGCCATCTGCAAAAAGACGAATCCGCTCAAGTGACGCTAACGCTTGAAGATGGTTCGACTTACGCGCACAAAGGCACGATGAAGTTTACTGAAGTGAACGTAGACGAAAGCACGGGCAGCGTAACGCTACGTGCAGAATTCGCGAACCCAGATGGCTTATTGCTACCAGGCATGTTCGTGCGCGCAACGGTAACCGTAGGTGTGGACCCTGTGGCGATTCTTATCCCACAAAACACAGTAACGCGTGACGCAACAGGCAAAGCCTCAGTCATGACTGTGGATGCGGACAACAAAGTATCTATCACTCCAGTGACGACGGCAGAGTCTATTGGTAACCAATGGCGCATCACAGAAGGCTTGAAAGTGGGTGATAAAGTCATCACAACTGGTTTGCAGATGGTGCAACCGGGTAACCCAGTGACCATTCAATCAGGTGAGCAGGCATAATCATGGCACGATTCTTTATCGATCGTCCGGTATTTGCTTGGGTACTTGCGATTCTGACCATGTTGGCAGGCGTAATGTCCCTGTTCAACTTGCCGGTTTCTCAATACCCGACGATTTCACCGACCACGATCTCAATCAATGCCCGTTACCCTGGTGCTTCTGCGAAAACCGTAGAAGACTCAGTAACTCAGGTTATCGAGCAAAACATGACGGGTCTAGACTACCTACGCTACCTAAACTCAAGCAGTGATGCGTTTGGTAACGCAACCATTACGCTGACGTTTGATAGCGAAGCGGATCCAGATATCGCGCAAGTTCAGGTGCAGAACAAACTGCAATTGGCGATGACGTCGCTTCCGATGGAAGTACAAAGCCAAGGTATCATCGTAAACAAATCCAACACCTCATTCTTGATGGTTGTGGCAGTTTACTCTGAAGACCCTGAATTCACAGAAAACGACATTGGCGACTTTGTTGTTACCAATATTCAAGATCCGATCAGCCGTGTTACGGGTGTAGGTCAAGTGCAAGCGTTTGGTTCTCAATATGCAATGCGCGTTTGGCTAGACCCATTCAAACTGACTCAGTTCAACCTAACGGCCATCGACGTTGCGAACGCGATTCGTGAGCAGAACGCACAGGTTTCTTCGGGTCAGTTAGGCGCAGCACCTGCTCAGTCTGGTCAGTTGCTTAACGCGACGATTTCTTCAGCAAGCCGTCTAACCAGTGTGGCTGAATTCAGAAACATCATTCTGAAATCAGAAGCGAACGGTTCGAATGTTTACCTGAAAGACGTTGCGCGTGTTGAGCGTGGTGCAGAAAGCTACGATATCAAAGGTCAATACAACGGCTTCCCAGCGGCAGGTCTTGGTATCTCGCTTGGTACTGGTGCGAACGCGCTAGAAACGGCAGAAGCAGTAAAAGAACGTCTTGGTCAGCTAAGTGCGACTTTCCCAGATGGTTTGAAGATCGCTTACCCGTTTGAGACAACGCCATTCGTTGATGCGTCGATCAAAGAAGTAATCAAGACGCTGCTTGAAGCGATCGTATTGGTATTCTTGATCATGTACCTGTTCTTGCAGAACTTCCGTGCAACGATCATCCCGACGATTGCGGTTCCGGTGGTATTGCTGGGTACGTTTGCGATCCTTTACGCGACTGGCTTTAGTGTTAACACCTTAACCATGTTTGCTATGGTTCTGGCAATCGGCTTGCTGGTGGACGATGCGATCGTTGTGGTTGAGAACGTGGAACGTGTAATGCACGAAGACGGTCTCGACCCAAAAGAAGCGACGAAGAAGTCGATGGGGCAGATCACTGGCGCGCTAGTAGGCGTTGGTTTGACGCTGTCTGCGGTATTCGTACCGATGGCATTCATGTCTGGCTCAACCGGTGTTATCTACCGTCAGTTCTCTATCACTATCGTAGCGGCGATGACGCTCTCGGTATTGGTGGCGATCATTCTTACTCCGGCACTTTGTGCGAGCTTGCTGAAAAAAGGCGACGCAGAATTTTCGGATAAGAAAGGCTTCTTTGGCTGGTTCAACCGTAAGTTTGATGCGGCAACGGCGGGTTACGAAGCGGGCGTAGCGAAAATGCTGAAACGCACTGGTCGTATGCTGCTGGTGTTCGCGGCAATGAGTGCGGGCGCAGGTTGGTTGTTCATGAACCTACCAACATCGTTCCTACCGGATGAAGACCAAGGTACGGTGTTCTCAATGGCAATTTTGCCACCGAACTCGACTCAAGAGCAGACTGAAAAGACACTAGAAAAAGTCCGTAACTACTTCCTAGAAGAAGAGAAAGACAACGTTGCGTCAGTGTTCTCGGTAGCGGGCTTCAGCTTCGCGGGTCAAGGTCAGAACATGGGGATGGCGTTTATCGGTCTGAAAGATTGGTCAGAACGTGAAGCACCGGGTTCGGATGCGGCTTCGCTGACAGGTCGTGCTATGGGTTACTTCTCAACGATTAAAGAAGCAATGGTGTTTGCGTTTGCACCACCGGCGATTCAAGAGTTGGGTAACGCGACTGGTTTCGACTTCTACCTACAAGACTCAACGGGCAATGGTCACGAAGCGCTTGTAGCGGCTCAATACCAAATCCTAGGTATGGCAGCACAAAATCCGAAACTGGTGGGTGTGCGTCCAAACGGTCAGGCAGATGCGCCGATGTACCAAGTTCATATCGACCACGTGAAACTGCGTGCGCTTGATGTGAGCATTAATGATGTAAACCAAATCCTAGCTTCGGCATGGGGTGGTGCGTACATCAACGATTACATCGACCGCGGACGCGTGAAGAAGGTAATGGTACAGAGTGATGCTGAACACCGCATGCAGCCGAAAGACTTCGACTCGTGGTACGTGCGTAACTCACAAGGCGAGATGGTGCCATTCTCAGCATTCGCAACGGGTGAGTGGACTTACGGTTCTCCGCTATTGCAACGCTTTAACGGTCTACCAGCGATGAACATCCAAGGCGGCGCGGCTCCGGGCGTAAGTACTGGTGAAGCGATGGCAGAAATCGAAGCTATGGTAGAAAAACTGCCTCCTGGCTTTACGGTGAACTGGAACGGCATCTCTTACGAGGAACGTCTATCAGGTAACCAAGCGCCAATGCTTTACGCGCTGTCGATTCTGGTTGTCTTCCTTGTACTAGCTGCACTTTATGAGAGCTGGTCAGTACCATTCGCGGTTGTACTTGTAGTGCCTCTGGGTGTGCTAGGTGCGGTACTTGCGGTCATGACTCGCGGTATGGATAACGACGTATTCTTCCAAGTTAGTTTGTTGACCACTGTTGGTCTGGCAACGAAGAACGCGATCCTTATCGTGGAATTCGCCAAGGAATACTACGAGAAAGGCGCGGGCTTGATTGAAGCAACGTTGCACGCGGTACGTGTTCGCCTTCGTCCTATCATCATGACTTCGCTTGCGTTTGGTCTGGGTGTAGTGCCACTAGCGATCAGTGCAGGTGTAGGCTCTGCGGGTCAGAACGCGGTAGGTACGGGCGTACTTGGCGGTATGGTAAGTGCGACCTTGCTTGGTATCTTCTTCGTGCCTGTGTTCTTCGTTGTGGTTGAGCGTTTGTTCGACCGCCGCGCAAGAAAAGAAGCACAAAAAGAGCAAGTGGAATCTACTTCACAACCAACGGCAAGCCAAGAGTAGGACTTAGCGCTAAAGACTAAGTTATACTATTGCTAATAAGTACAAGAAAAGGGCGCTTCGGCGTCCTTTATTTTTGGATTCAATTGGATAGTTTGGGTTTGAGGTTTAATTTTTACGTCATTCTGTATATGGACTCCCAATTAATTACAACCGATTTTTAAACAGTGAAAGGTAGATAGGA
>NZ_JH976125.1:264977-269252 GCF_000305755.2 Vibrio sp. HENC-03 | reverse complement strand
ATGTAGGATGTATTTGAAGTTGTCATAATTAGTCCTCAATGTGTAAACACATTTCAGGACGAGACACTCGTTGTAAAAAAGGCTTAACTGAACTAGTTAAGCCTATCTATTATGCGAAGAGGATTACATTACACGCATACCTGGTTGAGCACCTTCGTGTGGCTCAAGAATCCATAGATCGCTACCACCAGGGCCAGCGGCTAGGATCATGCCTTCAGACATACCAAACTTCATCTTACGTGGTTTTAGGTTAGCAACCATTACAGTTAGCTTGCCTTCTAGCTCTTCAGGTTTGTACGCTGACTTGATGCCAGAGAACACCTGACGAGTTTCACCGCCGATGTCTAGTTGGAACTTAAGCAGTTTGTTTGCTTTTGGCACTTCTTCACAAGAGATGATGCGAGCAATACGCATATCAACCGCTGCGAAAGCATCGAACTCAATCTCTTCAGCGATTGGATCTTTATCTAGCTCAGTTTGGCTAGCTTTGTTCTTTTCTGCTTCCGCTTTCTCTTTTGCTGCCATTTCTGCCGCAGCGTCTTCTTTCGATGCTTCGATCATCGCTTCGATGTTCTTAGGATCGATACGGTTGAACAGCGCTTTGAACTTAGTGATCTCGTGACCAGTCAGTGGTGCAGCAATGCCTTCCCAAGTTAGCTCTTCGTTTAGGAATGCTTCAGTACGTGCTGCTAGTGCAGGCATAACTGGTTTCAGGTAAGTCATTAGAACGCGGAACAGGTTAATACCTACAGAACAAATTTCTTGTAGTTCCTGATCTTTACCTTCTTCTTTTGCAACAACCCAAGGTGCTTTTTCGTCAACGTATTGGTTAGCTTTATCTGCTAGCGCCGTGATCTCTCGGATTGCACGACCAAACTCACGAGTTTCGTAAAGCTCTGCGATACGGTCTGCTGCTGCAACGAATTCGTTGTATAGCTCAGGTTCTGCAAAGTTTTCAGCCAACTTGCCTTCAAAACGTTTAGAGATGAAGCCAGCGTTACGAGAAGCTAGGTTAACAATCTTGTTTACTACGTCAGCGTTAACACGTTGAGTAAAGTCTTCAAGGTTTAGGTCTAGGTCGTCGATACGGCTGTTTAGTTTTGCCGCGTAGTAGTAACGCAAACACTCTGGATCTAGGTGATTCAGGTAAGTGCTTGCCTTAACAAACGTGCCTTTAGATTTAGACATCTTCGCGCCGTTTACCGTTACGTAGCCGTGTACGAATACGTTGTTTGGCTTACGGAAACCGCTGCCTTCTAGCATTGCTGGCCAGAATAGAGAGTGGAAGTAAACGATGTCTTTACCGATGAAGTGGTAAAGCTCAGTTGTGCTGTCTTTCTTCCAGTATTCGTCGAAATCTAGACCTTCAGTCTTGTCACATAGGTTCTTGAAAGAAGCCATGTAGCCAACCGGTGCATCTAGCCATACGTAGAAGAATTTGTTCTTCTCGCCTGGGATTTCGAAGCCGAAGTAAGGTGCATCGCGTGAGATATCCCACTGTTGCAAACCAGATTCGAACCACTCTTGCATCTTGTTAGCCGTTTCAGATTGTAGAGAACCTGAACGAGTCCACTCTTTTAGCATGCTTTCGAACTGAGGTAGGTCGAAGAAGAAGTGCTCAGAGTCTTTCATTACTGGAGTTGCGCCAGATACTGCTGATTTCGGGTTAATCAGTTCAGTTGGGTTGTACGTCTCACCACAGTTATCACAGTTGTCGCCGTATTGATCTTCCGACTTACACTTAGGGCAAGTACCTTTTACGAAACGATCCGGTAGGAACATTTCTTTCTCAGGGTCGAATAGTTGAGAAATCGTGCGGCTAGAGATAAAACCGTTTTTCTTCAGCTCAAGGTAGATGTGAGAAGCCAGTTCACGGTTCTCTTCTGAGTGTGTGCTGTGGTAGTTATCAAAGCTAATATCAAAGCCAGCGAAGTCTTTTTGATGCTCTTCGCTCACTGCAGCGATCATCTCTTCTGGCGTAATACCCATCTGTTGTGCTTTTAGCATGATTGGCGTGCCGTGAGCATCGTCAGCACAGATGAAGTTTACAGTGTTGCCACGTAGGCGTTGGTAGCGAACCCAGATGTCAGCTTGAATGTGCTCAAGCATGTGACCTAGGTGAATCGAACCATTAGCGTACGGAAGGGCACAAGTTACCAGCAGTTTTCTTGGATCGTTTGCCATACTTAATAATCGCTTTTTGATAGGTATAAAAAATAGAGACTAATACTACCCCATGAGTTCCCTAACGCCAAGGCATCAAACCATGGATTGCCTTAGTTTTTTTGGGGTTCTGAATCTCGCCGCTGGGTGCTACGATTAGATGCATAAAGGAGGCCTCATGCATCAGTTCACTTCAAAACAAGATTTTTGTCATTGGCTTAACCAGTTTCAACATCCACAGTTGGTGGAAAACTGGGCAGATATTAATGGTATGGTTGCAATCCCCGCGCAAGGTGGCATTCAAATTACCTTACCGTTTGCGAGCAACGAACTCCAAGTGGCGTTGAGCAGTTGGATTAAAGGGCAACAATCATCGGGTGATGTTCCAGCGTTTGATTTTCACATCGAACTGAATATCAAAGCGCTTGAGACGCAAGTTACCAATGCCGTCAAAGGCGTGAAAAACATTATCGCAGTTAGCTCAGCAAAGGGAGGTGTGGGTAAATCGACAACCGCGGTTAACCTTGCTTTAGCCATTGCACAGTCTGGTGCGAAAGTTGGCTTGTTAGATGCTGACATCTATGGCCCATCGGTTCCTATGATGTTAGGTCAAGAAGACGCAAAGCCTGAAGTTCGTGACGCCAAATGGATGGAGCCAATTTTTGCTCATGGCATCTATACTCATTCTATCGGTTACTTGGTGGATAAATCGGAAGCGGCTATTTGGCGTGGCCCTATGGCTTCTAAAGCGCTATCACAACTGCTAACCGAAACGGATTGGCCAGAGCTTGATTATCTGGTTATCGATATGCCGCCGGGTACGGGTGACATTCAGCTAACATTGTCACAGCAGATTCCAGTTACAGGCACTGTCCTTGTTACTACACCACAAGATCTTGCGTTAGCGGATGCACGTAAAGGTGCGGCTATGTTCCATAAAGTCAACGTGCCAGTTGTTGGCGTCGTTGAGAACATGAGTTACCACATTTGTAGTCAGTGTGGAGCGGTTGAGCATATTTTCGGTACTGGTGGTGCAGAGAAAATGTCACAAGAATTTGGCTTGGCACTGCTTGGGCAAATTCCGCTTCATATCTCTATGCGAGAAGATATCGATGCCGGTATTCCAACAGTGGCGAGACGCCCTGATAGTGAGCATGCGGGCTACTACAAACAGCTTGCTGACCGAGTTTGTGGCACCATGTATTGGCAAGGTAAAGCAAAACCGGATGCAATCAGTTTTACTATGGTGAACTGAGTTTAATATCAACGCTGGTTGAATATTGCACATTTAAACGTTTGCTGGGAGGTTAATCCTCTGAGCTGACAGAAACTTATAACGAAACCCTAATTCCAGCTAGTCACGAGGGGGTGAACTCCCTATAATCAGGCAGTTTATCTTTTTATGTGACTAGAAAATCATCATCGGGTGCAAATTAATGTCTGATAATAATCAATGCGTCATCGTCGGTATTGCTGGCGCTTCTGCTTCGGGAAAAAGTCTGATCGCGAGCACAATTTACAATGAGCTTCGCGAGAAAGTGGGCGATCATCAAATCGGTGTCATCACGGAAGATTGCTACTACAACGACCAAAGCAACCTAAGCATGGAAGAGCGTGTAAAGACTAACTACGATCACCCGAGCGCGTTGGACCACGACCTACTCTGTGAACACCTAGAGAAATTGGTGCGTGGAGAAGCTGTAGAAGTTCCAGAATACAGCTACACAGAGCACACTCGTACAAGCAACACCACTCCAATGACCCCTAAAAAGGTAATCATTCTTGAAGGTATCTTGCTGCTAACCGACCCTCGTCTACGTAACCTAATGCACGCGACGGTATTTATGGATACACCGTTGGACATCTGTCTACTGCGTCGTGTTAAGCGTGACGTTGAAGAGCGTGGTCGTACTATGGAGTCTGTTCTTAAGCAATACCAACAGACTGTTCGTCCGATGTTTATGCAGTTTATCGAACCTTCTAAGCAATACGCGGATATCATCGTTCCTCGCGGTGGTAAAAACCGTATCGCAATCGACGTTCTTAAAGCGCACATTGCAAAACTTCTGAAAGCTTAAGCCTTTAGACGGCTATATCGCTTTATTTTTGTAT